>JAYTJE010000124.1:0-43191 GCA_043731355.1 Nitrospirota bacterium
GACATGGAAGGTCTGACGCACTTCCGCCCGTCCCAGGATGCGTTCTTTCAGCGTCGGTTCAAGCAGGCCTTCCATGGCGGCCTTGATATCGTCAATGGCATTGTAGATGATATTATACAGTCTGATGTCGACGCCTTCGCGCTGCGCCAGTTCGGCGGCCTTCGGTTCGGGACGGACGCTGAACCCGATAATGATGGCGTTCGACGCCGCGGCGAGCATCACATCGGTCTCGGTTATGGCGCCCACCGAGGTGTGGATCACTTTGAGCTTGACCGCAGCGGTGGACAGTTTTTCGAGCGAATCGACAATGGCCCCGGCGGAACCCGACACGTCCGCCTTGATCACGATATTCAGCTCCTTGACCACGCCTTCCAGAATCTGCGCATGCAGGTCCTCCAGCGTGACCTTCTTCATCAAGCCAAGCTCGGTGGACCGCTGCTTGGCCTGACGGCTTTCCGCGATCGCGCGGGCCTTGCGTTCTTCCTCCAGCACGACGAAACGATCGCCCGCCAGCGGCACACTGGAAAAACCGATGACCTCGGCGGGCATGGAAGGCCCGGCGCTCTCGATCCTTTCACCCTTGTCGTTGATCAGCGCGCGCACTTTGCCGAACTGTGAGCCGGTCACGAAGAAGTCACCGACCTTGAGCGTACCGGACTGGACAAGCACCGTAGCCACCGGGCCGCGTCCCTTGTCGAGTTTGGCTTCGATGACCGTACCCCTCGCCATTTTGTCGGGGTTGGCTTTCAGTTCCAGCACATCGGCCTGGATGAGGATCATTTCGAGCAAATGTTCGAGGCCGATCTTCTTCTTCGCGGACACTTCGCAGAAAATGGTCTGGCCGCCCCATTCTTCAGGCGTCAGTTCGAATTCGGCCAGTTCCTGCTTGATGCGGTCAGGCTTGGATTCGGGCTTGTCGATCTTATTGATGGCCACGATGATCGGCACCTTGGCTGCCTTTGCATGATTGACCGCCTCACGCGTCTGCGGCATCACGCCGTCATCGGCGGCAACGACGAGGACCACGATATCGGTCACCTGGGCGCCGCGCGCGCGCATTGCCGTGAACGCCGCATGTCCCGGAGTATCGAGGAAGGTGATGTCCCTGTTGTTCAGGCTCACCTGGTAGGCGCCGATATGCTGGGTAATGCCTCCCGCTTCCCGTGAAACAACGTTCGTTTCCCGGACCGCGTCCAGGAGCGAAGTTTTGCCATGGTCCACGTGGCCCATGATCGTGACCACCGGCGGACGCAACACCTGGGATTCGGCGGTGTCAACCGTTTCTTCCAGCACATCCTCGGCCGTTTCAATGCTCATGATCTCGGCCTTGATGCCATACCCTTCGGCAAGGATCATGGCGGCATCAGTATCCATTTGCTGGTTTTGCGTCGCCATGATGCCGTTGGCCATCAGTTTTTTGATGACATCGCTCACCTTCTGGCCAATGACCTCGGCGAACTCTTTTATGGTGCAGCCTTCCTGGATCTTGACCACTTTTTTCCGCGGCTTCGTAATTTCGGCAACATCGGACTGTGGTGCATAGCGATCGTCTTTTTTATGCGATCGTTTGCCCGCGGGCAACGTTTTAAGATCCGGCAGTTTCTTGAATGACGGTTTTTCGCGGAACTCACGGTCGGTCTTGTTCTCGAACTCGCCCTTTTTCTGCCACTTTTTCTTGGATGGTTTTGTGGGCAGCAGTGAGGGCGGGGCCTGGGCAGGCTGCATGACCGGCGAGCTAAAACCTGATTTTACAAAAGGCCTCGACGACCGGGGAACAGCACCCACGGCGGGACGGGGCTGACCGGGTCCGGAATAAGGACGACGGGCGCCGGGTCCGGAGGTCGGATAAGGGGTATTAGGCCGTTGCGGGGCGGCAGGGACAACGGTTGGCACGATTGCCGCCTTTTCCGGCTGAGCGGGTACAACCGCGGGTGTTGCTGATGCCACCGCAGGCACTACGGCCTCAACAGCGGCAACCGGCGCGGGCTTTACCTGTCCGGGAGGTAAAATAACCGGGGGGGCGGGCATTTCCGGCTTCGGCATCGGAGGAATGACGGGCGCGGGTTTCGGCTTGGCGCCCGGCTTTTCAAGGGTAGACGAAAACTTGCCGATAAGAGCGGCCGCCTTCTTTCTCCGTTCCTCTCCCGAAGCAAGGGGGTCAACCGTCTCTTTTTTTATCTTGTCTTTTTCCTTATCCTTGCGAACGGCCTTGAGCTTCTCGATCAGGGACTTTGACTCCTTATCGTCGAGACCGCTGGACGGGGTCTTTGCCGTGATGCCCATTTTTTCAAGCACCAGGATGAGGTCCTTGCTTTCGACACCCATCTTCTTGGCTAACTCATGTACCCTGATCACTGTCATAAACTCACATACCCCCGAAACCTACTGAAAATAGGTGGTTATATTACTCTATTTCTCTACGCTTATCAAGTTTTTTAATCTATCGATCTCGGTGAATATGGCCTCGGCAAAACCCTTGTCCGTAATACCCAGGATCCCGACCAACTCCCTGTTAAGCAAAGCGCCGAGCTCATCTTTGGTCAGGAACACCGCCTGTCGCTTTGGCACTGCTTCCGAGGCCATGATCTTTTCATGGGTGCCTTCGGAGACATCGGCGGCGAAAAGCAGCGCTTTGACCCTGCCCTTCTCCACGCCGTCATGCACCGCCGAATACCCCGACAACAACATGCCCGCTTTTGCCGCCATCACGATCAGGGACTTTATCTTTTCCGTGCTGCTGGCCAGGAGCTGGGAGATGAACTCCTGCTCCCCCGGGGGGCTGGCCTTGCTGTTCAGGGACCGTGCCAGGTTCCCTTTGCCCAGCGCCTTGCGAATGCAATCAATGCGCGGACAGACATAGGCCGCCCTGCCCGGCAGCTTCTCGCGGTAATCGATGACAAACCCCGTTGGGCCGGCTACGACCCGGACGACCTCGTCCTTTTTGAACACGCCCCGGCAGCCGATGCAGGTCCGTTCCGGTTGACGTTTTTGTTCACTCACCGACACCCGGCCTTCAGCTCTTCAACATGGCTCGCGCAGCCACCAGGATCTTTTGCGCGGTTTTTTCGCCAATGCCGGGGACTGCCAGGATGTCCTCGTCAGTCATTGCCGCGACTTTTTCCACGGTGTCATACCCGGCCTGCGCCAGCTGCTCCGCGGTCTTTTTGCCTACGCCTTCGATGCTCAGTAATGGCGATCCGGAAGAGGGCTCCGCGGAAACCTCGGCTTCCAGGGTTTCAGCGGCCTCGGTCTCTTCCGCCATCTTGCGCGTTTCCTCAACAATGGCGGCTTCGATCTCCTGCTCGCGTTCCTTCTGGCGCTCCTGGTCGTACTCGGATTCGCTCAGAATATCTATCTTCCAACCGGTCAGTTTTGCCGCCAACCGGACGTTCTGTCCTTTTTTTCCGATGGCAAGCGAAAGCTGGGAATCCGCGACCACGGCAAGAGCGGAGCGGTCCTCTTCGGTAACGCCGACCTTTTCCACCACGGCGGGGCTCAGCGCTTTTGCGATAAAGATACGCGGATCGGCCGACCAGGGGATGATATCGATCTTCTCGCCGTGAAGCTCCCGCACGACCGCCTGGACCCTCGAACCCTTCATGCCGACGCAGGCGCCCACGGGGTCAACCTGGGATTCTTTCGACGCGACCGCGATCTTTGTCCGGTCTCCGGCTTCGCGCACAACACCTTTAACTTCAACGATATTTTCGTAGATCTCGGGGACCTCCATCTCAAAGAGGCGCGACACGAAATCAGGATGGGCCCGGGAGAGCACCACCTGCGGTCCCTTCGAAGTGTCCCGCACTTCCATGACATAGGCCCGCACGCGATCTCCCCTGCGGTAGCTCTCACGCGGCACCTGCTCGCGCGCGGGGAGCACGGCCTCGGTCTTTCCCAGGTCTATGTAGTAGGCGCCTTTTTCATGGCGAAGGACAATGCCGTTCACTAACTGACCGATCTTGTCGTTAAACTCCTTCAGGATCACTTCGCGCTCGGCCTCGCGCACCTTCTGCACAATGACCTGACGGGCGGTCTGCGCCGCGATCCTGCCAAAACCGTTAAACTCGATCTGCAGAGGCACTTCACCGTCCAGGAGCGCATCGGGAAAGAGCGCCTGGGCTTCCTCCAGCGTGATCTCCTCTTCGGAGTTCACGACCTCCCCCACGACCTTTTTGTAGGCATACATGATGATGTCGCCGCGCTTGGGGTCGATCTGAACGGCTATGCGCTGTGCGCCATGCTTCTTCCGGGCGGCGCTCACCAGGGCTGACTCGACCGCCTCGATCACCATTTCCTTGGAGATGCCCTTTTCTTTGCTGATCTGGTCAATCATTTGAACTAATTCTTGCCCCATAACTCCGTTGCCTCCTGAGAATATAGACAGTCCATATCAAGCTACTGAAAACAGGGCCGCCATACATGCATCCTGCGGATGCTAAAGATATAATTACAAAAAATCGTTCTTCCTACAGTTCTACAACGAGGGAAGCTTTGGTGATCGCGCTCATGGTAAATTCCATGACCGTCCCGCCGACAACCTCTACCTTTACCATGCCCGTTTCGGAGAGCCCCAGCAGCTTGCCCTGAAAGACCTTTTGCCCGTCAATGGGCAGATACACCTTGATCCTGACCGTACTGCCGGAAAATCTCGCAAAGTGCTCCGGCTTCGACAGGGTCCGGTCCAGGCCGGGCGATGATACTTCGAGCGAGTAGGAGTGGGTGATGATATCTTCCACGTCCAGGGCCGCGCTCAGATCACGGCTCACGGACTCGCAGTCGCTCAGGGTCACTCCGGACTCCCGGTCAATATAGATTCTCAAAAGCCACTGCGGACCCTGACGCTGAAACTCCAGGTCCCAGAGCGTAAGGCCAAGAGATGCAAGAATCGGGTCAAGGAGCTGTCTTATATGGTCAACGATGTCGGCCATTGCGTCCCCCAAATAAAAAGAGTGGGCAAAAGAAATGCCCACCCTTCAGGATGTTCCCCAGAGTGATGCTGCTTTTTAACACACCAGCTCCCGGAATGCAAGAAAAAAATGGAGTTTCATGGTCAGTGTTTCGGCGGCAGCTCCCCAACTTTTGCGCGACCGTACCATTCGATAAGGCCCGCTGCAGCGGACATGCCTTCCGCTGGCGCCCAGGCGGCCAGATTATGTTCAGCGATCGGCCGGTACGGTCCCTGCTTTACCTCAAACACGACCGTGCCGGTCTCGAGCGCTGCCGGAGCATGCCAGGTATTTTGAGAAAATTCCACCATGCTGACCGGTCCGCCGGCTTTGAGCACGGTCCGTTCGATGACCCGCCCCCGGTCATCAAAAATATTGAGCGCCAGCGACCCGCGAAGGATGACCAGCACTTCCCAGGTCTCAGGATCGGCATGCCGGTGCGGCCGCACATACGTTCCCGGCTCCATGGCGATACATAATCGCTGCACACGGTCGTTCAGTTCCGGATGAAGGTTAAAGTGCGCCCGCTGTCTCGGCGAAGCCTTCGCCTGGGCAATCAAAGAATCAAGCAACGTGCTGTCGATCTGTTTCATGCAATCTCCCTTTTAATGGATCACCTTGATAAAATCCACTCCCTCAAACGTCGCGCTCCCAATCCTGCCGGTTACGTGGACAGGAACATGGTTACCGTTCGGAAGGACCGCGAGCACTGCGCTTCGATCGAACTTCACCTTAAGCTCGTCATGCTCGTGCTCCGCGTGGTCATGCTCGCAGCCATTATCATGATGTTTGTAATGGTTATAGGGCCGCGTCTCAACAGGAACAACGCCTTCGAGCCGGATCGAGGAGATATCCACGTCCGAGGCATGGTATCCATGCGGCAGTTCGATTTCCACCATGACCCAGTTGCCGTGGCTCTTTTGATTGAGCGTCTCGGGCTCCACTTCTATCTCGACATTGAGGCCGGTCTGCTGCACATGCACGGTAAACGTCGCCATGTTCATCCACGGCCCGTAGCGGTCGCCGTCGAATGCCCGGGCGCGCCACTGATAGGTGGTGTTGTCGTTGAGCGCTGAGATGACTGTCCATGAGGTCACTCCTGACTCCTCACTCCGGACTCCTGACTGGGTTGCTACGAGCACACCCGCGTTCAAGAGCTCAAAAGCATAGGTGAGCGTATCGCTGTCCGGGTCCACGGCATTGGTGACAGACAAAGTCGGCAGGAACGTGGCAAGGGTCGCTCCATCGAGCGGCGCATACAGAGCAGGCGCGCCGGGCGCGTCATTGGCCGTGTTCACCACGAACCAGGCCCCGGCCCAATCGCTGTACAGAGCCCCGTCAAAGGCCCGGACACGCCAATAGTAGGTCTGGTTCTCCGTGAGCGTCACGGGTACGGTCCATACTGTACCCTGGCCCCTGTCCCCTGTCACCTGAATTGTCAATCCCGCATCAGCATAAACCTCAAAGTCATAGGTAAGCTGATCCCGGTCAGGGTCTGTTGCGTTATAGACCGTCAGGGTCGGCGTAAACACGCTCACTCCCGCGCCGAGAGAAGGATTGGAAATCACGGGCGCGGAAGGTTTGTCATTGACCGTGTTCACAAAGAAGCTGATAGCATCTGTCCAGCCGCTTTCAGCGCTGCTATCGTCGCTTGCAATGGCGCGAACGTAGTACAGGGTGTTATCCAGCAGTCCGGCGGCCTGATAGGTCGTCGTTCCTTGTCCAGCTGGGATGACGCCGGAACGGATGGTCGAGCCCGAGTCAAAGGATGGGACAGTATCGACCTCATAGGAATACGAGATGACCGAAGAATCGATGTCCGTGCTGTTCTGGAGCACGATGTCCGCGTTCAGGCTCGTAATAACGGCGTTACTCGTTGGCAACAGGATCACAGGTTTTGTGGGCGCATCGTTCGTGGTGTTCACGAAGAAACTGAAGGGTGCAGACCAGGGGCCTTTGACCTGCCAGTCGTCGGCCTGGGCGCGCCAGTAGTACCAGGTGTTCTCGGAAAGCGCCGGAGATACCTGGTAAGAGGTTGTCCCCTGGCTTTCGAAAACGCCTTGGGTCTGCGCAACGATCCGGGTGAAATCAGGATTGAGGGACACCTCGAAGTTATACGTCAGGTTCACGCTGTCCGGGTCGATCGCGTTCGTGTTCGTAAGGACCGGCGTAAGCACCGAAACTGAGGTCAAGTCAGCCGGGCTTAAAGGCATCGGCGCTGTTGGCGGATCGTTTATCGTATTCACCCGGAACGAGGCGGCATCCATCCAGGGACCATAGAGCTTGCCGTCATAAGCCCGGCTCCGCCAATAGTACACGTGGTTTTCTATGAGCGGATTTGAGCTAATCCACGACGTCACTCCCAACTCCTCACTCCGAACTCCTGACGATGTCACAAGGTCCAAAAGTCCGCTGTCGCTATAGAGCTCGAATTCATAGGTGAGCTTGTCGTCGTTGGGGTCAGAAGCATTGCTGACCGTGAGTGCAGGCGTAAAGGTGTCCACGTCAACGCCCATGGCGGGAGCAATGAGCGCCGGGACCGTGGGCGCGCCTTCCACGCGGAAATAGGTTCCCGCAAGAGTTTCTTCGATACCGCCGATGTTCGCCCGGAGCACGACGAGGTAGTCCATGGCGCTGTAGGTCGTGCTGTCGATTGTCCCGGAACTTGTGTACGTCCCACCCATGGTGAGCGTTGCCTGGGATGCGAGGTTGTCGTACACGGTCTGGTTCACCACATGAACGGTCTGGACCGAGAAGGTGACCGCCGGGAGGTCCACGTTGCCGATGTTCGTCACTGAATAGGAGACATTCACCGGTTCGCCTGACATGAGGCTCTGCTTGTCAACGGACACCTGGCCCCGGAGCGCGGTCTTGGGTGATATGACATTGGTTATGGTGACGGTCGTCGTCCCTGTTGAGATCAGCGCGCCGATCGAGTCTTTCACCTCAAGCAAAACAGGATAGGCCCCTGCCGGATAGACCCCGGTATTCCAGTAGCTCTTGAACGTGAATGCCGCTCCCGGCATGAGGGTGGTGATGATTTTTGTTTCGGTATAGAGAGGACTGGCCCCTGGACCCTGGACGCCGGCCCCTGTTACGGTTATTGTCGCTGATAGATTCTCCTGAATGTAATTGGCGCTCTGGCTGGTGATGACGGAGGTAAGGGCCGCAGTCTCGTTCAGGTTATAAGAGACTTTGTCCGTTGTTACGCCTGCGCTTGCGCTCTTGTCAGCCGTTATGGTAAAGCCCGCATTTGCTTTCGATATGACAACGCCACCCTCTGCGACCTCTGCGGTTAATGCGTAGCTCCCCGCCAGGTTATTTCCAATGTTCCAGGTCCGGGTAAGTGTCACTGCGCCGTTCGGGCCGAGGGTCACGGCGTCTCCTGACAAGATCGTGGCGATCAGGTTCCCGGCGCTGTCCTTGACCGCCATGGTCAGGAAGAGTGAACGGGCATCAGCAGTCGAGTTCGAGGTGGTGATCGTCGCTGTCATGTTCTCGTTCGCCTGATACGCGGGCTTGTCGAGAAGAACGGACGACGTGAGCCCGGCGGACTGGATAAAGATCGGCTTCGAGGCGCTGTTGTCGGTCTTGTCCGATTCAGTGATGAGGTTTGCCGGATCGATGGTGACCACAATGCTCCTCTGTCCCGCGAACCCGGCAGTATCGAACGGAGCAGTAACCGTAGCGCTCTGCCCGAGGCTGAGGATCGGGTATATGATCTTCGTTTCACCGTAGACCTCACTCCCCACTCCCAACTCATCACTCCGAACTGCAATTCGGACCGGTACATTCCCCGTCGCCGCTCCGCGGTTCGTAACAGTAGCGGTAACAATGACCTGCTCCCCTTCACGCGGGTTCGCAGGAACGGTCTGGATGCCGTCTGTCGTTATGGTGAAATTCGGAAGCGTCGGGGCCTGGACATTGATGCTGACTAAGGCAATATTGTTTTCTCTGGTGGCCTCGACGACCGTGCTGTCCGGATCAAGGGACACATAAAGGATGTTCTGGCCCGCGTGGCCGAGGGTGTCGAAGCTGAAAGTGAGGACTGCGGAGCCGCCAGCGCTTATGTTGGTGATCGTCTGGGGCAGGCCTATCCATGCGCCGCCTGATGCGGGATTTCCATTTGAGAGCTTAACTTCGATGTTCGATGCAGCAACCAGTCCGATGTTCCGGACGGTCACTGTGATTGGGATTATGCTTCCTTCGGCAATAGGTGATACTGAGATGGCTATGTCCTCAGTCCCAACTTTGAGGTCGGGCAGTCCCGTGGCCATGGTGAGGTCGAGCTCTGTTTGATTGTCGTCATAATTGCATTCTGAAATACGGCTTGAACAGTTTGAACTGCTTGAACAGGGGTTAACAACCGCGTAGATGTGGTGCGGGCCGTCTGCGAGGCTGCCTACGCCAAGGATAAGGTCCTGGTACTCTCCCGGTTGGAGCACCCTGGTCGTCAATGCTGTGCCGAGCAAAGTGCCTGTGGCTTGAGCCTGTCCTGAGCCTGTCGAAGGACCGTCATAGAAGGTGACCGGAACTCCGGCCAGGGCTTCCTTTGCCCCGCCGTTGCCGATCCTGACAGTAAAGTGCAAACCGGTGCTGTTCTGCGCCGCGCGAAGATACGCGGCCGTGAGGTTCGGCGTAAGATAAGGATTCGACGCAGGGGCAACAGCAGCCTGCCATTGGTGCGTGTTATTCAAAAGCCAGCTCGGGGCCTCGTACTGCGGGATCGAACCGTCGTCATTCACGTTCGTAACGTGATAGAAGAGTTCATTATAGATCGTACGACTGCCGACCCAGTCATTGTTCTGTGCCCGATAGATGCTCAATCCATTTTGCGGTGTCATTACGCCTTCTCCGCCGAAAACCACGAGCTCGGCGTGACCGTCGTTGTCCACGTCTGAAACGATTACACTGGAATAGGCATTGGAATTGGAGCCGCCGAAAGGCTCTTGATATAAAACAGTGCCGGTCTTGACGTCCTGGATTTTGAAGGTTACACCGTTGTTGGAAATAAGCTCCGGTCTGCCGTCGCCGTTCAGATCGAAGACAGTGGGCGAAGACATATTTTTGACTGTTATGACCGGCGAAGAGTACCACGGCATGGGGATGCTGTTTTTCAGAACACCATTGCGATCAAGCAAAAAATAATTATCATATCCTTTAATCCCGATCTCGGTCTCGCCGTCACCGTCGAAGTCAGCAATAACGAAGCTGTCCCACATGAGCCAAAGCGGCGCTGTTGGTTCAAGATCATGTATATACACCGGACCCCATATGATTTGCCCGGTATAGTCAAAGAGGTAAATCCTGACGCCAATCACGGAGCCGTTGTTGACTATCGTACCATATAATATTTCCGGGTACGGATCGTCGTTCAGATTCACCGCCAGACTGAACCCGTCGGTCAAATTATTATTCCACCATTTAACCGTGCCATCGGCGTTATAAACAGTATTGCCCGCCAATATTTCCTGTTGTCCGTCCAAATCGATGTCCGCAACCGTCACAGAATTGGGGTCTGCTAACTGTGTCCCCTCTCCATACGCGAAAGCAGTCGGACGACCCCACTTGACCGATCCGTCACCGTTGAATGCCGCCGCACCGGTGACAATATCCGGCAAACCGTCCGCATCTATATCGGAAATCGAAATCGGCGCAACCTGTCCTACCTGTACATAATACGAAGGCGACCACCGATGGGCCAGATTCCAATTGCTGATTTGTACTGTATTATCCCACAGGAGCGTACCGTCATTTTTAAATGCCAGAAGATTCCCATCATAATATTTGGTGACTAATATCTCCGGGATGCCGTCATTGTTGATATCTCCCACGGCAAGATGTGCCCCTGCCATAATCGAAAGCGCGGTTGAGTTCTCCTGGCTGTGTACCGTGAACAATTCCTGTCCGGTTTTGCCGTTGACCGCATAAATTGAAGCGAGTCCACCGCCCCCACAACCAAGCCTATCAGGCGTCAGGAACAGGATGTAGGGATCGTCCTTTTCATTGATTTTGCCGTCTCCGCTCGTGTCTATGAGCGGGGCAATCACGGGCTGAGATGTCACCTGGCCGGAGCAAGGCATGTCTCCGCTGGGCCACTTCCACTTGAGCACCGGCTGTATCGGGTTCGTTGGCACTACTTCACAATCTTTGCACGAGACCAGCAGATTGTTCGCCTCGTCCTGCTCCAGGATAACATCGCCGGAGTCGATCATCGCATACAGCGGCGAGTGCAGGAACTTCACCGTGCCTGCGAGCGGAACAGAGACCATGCCCGCGCCTTCGGGCCAGATTGCCGGGATGCTCGCGGTCGGGCCGGTCACCATGGTGCTCGTGCCGAGAAGGTTGTCCATGCCTGACGTGTAGACGCCGTTGTTATCCTTGTCCTCGAAGACGATTACATTGAATGGCAGCTCGATTTTGTTGTCGCCCTTGTTCTGGAACGTGACCTGCGCATTGCCGCTGATGGCCAGCGTCAGGGGGTCAGTGATGCTTCCCGAAAGGTCGATCTTGATCGGGACGAGGTCCGGTCCGAGGACTTCGCCCGGGGCCTTGATCTTGAGCGACCGGATGGCGAGGTTGTTGTCTTCGTACATCTCAGCAACGACGTTCTCCGTGTCAGCTATCGCGTAGAAGCGATAGGTCTGAGGGGATGCGGTAAAGGTATAGGTCACGGTCGCGCTGCCGTCGCCCGGTATACTGGTTACTGCATACGTCTGTAGCAGCGTGCCTCCTGCATTCGGATCGCCGTTATAGAGCGTGAGGTTGAACGGGCCGGTCGGTTGGATGCCTGTATTGTGCGCAGTGATGGACAGAACCACGGCATCGCCGTTCACCGGATGGCTGGGTGTGAAAACAAGGTCGGTTGCCGAAAGGGAGATGTCCACCATGTCGGTCATGACGCGGAGGGAGGCGGTGTTATTGGTTTCGTTGGTCTCAACGGTTAGATTGGTTCTGTCGAGAACCAAATAAACATCATGGATGCCCGGAGAAACTGTCCAGTTCGTTGTTATTGTTTGATCGGTTCCCGAGGCAAGGCTCATCGACTGCGAGAATATGAGCGTACCGCCGGACTCCGGCGCGCCGTCGTAGAGCTCGACCAGGAAGCCGTTAGCCGCTTCTATGCCCTGGTTCCTGATCAAGGCGCTGATCTGGACAGTCTGATTTGCCGTGGGACGGCTGGGCGTGAGCGCGATGTCCGCGGCTGTGACCACAAGGTCAGCCTGGGCCTGCACTCCTCCGACCTGGACCGTGACGGAGCCGGTGTTGTTGGTTTTGGATGCTTCAGTGATGACGTTGCCGGTGTCGGCGACTACGGAGAGCGTATGCGCCCCATCGCCGGTGAGCGTGACGCCGAAGGTGCCGGTCCGGACTTCAGCGCCGTTAAGGCCGGAGATGTGTGCTGTTTGCAGGGGCGTACCGGAGGTGCTTCCATCATAGACCGCGACGTCGAACCCCGCTGTCGCAGATTCGCCGAGATTACGGACTGTGTAGTTCAGGGTAAAGGCAGTGCCCGATGCAGGCACGTAGGTCGAGGGCGTCAGGTCTTCGGAAGAGACCGCAAGGTCCGGCGCTGTGGCAACCCAGACGCGGGCAGAGGATTTGTTATCGGCTTCCGATGTTTCGGAGATGAGGTTATCGGGATCGACCACAACGAAGATGGTTTTGCCGCCCGTGCCGGTGAAACTTTGGGTGATGGAAACAGATGATGAGGAATTCACAGATAAAGACGGGATGATTTGATCAGAACCGATTTGAACGCCGCCCGCTGATGGATCACCAAGATAAAAACGCACTATAACATTGGAAGCGCTATCAAAACCGGTATTGTGAACCGTCGCGGTAATTGTGACGGACTCATTTTCTTGCGGCATGGACTTTGAAAGAGAAATATCGGTTGATGAGAGGGCAAGGTTAGCTCGCGCACTTGCAATCGCACGAAGGGCTATCGCGGTGGAATACGGGTCCTCATCCCATGACCCATCAGCGAGTTGGGTGGACATGAGATAGTTTATCGCAGAAGGCGCTATTGCGGAAATATTCGCACCGCTCGCAACAAGCGCATCGAAGGCCAGCGCAGTATCCCACACCGTCGAGGGAGAATTTCCAAAGCCGCCATCCGCGTTCTGTTTTGACAGCAGATAATTTACTGCATTGGTGATTGAACTTTGATTAATGAATATCCCATTGTATAAAGACAACGTCTTCAACACAGTGGCTGTGGTATTTGCGTTGCTGATGCCTCCGGAAGCAAGACCCCACCCGCCATCTGCATGCTGGTTTGCGATAAGGTAATTGAGAGATTGGCCGATCAGCGTCATGTCGGAATAGTTGACTGCTTTGAGAGCCTGTATGGCGAGGGCGGTGTCGAGAATATAGCTGTTGGGATAGCCATCTGCGCCTTCAAATCCGCCGTCTAAATTTCGATAGAGGAACAGGCTTGCCAGGTAGCCCGAAGTATCCTGACCGGCACGTGCGAGTGCAATGATCTGACGTGAAAGATAATCCGTGGGAGAAACGATCTGTGTGCTCAGCCACTGGAAAGCCGCGCCGTAGGCCGGGTTTGAGGGATCAAGGCTGGAAACGGCATCCATCGCTGTCGCTGTGGAATGGTAGTCCGTGGTCGATGCCTGCGGCCAATTACCGGTGGATGTCTGCGCGGAATAGAGCCAGGAGAGCCCAGAGGTAATTTGCGGAGCTTGGGCGAATGCAGAAAAACCTCCAGCCGAAATAATGACAAAGGCAACGAGACCTATCAGTCTTTTCTGCATACATCCTTCAGTGCGCCTCATAACGTCATCCTTTCTCGGTCAAGCAGTCGAAATCGCAAACACATGAGTCGGAACCTACTTATGCGACGCAGCCTTCAGTTCATTTTCATAAGCTGCGATTGCTGCAATATTTTCTTTCTCTATTTTATTTAAATCTGATTCTTTAAAATCTGGTCTCGGCTTATACCAATCGTATTTTCTAAAATAATTATCAAGTTTAGGATCAGTGAATATCTTCCCATGAAATGCATAAATTGAATTTCTTAATATCCTCAACTGCCATAGAGATAGAAGTTCTAATCGTTCTCGCTCTACCCGCTTCACTGAATAGTCTGGGCCATCCCAAGCCTCCCAGGTTGTACTTGTTAAGAATTTAAGGTTTTCATTTTCTTTGGGCTCGATGTCTCTAAGAACATATTCATACTCGTACTCTCCCAGGCGTCTAAATTCGTACTTTCGTATATTCTGATAGTAGCCATTTTCGGTAAATTTAGCCCACAATAATGTAACACCGGGAGACGCCTTTATTATAAAATTCGCTTTCCCGATCGTCTCTTTCCAGCTTCTTCCAGTCCCGTACAAATATTCGCCATATTTCTCGTCACGACGACCATCATATGACGCCTCATATCTTACTCGTGTTATTGTTTTTGCATTCGCCACGAACGTAACACTTTTCGTCAGCCAGCGTGTTTCTTCAAACCAGCCCGATAGATGACCTTTCTTTATCTCATCGATCTTTTCTTTGTCAGCCTTTTTATGATTAAACCTCACTTCACCAAGAATTTCCTTAACATTTGTTTTTCTACCGTTACCCCATGTTTCGAAGCTATTAAAGTTGGCAACACCTTTAAAACCGGGTGCATAGCCATAACCACTTTTTGGGAATCCTACTTGAGCGATTGTTGTTTTTCCATAATTGAAAAATTCAAAAGTCGCATCGACAGTATAATCATTTTTACCCAAAATTATCTTTACAGTCTCAGCCTCCATTTTTATATTCGTTGATTCTCCATCTTGTAATTTCAAGCCGCCACCGTATACTTGCAGCAACGCATCATCGCAGAAAGCAGATGTTGGGATCATAAGTAAAAAAAATAAAAATATTTGTCCAGTTATTTTTGAACACATATATCCTCCAATTGGAATTTATGTCGCGCTCTTTTTTAACAGTCATTACTTAAAAAGCAGCATCACTCATTTATTAGTATTGCATTAGGGCACTGGTCTTCCGATATCGGGCATAATACTACCACTTGGTGCGCCTGTAAAAGCTGCGTTGTTCGTAGAAGTAATAATAACCGCACTAAACCATTTGCCGCGGTTTGCGTGAATCACAGCATCTTCTGTGCTCCAAGTTCCTGTAATTGGAATACCATAATATATTCCTGTATGGTCATAGCCATTGCTCCATAGGATATCGCCGTCAAGCTTTTCATCATAGAGATGCTTCCAATTTTTGCTCAATATATATTCATGCTGACAGTATGCACAACCCAATCCTGGGGGTGGGGCACAACGTGGCTCTCCGCACTTATAAGGGAAAATTTTCATTCCATATACATTCGCGTACAAATACCAAACCAGGCCTGAGCAATCAATACCAGACCCGAAGGGATTCTCTCCATTAGATTTGTATGGAGAATCTAACAAAGTCAATCCAAGCATAACTATCATGGCTCGGGTAGCAATCGTCCTAAGTGCTGATCCATCACCCCAAAAATATTGTGAGACGTTTCTTACTGATGTAGCTGGTTGTCGAGTTCCCATTCCTCCCGCTAACTCGCCGTTAATCATAAACCCACCCGCACCCGACGTCGGGTCGAAAACTATATAGCCGATAGCATTCATACCCTCATAATTAACCCCGGTTTTTGATATAATGACTTTTTTGCCGGCGTTAACTGCATTGCGGATATCGTCTATGACTTCTGGGGAAACCTGGAGTTGCGTCAATGTTGTGGCAATATTACCGCCATCGATGGTATATATTGGCACACTTTGCTGGCTTGCATATCTTAACAGTCTTGCTGCCGAAACGGATGGAACATCATAAAAGGCTTGTAGCACCCGGTCTTCCCACGCGGAGCTTCCGAGTCCTGATACAATCATAAAATCTCCCGCGCGAGCTTGGCTACCGTCGAATGAAAAAGGTAGATATTCGTTTTTGTCTACGTCAATTCCTATTCCACCCTCAGAAATTTTGGATGGCATGCCAAAGAGTGATTCTGTTACCGCATGAGATGTGATCATTGCCTCGGACAGCCCTTTTACCACGATCATTTGGAAGTTCTTTGCGTAGAGTTCTTCCTCGAAATTGAGATGATGAAAATACGATATTCCAACATTGTAAAGCATTTGGCCCAAAAGATCGTCGAGGTCAGTGCTTCTGATGTTATTGATAAGCGTCTCCATCTTATCGCCTGCCACATTTACCGGCACTTTCTGTGACAACACGGCAATAGCTGAATAGTCCCCGGCTGTCACTGTGTTTGAGACCAGTTCCGTTCCGAGATTGGGGATATTAAAAGTCATATTGAGTGTCTGTACTTGGCCGAGATCTACGGGCTGGCCTGTTGCTACCGTGAAACCCGCAATCTTCAATACCGGTTTTACGGTAATCAAATAGGGCGGGACATTGAGAAGTGTGCCGTATTGAGCTACGAGTGAATCATCGGCCGACGTTGCGGGAACGTACGAAAGGGTTATTCTTTCTCCTGCCGTTTCAGGAAGGCTGGTCGCATAGGATAAGCTTGCGTCCGATGCTGCCGTACCATCAATCACGAAATTCACTTTATGCCTTAAACTATCTGGAATGGTTGAGTATTCTGCTCCTTGCGCAACTACGATATAGGGCAGGGTGCCGATAAAATACGGATATTCTTTCTTGATTATCGTCTTTGAAGTTTCAATTGTATCAGAACCAAAGATGTCCTGATATGTCGCATCCGGGAAGTTGGCGTCGAGATAATTGAACAATCTTTTGCTGTAATATTGATAGGGGCTGATTGTATACGCCGGAAACGAAGCCTGCAATTCCGCAGGAATTGAGAGTGAAGAAGTGTCAGTGATGTAACTCAGAAGGTATTGCTCGCCGCTAATACCCATTGCAGAGTACAAATCCATGCCCCGTTTGAAGTCATACTGCTTGAAACTCGGATCAAGCGGGATCCAAGTATCGCCCTGCCGGTGAACGGCCCCGCGGCTCGGGATATAGTCGATGAATGCGCTCACGGTGACGCGTTCGATCTGCACAGCTTTGATCGTTCCGCCGGAGATCACATTTCGCACAGGCATCCCGTTGGTGGCGAAGATCGTGGCGACCATATTCGGGTTTGTCACGCCGCCGACGAGGTTCATGGCCTTCTCAATAGGAATTTCAACCGTAGAATAGACGTAGTGGGAGTAGATCCCGGATACTCTGAGAAGGGCGATGAGCAAACTGGCCGTGTCCATGTCGTTACAAATCCTTGATTGGAGGCACATGTCCGCGCCCTGGATGCTCCCGTAGGTCGGTGCGTATTCGATGTTGTTGCGTACCCATTCGTAAATACGTACCGGATTTCCGCCGAGTTCCTGGACCTTGGCGCGGATGGCGTCGGTGAATTGTACGTCTGGCGTTTCCGCTAGATCTTCAGCGGAGGGTTGGACTGTAGCTTGCGCGAGGAGGAATGATGATGAATCGGAGAAGGCGAGTTGCGGGTTTGCCCCCTCACCCCAGCCCTCTCCCACGCTGGGGAGAGGGAGGTTGTTCCCTGTGGTTCGAGGAAGCTGGTTATCCGATGATAAAAGACCCACGAGGGAACCATTGGAAGCAACGAGGATCGGCTTGCGATACCCTGCCGATTTAAAACCAGATCCTAAAATCTGCGTTGATCTGCGTGAATCCGCGGCCAAAAGGTCTTTTGGATCGAAAGCCGTTCTTGTCTTCTTCTTGGAGGGGAAATCTCTCTCAAATTCCTCCTGCTTCAGCCTCGGCTCGCGCGTCTTCCCTGCCTTCCGCGCTCTGAAGGGGAGATTATTCGGATCGAGCTTCTGGTGCCTTGACGGCGCTTTGACCTTTGCGAGATGTAGCCTTGCCTTTTCAACCTTGGCCCTGCGGTCTGATCTGGTCTTTGCCAGCTCGACACCGTCGAGATTTGCCCTCAACTCCTTCAGATTATTTTCATAGTGCTTTACGAATTTATAATGCCGGTCGAGGATTTCCTTCGGGAGCTTTGCGTCCTTGAGCTTCTTCTCCGTCGCGGCAAATTCTTTTTTGAACTCACCATCCGCTGATTCGATCTCAGCCCTCTTCGCCTTGATGGCCTCCCGTTCCCGAGTATCGTCCTCGCCCTTGTCTTCTTTATCCCTGGCTTTGGCAACATTCTCCCGGATCGCGTCGAGGGCTTTTTCAAACCGTTCCGCTGACCCTCCCGACCCCTGGACCCTGGGCCCCGGACCCTGGCCCCTTGTCCCCTGCCCCTCAGGTTCCGCCGCGTACGCAACGAACGAATAGAGCGGCAAAAACGACCAGGCAAAAAAGAATAGGGTGACCGCCGAGATGCTTCGTAAGGCACGATAGAACGTCCGCATGATTCCTCCACTGATAAGGTTCGGATAAAATGTAAGGCACAGCAGCACAGTTCACACTGCTTGTCACCTGTCAAAACTGACAGGTAGGCAGAATCACCGTTGAATGGGAATACTAAGTTCAGATTCAAATAGGAATGATCGTAAACGGTGCAGCTGTTGTATCATGGATTATCGTTGCGGTCAATACCCTGAAATTACCCCGACCGGGTGATAATAATCGTAAACTCAACGGTTCTATAGCTGCAATTCACCCATTCTGCAACTTTGTGCTCAGGTTCTTATTTTTCTTATTTTACATAGCGTATATTAGGATATGGACTCAGGGCGAATATGGAAATAGTGAGACGGGTGAATGAGGTTAGGACGCTAAATGCGGCTCGGCGCCAAAACTATTCTATGGGGAGAAGTTTCAGATCTGGAATGCGGCTGAAGTGTTTGACGTTGCGCGTAAGGAGAGGAAGCTTATGAAAGGTAGTCGATAATGACGTCCGTATCTACAACGATCTTCGGGGCTTCCACGCTTTCCATTTTTTACCGAGCTCCTTGATGGGTTGTTCGACATCAACGTCCTTCAGCGCGCCTTCAAGGGCGAGAAAACCATCCTTTTCTTTTGAGATGATGAGGGAACCTTTATGAACCTGTATGCCGACCTTTTCCCCTTCTGCAATCCCGACGCGGGCAAGAATGTTTTCAGGCACGGTAATATAGGATTTTTTTGAAGTTTTAACAGTAAGCATGGCCAACTCCTTTATTCGAGTGGAAACCCTGATATACCGTATCATACTGAAAAGCCAAAATCAAGCGTGTTTTACTACAGCTCTTCGCTTGATTAAAAAAAGCGTGCCAGTTATATCCGCCTTTATCCGCACTCATCCGCCTCTTTCGTGTCGAAATGTTTTTTCGGTTTACTTGACCTCTGCCTTCATCTCAGGCAACTCCTCATATACCGAGTTCACGACAGCTCTCATCTCGTCCTCAGGCACCGGCAGGTAATAGATCACTTCGCCTGACTCCTGCATCTTTTTCAGATCAACAACCGCTCCGGTCGGGAGGTCCTCTCCTCTGCCTAATTTCCCCTGCACGGCATAGAGGACCCAGCGGGGGCCTTCGAGCGACAGCACCATGTAGGAACAATCACCTACCGCCAGGATGGAATGCGCCGCGAGATGGCTCAAGGTCCCGTAGCTCAGCACAAGGCCGCCGCCCAGTTCGTATCCCGCCGGAACAACAACCGCTTTGGAAAGCTCATACACGCCATAAGCTGCTCCTCCCGCGGCGGAAACTGTTGTTCCGGCGGCCAGCGTCGTACCCGCAATAACAGTTCCCAGGACGTGCGTTGTCGCATGGCCGGCTTCTCCAGCCACATAGACGACCCCGCCGCCGGTCATTCCAGCGGCGCCGACCGCGGTCCCGATCGTGCCGCCTCCCAGGGCGATGCCGGCGCTGGCCAGAGGCACGCCTATATAATGAACGCTCTTTCCAGCGGCAAGACCTCCGCCCTTTACCATGACCTCCGCCGCCTGGCTGAGCCCGGCTTCGCCATAGCCTACTGCGCTTCCGGCGACGGCTGTTCCTCCCGCCACCAGGTTCGACCCGGTGAAGTCGAGCAGGCTGAAGACGCTTGCCACCGCAGCCGTGCCGGTGGGCGCCACGAGATCATATCCCATGCGCGCAGTGTTCCAGGTCGCTTCCACGGCCAGTTTTGTCGTGGCCACGCCTTCACGAACAACGACCATGGAGGGGAAGGCAAGAAAATTAACGCCGATGTAGCCGACCGAAGCTGTTGTTAACGTGACCGCGGGTTCTATGGTTGCGTCCCAGAATATGCCCTGCAGCACCCAGCGCAGGGATTTCAGCACGGCGAGGCTCAGACCGGTCGTACTGGAGGAACCGCTCAGTTCCCTCCCCGCCTTGCCGAAACTCTCAGACACGTTGGACGGATAGTTTTTGACCGTGTTCGAGATGAGATTCACGGTCTTTTTTGAACGGCCCTTCCGCGTCTCATTCTCTTCACTAACGATATCCGCGAGCTTGGCATCAGTAAGGCTCTCGTCCATGGCCCCTACGCGCTGTTTCATTTTTGCGGGGACAGCGACATATCCTTTTACAAAACTCTCACCGGCAAAGGCAAGCGTTGCCGCGCTGCGGGATGCGCTTGCGGAAGAAATATCCCCTGCAACAGCAACTGAGCTCCGGGCCAGGGCCGTGCCCTGTTCCATCCCTTTATCGCCGATCGTATTGCCCAGGGCACGTGAATTGTTTGCGATCTTCGCATCGATCTTTTCACCGCTGCTGAAGATGGTTTTGGAGAGGTCCCACGATTTTCCAACAATGTTCTTTCCGAGCGCTGAAGAACGGTAAACCAGAAGTGTTTTGCTGTCCCGTGAGTATTGCAGTATGGCATCAGCGCCTGCCTGAGAAGCCGTGCCTATGTCCTTTGCCAGATCGTAGGTCAGCTTCGTGCCTTCGGAAACGATGTACACGGACTGCGCCGCATGCTCAACGGATGTTGAAAAGGACTGGCCGGCGCGCATGCCCATAAGCTCTCCCACGAACTCCCGCGTGCTCGGGCCGGCCGGGATGAGCGAGATCGATGTATGGGGGACCTGAAATGCGCCATTCTGATACAGCGAAACATGGCCTTCTGTTGCCAGTTTTTTGGTATTCTGGAGCGGGTCGGCGGTTCGTGTAGCGCATCCGGTCAGGACCGCTCCCAGCAGTGCCGCGCAGACCAGGAACGAAAGAACGCTGCGCTTATGGTTCACATTTTTCATGCTGCCCCCTCGCATCACATGGAATTTTTTGAAGCACCTCTCTGATGACGGCCGGGTCCGTGGACAGGACCTCGACCTTAACGCCTTCCATTTTTTGAAGCGCCTTTAGATCGACGACCGTATTGACCGGCAATTCGCCCAGTGAATAGGTCTCGTTGTCCGCCTCGTTGCCTTTCTTTATGTTTCCGGTGACAGCGGCAATGATCAGTCTCGGGCCCTCCCAGGCAAGCACCACAATATCGACCGTTCCCATGACCGCATGGGTCGGGATGGCGGTCAAAGCGTTATAGCCGAGCACGATTCCCGAAGCAGCCTGATTGATTACGACCTTGGTCGTGCCTTCTACACTATCATAAAATAGGAAACCAACATACCCGGCGGAGTTCACGGTCGTTGTGGCAGCCGCCTCGGTAGCGGCGACGGCAGGACCGGCGGTTGAGAACGCCACCTGATTGATAGCGCCCAGGGTCCCTCCTGCCACGTAGGTGACGGGTACGGCACTGAGCGACAGGAGCGACAAGCCGCTCAAGAGCCCGCCTTCCACGGTAGGCGAAACGATCTTGACGCCTGTTTTCCCGACGTAGTAGACCGTAAGCCCCACGGACTGCACGGTCCTGCCTGCCACGATCGACGTGGCGCTGAGCGGCAGGAAGACCGCATAGGCTGCTCCCGCTGTCGTGGTCTTTACGATGCTCTTGGAGGCCGGCGCCGCCAGCCCGTAATAGAAGGACTTGAGGTAGCCGTAGAGAATGGGCCCCAGGGCGGAGAGGGAGTTATGCTTCTGACCCGATCGTTCATATTCAGCGCGGAACTCGCTGCCCGCCTTTTGAAAGGCCTGTTCCCAGTTCGCGTCTATCCTGCCGGAAAAGCGTTCGCGCGCCTCAGCCGTAAGTTCCATGATATTGCTGAAATCGTCTTTGAGCGTCCTGTAGTAATTGCCCGGCAGGTCAATGAGTTCCCGGCGCTCCTCTTCGGTTCTGGGAGCGATGGCAAGATTTCCCTGAACAAAAGCTTCAGCGGCTTTTTTATAGCGGTCCTGCGTATAAGCCGCCTCGCTCTTCGCAAGGGTATGCGTAGCGGCCAGAATATCGCCGGACAATGCCGTGCCAGTCTTTATGGCATCGGCGCCGGTCTTGACGGAATCTTGAAGCCCCTCTCTGACCGCTTCCGCGTAGTCGGCGGTATGCTTGCGGTATCCGGCGCGTACCTCCTGAAGCGCTGCCCGGGAGGAAACAAAGTACCGTTCTTTTGCATAATCAAGCGCCCTGCTGGTAGAAGTGGTCAGGAACCAGCCCTCGTTGTAAAGCATCTTATGTCCGCGCATATTTCCCATGGTATAGGGAATGATGTCTTCAACGGACTGCTTTTCTGCGGCAGGCGTTGATCCTGGGACAAAGAAGGCCATTGCAATGCCAAAGGAGATCAAAAAACGGGTAAAGGCGTTAAGTGTCATTGAGGAATTCTCCTGTTTATGCTGCCTGCGCATGAGGTTGGCGGGTTTTGGATGAGGGTGAGTATACACCAAGATGGATGGTGAGTGTCAAGATTTTGGTGTTTTGATTCGGGATCTTGGAGGATAAGCTCGCAATGCCATGTTATGTCAATAAGCCTCAATTCTGGCGGCATCCTTTGTTGTTTGCTGGAAATGTGAAAAAAGCAGGGACCCAATAAGTACGCTTGCATTTCACAGGAAAAACGGTATAATAGCCTCCAACATGAGCAACGGGCAAGACCTTATCGTTTTGGAACGAAATTTCGTCCACGCAGTATCTTCGATAACCGACTCTACCTGCTCTCACCTTTCTCATTTTTAAAAAGCGACAGTACACCGGGTCGGCGTAAGAGGCGGCTTGGAATCGCGCACGGATCCCAGGTACGATCGCAAAGAAAAAAAGTATCGCGCTGGGCGGCTTGACCGCAAGCGTGTAATTGCTATCACAGGGGAGGCAACATGGCTAAGAAACTGTATGTCGGCAACTTGTCGTATAACACTCAGGAAGAGGATTTGCGCGAGGCATTCTCGAAGATCGGCGAAGTAACTTCCGCAACGCTGATAATCGATCAGGCGAGCGGCAGATCCAAGGGCTTCGGTTTCGTGGAGATGGCGCAGGACGAGGACGCGGCCAAGGCAATCACGGCCCTCAACGGCACGTCGTTCATGGACCGGACCATCACGGTAAACGAGGCCAAACCCAAGACCGAGCGCTCGGGTTCAGGCGGCGGCAGGGGTGATCGCGGCGGGTACGGCGGCGGAGGAGGAAAATCGTGGAGATAAGAGTCCAGTCACAGAACATCGAAAAGGCCCTGCGGGACCTGAAAAAGAAAATCCAGGTGGACGGCCTTATGGGGGAGCTGAAGAAGCGGCGCCACTATGAAAAGCCCTCGGTGAAAAAGAAGACCAAGCGGCTCGAAGCTGAAAAGAGAAGGCGCAAGCTCCTCAAGCGCGCACCACGGCCATCCGGTTCAAGTTCAGGACCGAGGTCGGCGAGGCCGTCGCAGTCATCATCATCCGCTTCATCGCACAGCTAAATTCTTAACTTGGCAATAACAGAAAGGCGCCCTTGAGGCGCCCTTTCTTGTTTTTAAGGCCATCAGAGCTCAGACCTGAATGCTTTTCCATAAAAAAGGCCGGTCGCCATGCGGTGACCGGCCTTTGCATACTTCTTGAATACCCGCTATGACTTCTGGAGCGCCTTCGCGGCTTCCTTGGCGAAGTACGTAAGGATCATGTCCGCTCCTGCGCGCTTGATCGAGATGAGCGATTCCATCATGGCGCGCTCGCCGTCGATCCAACCCATCTTTGCCGCAGCCTTGATGATCGAGTACTCGCCGCTCACGTTGTAGGCGGCGACCGGCAAATTGAACTGCTGCTTCACCTGGTAGATGATATCCAGATAGGCAAGCGCCGGTTTTACCATGACGATATCAGCGCCCTCTTCGATGTCCAGGGACACCTCGCGCATGGCCTCGCGGCTGTTCGGGGGGTCCATCTGGTAGGAACGGCGGTCGCCGAACTGAGGGGTCGATTCTGCCGCTTCACGGAAGGGTCCGTAAAAAGCGGACGCGTACTTCGCGGCATAGGCCATGATCGGGACATCGAAATAGCCGTGCTCATCGAGCGTCTCGCGGATCGCCCCCACCCTGCCGTCCATCATGTCCGAAGGCGCCACCATATCGGCCCCGGCCTTGGCGTGGGAAAGCGCTTCTTTGGCGAGCAGCTCAAGCGTCGTGTCGTTCTCGACCGTGCCGTTTTTGATCACGCCGCAATGGCCGTGGCTGGTATACTCGCAGAGACAGACGTCGGTAATGACCGTCAGGTCCGGCAGCTTGTTCTTGATGGCCTTGATGGCGTGCTGCACGATACCATCGTCGGAATAGCCTTCGCTGCCGACCTCGTCCTTATGCTCGGGAATGCCGAAGAGGATGACCGCGGGAATGCCGAGGTCCCTCACTTCTTCGCAGTCCTTCACCAGGTTATCGATGGACTGCTGATAGTTGCCGGGCATGGAGCTGATCTCTTTTTTTACTCCCTTGCCGTGGGTCACGAACAGGGGGTAAATAAAATCATCGGGCGAAAGCTTCGTCTCCCGCACCATGCGCCGTATGTTTTCGTTCAACCGCAGCCTTCTCGGCCGGTACAAAGGTTGGAACATGAGTTCTCCTGATTGAAAATGGAAGGAAAGAGGGAAGGCCGGAAAGAACGAAAGAAGGAAAGTAGGATGGCAGGATATAAAATCAGTCGTTTATTTTCCTACCCTCTTACCCTCCTCCCTTCTTACCGTCAAAGCCTCATCTTCCGAATTTTAGCTGCACCCGCATCCGCCGGAACCACACCCGCCGCCGCTCTTCTTGCTCGGCTGGGAATCTTCCCCGCCGCATCCACAGCTGCCTCCCGCCGGAGCGCCGTTCGGATAGCCGATAACAAAGCCTTCACCCCGCTCGTCCATGATAAAGCCGAGCTCCGCGTCCGCAAGGGCTTTCGAGGTTGCCGCATCCACATAGAGCCTGGCGCCGTTCTTTTCAACGACCGTATCTCCGTCGCCGGACTTGTCGTCAATCATAATTTCATAGGAAGGGCCGCAGCCGCAGCCGGCTGCCGCTGTTATGCGCAGGCCGTGGTTCGGCGCCCCTTCAGCCGCAAGCACTTCTTTTATTTTGTCTGCTGCAATGTCCGCGATCGTGATCATGCTGTTCTCCTTTTTTTTGTCCCTTCATTCCCCTCCGCGGGAACTCAAAGAAACCTGTTATTTTTTATAGAATTCCACAATGGACTCGACAAAAGCCGGGACCGTATAATCCTTCGGCATGATATCGACGTGCATGCCGTGCCCCTCCGCTGTTTTTGCCGTTACCGGGCCGATACAGGCCACGTGAACGCCTGCCAGCAATGCTATATACTCTTTTTGGCCGAGTATTTCAACAAAATTGTTGACTGTTGAAGAGCTGGTGAACGTCACCGTCGATATTTTATGATCAGCAAAGAGCTTCCGAACGCGCTCCACGTCGGCAGCCGGCTTTACATTCTCATAGGCCGTTGCCACGGTCACCTCCGCGCCCATTTCGCGAAGTTTGTCCGGGATAAGCTCCCTGGCCACCTTGGCGCGCGGAATCAGGAATTTTTTGCCTTTGACCTGGGCGCTGCCGCCCAGCGCATTGAGCACACCCTCCGCCTTGAATTCCGTCGGCACCAGGTCCGCCCTCAGCCCGTACTGTTCCAGCGCTTCCGCTGTTTTCGGGCCGACCACGCAGATGTTCACGCCTTTCAGCATGCGCAGGTCCTTGCCAAGACCCCGGAGGCGCTCCATGAAGTACTTTACGGCATTGGCGCTGGTAAAGATCACCCAGGCATAGGATTCGACGGCCTCGATCGCGCTGTCCAGTTCATCCCAGCTCGAAGGCGGCACCACATCGATGGTCGGGAACTCAATGGTGGTGGCGCCCCGGTCAATGAGCTGCTCGGCAAAGATGCTGACCTGGTCACGGGAGCGTGTCACGACCACCCTCTTTCCGAATAAGGGCTTGGATTCGTACCAGTTGAGCTTTTCCCGGAGTTTTACTACGTCGCCCACAACGATGATAGCCGGCGGCCCGAGCTTCGCTGCTTTGACCTTGGGGATGATATCGGCAAGCGTCCCGGTCACCACGCGCTGGTCTGTGCGGGTGCCCCATTGGATAAGGGCTACGGGCGTATCTTTACTCCTGCCATGCGTCACCAGGTTGTCCACGATGCTCTTAAGGTTCTTCATGCCCATGAAGAATACCAGCGTACCCACACCTGTTGCCAGCTTGTCCCAATGCACTTTGGATTCAGGCTTGGTGGGGTCTTCGTGTCCGGTCACAAAAGCCACGCTCGCGGTATAGTCGCGGTGAGTAAGAGGAATTCCGGCATAGGTTGGCACGGCGGTGGCCGCGGTCACGCCCGGCACGACCTCGAAGGGAATGCCCGCGTCCACGAGGTCCTCGGCTTCCTCGCCGCCCCTGCCGAAGATGAAAGGGTCTCCGCCTTTCAAGCGGGCCACGATCTTGCCTTCTCTTGCCTTGCGAACGATGAGGTCGTTGATCTCTTCCTGGGGAAGCGTGTGCTTGCCGCCCTGCTTACCCACATAGACCAGTTCTGAATCAGGCCTGCGGTGGTCGAGCAGCCGCTCGTTGGCAAGGTAATCATAGATGATCACGTCGGCCTTCTTCACACACTCCAGGCCCTTGACCGTGATCAGGCCGGGATCACCCGGCCCGGCGCCGATCAAATATACTTTTCCGATTGATTGAGTCATGATATGATTTTTTACCACAGAGAGCACAGAGAAGTTAAAAAGGTTGATTAGCTGTTCTCCAGAAGGTTATTCCCGCTGAAATCCGTATTATGGCCATACACCTCGCGAAGGATCACGTCAGCGCCCCTGGACAGGAGCTTCTCCGCCAGGGTCACCCCGAGCTTTTCCGCTTTGTCCGCCTCGCCTTCGATCGTCTCTTTGATGATGCGCTTCCCGTCAACGCTGCCGACCAGTCCGATGAGATGGAGCTTGTTGTTCATCATCCGGCCGTAGCAGGCGATTGGCACCTGGCAGCCGCCTTCGAGCCGGCGCAGGAGCGCCCGTTCACCGGTAACGCAGGTGCGCGTATCCTGATGATTGAAGAAGGCGATGAGGTCGTTCAACTCCCGGTCGTCCACGCGGCACTCGATGCCGAGCGCGCCCTGGCCGATGGCAGGAAGGCTGATCGAGGGGTCAAGGTATTCCGATACGTTCTCGGCCAGACCGAGGCGGCGTACGCCTGCCGCAGCAAGGATGATGGCGTCGAACTGTCCTTCCTTCAGCTTCCGCAGGCGCGTATCCACGTTGCCCCGGAGCTGGGCGATCTTGAAATCGGGCCGTACGCTCATGAGCTGGGCCTGGCGCCTGAGGGAGCTGGTGCCGATGGTTGCGCCCTGCGGCAGGTCCTTGAACTTCATGTTGTTCCGCGTCAGGAGGGCGTCGCGCGCATCTTCGCGCTTGGTGATGCAGGAAAGATGGAGCCCGTCGGGAAACAGGGTCGGCACGTCCTTCATGCTGTGCACGGCAATATCGATCTCATGGGCGAGCATGGCCTCTTCGATCTCTTTGACAAAAAGCCCCTTGCCGCCGACCTGCGCGAGCGGCACGTCCAGGATCTTGTCCCCGGTGGTTTTTATCTTGGTAAGGGAAACGGTCATTCCCGGATATTTCTTTTCAAGTTCCGCCTTAACCCATTCGGCCTGCCAGAGCGCCAAGGCGCTCGCCCGTGTACCGATCCTGATCTCTTTTCTCAATGAAAGACTCCTCTTAAACTTTTTGACTGCGGATGAACGCTGGTAAACTGAGGATAGAGAACTCCGAACTCCGAACTGCCTTTACCTGCAGGTGCTCTTTGCCCCGGTCCCCTGTTCCGGGAGTATGTGCCCATCGGACCCCACTGCCCTTACATGGCCCGGCCGCTTCAGTTCCTTGTCAAGGTTAAACAGCCTGCGCGCAATAGCGATGGTGGCATCACCCTCGCCCGGCGTGGAAGCCGCCTGTTTGAGAACCACCAGCGGCGCATGGAGCAGTTTGTTCACGATGGCCTGGGACATGGCTTCAATGGCATGTTTCTGGTCATCGGTGACCGCGTTCAGCGAGGCTAGTGTTTTGTCGCACTCGCGCTTCCTGACGTCTTCCACCTTTTCACGCAGGTCCACGATGGTCGGGACCGCATCCAGGGCGCGCTCCCACTGGAGGTACGTTTCCACTTCCAGGGAGATCAGCTCTTCCGCTTTCGTCGCTTCCGTTGCCCTGCCCTCGGTGTTGACATCGACCTTGCTTTGCAGATCGTCGATGTCGTAAAGATACACATTGTCTTCCTTGTCGACCCCGGGATCGATGTTACGGGGGTTGGAAATGTCGATTAGAAAGAGGGGTTTGTTGCGCCGTTCCTTGAGCGCCCTGGCGACCATGTCGCGGTTCACCACGTAGTTCGGCGCGCCCGTCGCGCAGATCAGGATATCAATCATCACCAGGGCATCGGGGAAATTTTCAAACCTGATGGCGTCTCCCTTGAACTCCAGGGCGAGTTCCTCGGCGCGCTCGAAGGTGCGGTTGGCCACCATGATGTTCTTGACGCCGTTGCTCAACAGGTGCTCCGCCGCGAGCTCCGCCATCTCGCCGGCGCCCAGGAGCATGACGGTTTTCCCTTCCAGTTCGCCGAAGATCTTTTTTGCCAGCTCAACCGCGGCGGAGCTGATGGACACCGCCCCTTCGGCAAGTTTGGTCTCGGTGCGGACCCGCTTCGCAACGGAGATCGCTTTTTTTAATAGCTTGTTGAGAATGGTGCTGGTAGTCTTGGCCTTAAGAGAGATATCGTAGGCGTCCTTGAGCTGGCCCAGTATCTGCGCCTCGCCCACGACCATGGAATCGAGACTCGAAGCCACGCGGAAGGTGTGCCGGACGCCCTGAGCGTCGGGATAGACATAGAGCGCCTGCTCCAGCGATTCACGGCTGAGGCCATGGTAATCCGAGATGAATTGCTTGATCCGGTCGATGCCCGAGGCGCTGTCCTGTACGCACGCGTAAATTTCAACGCGGTTGCAGGTGGAGACGATGAGACTCTCCTTGACGCCTTCATAGGTCATGAGCTTCCGGAGCGCGTCGGGCAGCGTGTTCTCAGGGAAGTTGAGCTTTTCGCGCACTTCGATGGGCGCTGATTTATGGCTGAGACCGACTACGATGATACTCATTCGTGTGCCGCCTTAAAAAGTATGCTTTCCAAGTTCCAGCTGCCTGATGATGAAAAAGCTGATCAACACGAGAACAAATCCAAAGATCGTGAGCAGAGCCATCTTCTTGCCGCGCCAGCCGATCGTCCGTAAGTGCAGGAACGAGAGGTACACGACCCAGATGATGAGCGACGACGTTTCCTTCGGCGACCAGCTCCAGTAGGTCCCCCAGGCGCTGTTGGCCCAGATAGCGCCGGTGATCATGCCGAGCGTGAACAAAGGCCAGCCAATGGTGAGCGACTTATATCCCAGGGTATCCATGATATCCAGAGAAGGCAGTCGGTGAAAAATGACGCCAAGCTGCTTCGCTTTAAGCTGCCGCTCCTGGATCAGGTACATGATCGAGATGATGAACGCAAAAGCAAAAGCCGATTCTCCCAGAATAGAGAGGCTGGTATGGATGCCAAGCCAGCCGCTTTTGAGGACCGGATTGAGCTCCTTGATTTCTCCCGAAGTGAAAAAGGCCGGGGCCATGAGGACGAGCGCCAGGGGGAGCATGAAGGATCCCAGTGCCGCGATCCTGAAACGAAGCTCCATGACCAGAAACACCAGCACGATGCCCATGCCGAGAAAACTTGCCGCTTCGAAGAAACTGGTCACCGGAATGCGGCCCGACTCGATCCATCTGAATGAAAAGTAGGCGATATGAAACAGAAAGCCTGCGGCTGTTGCCCAGAGCGATTTCTCAGCCGCCTGCTTCAGCTCCGGCTTGATGAAGTATGCTGCGTACCCTGCAGTGGCAAGGAGGTATGCCCCGATAGCGGCTTGTAAAAAATAGAGGTTCATACAGGCTGTTCCCCAGTCATGCTCCGATTCTCAAAGTTTTTAATAATACTTTCTAACACCACTGAAAGTCAAGGGGAAAACGGGTTTTGAAGGTCAACGTTCCTGAACCAGCCTGCCTTCTACCATCCTGAAGACCCTGTCAGCGCGCACGGCGAGCTTGTCATTGTGCGTAACGATCACAAAGGTGATGCCCTTCTGCCGGTTGACAACCTGCAGCAGCTCATGCACCGCTTCTCCCGTATGAGCGTCGAGGTTCCCCGTCGGCTCATCGGCAAGGACCACGTCGGGGGTCAGCATGAGAGCGCGGGCCACGGCAACGCGCTGCTGTTCCCCGCCTGACAGCTCTCCGGGGCGGTGGTGAAGCCGGGCCCCGAGCCCTACATCGGCGAGGACCGCTGATGCGGAAGCCGCGGCCTTGTCCCGGTCAGTGCCCCGGATCAGGTCGGGCATCATGACGTTCTCGAGCGCCGAGAACTCGGGAAGCAGATGATGGAACTGGAACACGAAACCGACGCGTTCGTTGCGAAAACGCGCGACCCGGTCGTTATTCAGGGCATACACGTCCAGATCGCCATAGAGCACTCTGCCGCCATTCGGGCGCTCCAGCCCCCCCACGACATGAAGGAACGTGCTCTTGCCGACGCCCGACGCGCCCACAATGGCGATCATTTCGCCCTTACGGATATCGAGCTCGATGCCGTCAAGGACATGGAGCTCCACCTGACCGCTTAAAAAGGTCTTGCGGAGCTGTTCGATATGTATCAAAGGAGAAATTATTTTTTGTCTCCGGGCGAAACTGCTTCTTTCACCTTCTCAACTTTCTTTTCGACCGTCTTGGCCTGTTCTTCCACCGTCTGTTTGAGGGACTCGGCCTGTTTGCCCGCACCCTCGATTTTCTTGCCCGCTGACTTCAGCAGGTCCGCTCCGCCGAACAGAATGAACACGATCAGCGCCAGCGCCAACAGGATCAGGATCAAAAAAAATCTTTTTACGGTTCCGCCTTTTTGTGCCATTGGTCCCTCCACGAGCTGCAGGATTTAAAACAAAGCTATGCCGCGCCTTGCGCGACCTCATTCATAGCGCAGCACTTCCACCGGGTCCTGTTTTGCCGCCTGCCATGACGGATAAAGCGTCGCCAGAAAACTGATCCCCAGCGCGGTGAGCGAAATGAACAGAACGTCCAGCGCCGTGATCGACAGCGGCAAATGGCTTACCTGGTACACATCCTTGGGCAGCGTGATCACGCCGGTCCGGGTGATGATGGCGACCGCCCCGTATCCGATGGCCGAACCGATGGCCGTGCCCACGATCCCGATGACGAGCCCGGCGAACATGAAGATCCGCATGATGCTGCGGGAGGAGGCGCCCATGGATTTCAGGATGGCGATCTCCCTGCTTTTTTCCATGACGATCATGGTGAGCGTGCCGATGATGTTGAACGACGCCACGATGATGATCACCACCAGAATAAGCGACATGCCGATCTTTTCAAGCTTCAAGGCCGAAAAGAAATTCTTGTTCATCTCGACCCAATTCCGCGTGTAGTAAGGATAGCCTGCCGCGGCCTGAATGTCGCGTCCAATCGCTTCGGCGTTGTAGATCTCGTCTACCCTGACCTGCAACCCGCTGACGCGGCCCGGCAGGTCGAAGAATTTCTGCGCCTCAGGGAGGGAAACATAGACAAAACCCGTATTATAGTCGTACATTCCCGCATCAAAGATACCCACCAGCCGGAATTTCCTCAGTTTGGGAACCATTCCCATGGCGGTCTCTTCACCGATAGGGTTCACCATGGTGAGCGTATCGCCGAGCGACATCCCGAACTTGCGCGCAAGGTCCTCGCCGATGACGATGCCCGGATTTTTATCGTCATGCTCCAGCCCGAGCAGCGAGCCGGCGGTCAGGTTCTTTTCCAGGCTCGTGACCGTGCCTTCTTTTCGGGGATCGATGCCGCGCACGACCACCCCCTGCACACGGTCCCGGTTGGTGAGCATTGCCTGGCTGATGATAAAGGGCGTCGTTGCCGTTACATGCGCTACGCTCTTGATCTTTTCCTCAAGGGGATTAATGTCCTTGATGCCTGCGCCGGAGTATTCCATAACGACCACATGGGATATGGCAGAGAGGATCTTGTCGCGGAAATACCCCTGAAAACCGGTCATGACCGACAGCGTGATGATGGACGTGGCAACGCCGATGACCACACCCGCAATGGAAATGAAGGTGTTGAGCGATACCGTGCCATGCCGCTTTTTTGTCTTCAGATAGCGCAGGCTGACGAATATTTCAAAGGGAATCTTCACTTTTCTTTTTTCATCTGCGGGAACAGAATAACGTCGCGGATCGAGTTCGAACCGGTCAGCAGCATGACCAGCCGGTCAATGCCGATGCCTTCGCCCGCGGCCGGCGGCATGCCGTGCTCAAGCGCGCGGATGTAATCTTCGTCCATCTGGTGGGCCTCGTCGTCACCGGCCTCCCGTTCGCTTACCTGTTTCAGGAAGCGCTCCTTCTGGTCGACCGGATCGTTCAGTTCGGAGAATGCGTTGGCAAGCTCCCTGCCCACGACGAACAGCTCGAAGCGTTCCACAAAGTCCGGATTATCCGGGCACTTCTTGGAGAGGGGCGAAATGTCCGTGGGATAATCAATAACAAAGGTCGGCTGGATGAGCTTCGGCTCAACAAGGGCTTCAAACAGTTCATTCAGCAGTTTGCCCAGCGGCTCCCCGCCGGTAAGTTTTGCGCCGAGTTTTTTTGCATATTCGCGCGCTTTGTCCACGTCTGCCAGAACATCCGACGGCACACCTGCCTCGCGGAGCGTATCGAGGTAGGTGATCCGCTTCCAGGGCGCGGCCAGGCTTATTTTCTGTCCTTCCGATTCAACTTCGGTCGTACCGAGGACCTCCTTTGCCACCGAGCTGATCATCTGCTCGGTCAAATCCATGAGGTCCTGGTAATTGGCGTACGCGGTATAGAACTCGAGCATGGTGAACTCGGGATTGTGGCGAGTCGAGATGCCCTCGTTCCGGAAATTCCGATTGATCTCATAGACGCGCTCGAAGCCGCCGACCAGTAATCGTTTGAGGTAAAGTTCAGGCGCGATCCGGAGATAGAGGTCCATATCGAGCGCATTGTGATGGGTCTTGAATGGTTTGGCGGTAGCCCCTCCGGGGATCGTCTGCATCATGGGCGTTTCCACCTCAAGATAGTCCCTGCTGTTCAGGTACTGACGTATGGCCTGAACGATCTTTGTTCTGAGAACAAAGACTTTCTTCACCTCGGGATTGACAATGAGATCGACATAACGCTGCCGGTAACGGAGCTCCACATCGGTCAGCCCGTGCCATTTTTCAGGAAGCGGGCGCAGCGATTTGGCAAGCAGTGTGAATTTTTCCACTTCGACCGTCAGTTCGTTCGTCTTTGTGCGGAACAAAAAGCCGGTGATGCCGATGAAGTCGCCGATATCGAGTTTCTTAAATAATGCATGCAGGTCGTCACCAATCGTATTCTTTTGAATGTACAGCTGGATCCTGCCCGTGCCATCCTGAATATGGCAGAAGGCAGCTTTGCCAAAGCTCCGGAGCGCGACCAGCCGGCCGGCCAGTGAAACGTGGACCTTGTTCGCTTCAAGCTCTTCCTTGGGAGCAGCGCCGTACTTTTCTTCGAGCAGCAGCGCTTTCGAGGTCGTCTCGAACTTGCCTGCGTAAGCCGGTATGCCCATCTCGTTGATCTCAGCCAGTTTTTTGAACCGCTGCTGGATCAGGTCGTTGTAGTCTTCCATGTTGCTTCCTTTCATCCGTTACCGGGTACATAACCGTCAGAACAACAGTCACTATCCTGTCAGCATGGCAAGCACTTCAAGATACTTCTCGCTCGTTCTTTTCACAACGTCATCAGGAAGCACTGGCGCCGGCGGCCGCTGGTCCCATTTGAGGGCCAGCAGATAGTCCCGGACGAATTGCTTGTCAAAACTCTTTTGCACAACGCCTTCGTGGTACTCGGCCTTGGGCCAGAACCGCGACGAGTCAGGCGTGAGCACTTCATCGATGAGAATGACCTCATTGTTATAAATACCGAACTCGAGTTTGGTATCGGCAATAATGATCCCCTTGGCTTCCGCAAGAGCGCAGGCGCGGCTGTAGACGCCAAGAGTATACTTCCTGATCTTCCGGGCGACCTCCTGCCCCACGAGCTTCACCACCGTTGCAAAATCGATATTTTCATCATGCTCGCCTATTTCGGCTTTCGTCGACGGTGTAAAGAGCGGCTCGGGCAGCCGCGAGGCCTCGGTCAGGCCCGGGGGAAGTTTGATGCCGCTGACGGAGCCGGCTGATTTATATTCCTTCAAGCCCGAGCCGGTCAGATAGCCCCTGACAATGCACTCCACGGGAAGCGGTTGAGATTTTTTTACGAGCATGCTTCTGCCTTCAAGAACAGCAGCATGGGGTTTGCACACAGCCGGGAACCGGCGAACGTCCGTTGAAATCAGATGATTGGGAACGATCCCTTCCGTCTGGGCGAACCAGAATTTGGATATCTGGGTAAGCACTCTCCCTTTTTCGGGCACCGCGTTCGGAAGCACCACATCAAAGGCCGATAGCCGGTCCGTGGCCACGATCAAAAGGGCGTCGCCCAGATCATAGATATCGCGCACTTTACCGCGTTTCGGCGGCTGTAATCCCGCGAGGTTAGTCTCCCGTACTAATGGCGTCATCATCATTTCCTTTCTCCTGGTTTTCCGGAGCGTACTTGAGCACCCGTATGCGGGCGATCCTGTTCTTCCGAAGCCGAAGCACGGTAAACTGGAGATTATCATACCGTACCTGGTCGCCTTCCACCGGCAACTTGCCGAAAAGACCGAGCACAAATCCGCCCACCGTCTCAAATTCATCCTCGGGCACGGTGACGCCAAGCTGCTCGTTCAGTTTGCCGATATCGGTCCTGCCTTCCACGATATAGCGGTTCGCGGCAACCTCATCGATCTCGCGGAGTTCCGTTCCCTGTTCATCACGGACATCCCCGACGAGCTCCTCAATAAGGTCTTCCATCGTAACCAGGCCGTCCGTCCCGCCGTATTCATCGCCCACCAGTGCCAGATGAATGCGCCGCTCCCGCATTTCCTTGAGCAGCACGCTCACGTTCTTGTTGGGCGGCACAATATAGGGCTTGCGCAGAACGCTTTCAACCTGGAACGGCTGCTTCGACAGGTGAAGCGGCAGAATATCCTGAAGGTATACCACGCCGATGATATTGTCGATGGTCTCGGCATATACCGGCAGGCGCGAAAACCCTTTTTCGTTCATGGTCCGGAGGATCGTGTCGATATCGGTTGCGGCTTCGACCGCAACGATCTCGATCCGGGGCGCCATCACTTCCTTGACGACCGTGTCGGTGAACCGGAACACACTATGGATCAGGTCCTCTTCGGACGTTTCGAAGATCCCGCTCTTGCGCCCCTCCCGGATGAGGAATTTCACCTCATCTTCGGATACCGGGGACGGTTCCTGCCTGCCCGCTGAATTGAAAAGGCCCAGCACAATGGTATTGGAAAGCGTAAGTATTTTCAGGACCCAGTGAAACGACCGGGAAATAATTTCTATGGGACCGGAGGTTACCGATGCGATTTTTTCGGAATAACGGATCGCCAGGGACTTGGGGACCAGTTCGCCGAACACCAGGGTGAAATACGTTATCAGGCTTACGACGAGCCCGACTGCCAGCGGCTCAGCGGCTTTTTGCACAAACTCGACCGGAACAAGCGTAAGAACAGGCTTAATGCGTTCGATAGCGATCACACCGCCCAGCGTGGCGGCGAGCGTTCCGATAAGGGTAACGCCGATCTGGACCGTGGCGAGGAACCGTTCCGGTTCTTCCTGAAGCTTCTGAATCCTCCGGGCTATGAGGCTGCCGCTTTTGACCAGATGCCGGACACGGCTCCTGCGCAATGAGATCAGGGATATTTCAGCAGCGGAAAAATAACCGTTGAGCAGGATCAGGAGAAAAATTAATGAAAGTTCAAGAAACAGCATAATTGGTCATTTGAAAAGAGCTTGAAAACGGCGCACGCTCTTTAAAATCCATATTCCTTCCAACGCGCTTCCACCTTCCGCTGGACCCGCGGGTCCATTTTTATCTCATCAGGCCAGGACCGGGTAAATCCTTCGCCCGGGCCCTTGCGCGTTGCATCGATCCCCATCTTGCCGCCAAAACCGATCTGGGGACAGGAATGGTCGAGGATGTCAAGCGGCCCGTCGGCAATGACCACATCCCGCCGCGGGTCAACATGGTTCATGACCTTCCAGGTCACTTCGGAATAGTCGTGAATGTTCACGTCCTCATCACAGACGATCACGAACTTGGAGAGCATGAGCATTCCCGTGCCCCATATCGTGTGGATGACCTTTTTACCATGCCCGGCATACCTTTTTTTTATCTTGACGATGACATTGTTGTGGAACACCCCTTCGATAGGCAGGTCCATATCGAGAATATCGGGCGCTACCATCTGCAAAAGCGGCAGGAAGATACGCTCCGTTGCCTTGCCGATATAGGCGTCTTCCTGAGGGGGACGGCCCACGAGCGTTGCGGGATAAATGGCGTCTTTCCGGTGGGTAATCGCCGTTATATGAAAAACGGGATATTCGTCGGCCTCGGAATAATAGCCGGTATGGTCACCGAAGGGCCCTTCGATCCGCCGCTCCCCGGGCTCCACGTAGCCTTCGAGCACGAACTCCGCTTCCGCGGGCGCCCGCACATCGATCGTTTTGCACTGCACGACCTCGAGTGCCTGCTTTCGTAAAAAACCTGCAAAAATGAACTCGCCGATGGCAGGCGGGAGCGGCGCCGTCGACGCATAGATGATCGAGGGGTCTCCGCCCAGGGCGACTGCCACTTCCATGCGCTTGTTAGCTGCCTCATACTGCTGATAATGCCGCGCCCCGTCCTTATGCTTATGCCAGTGCATGCCGGTCGTCCGGCGGTCGAAGACCTGCAGGCGATACATTCCCACATTGGTTATTTTCGTGGAAGCATCGACGGTGCAGACCATGGGTAGCGTTATGAACCTCCCGCCGTCGGCTGGCCAGCATTTAAGCACCGGGAGACGGGTAAGGTCTATCTGATCGCCGGTCAGCACCACGTCCTGGCAGGGGGCTTTTTTGACGGTCTTGGGGAAAAATCCGGACAGTTCAGCGAGCTTGGGCAGCATCTGGATCTTGTCCATGAGGCCGGCGCCGGGTCCGGGAAAGAGGTTGATCGGATCGACAATGTCCTTGATCCGCTGACCGACCTCATCGAGGCTTGCGACCTCTAAACCGAGGCACATCCGCTTCATGGACCCGAACGCGTTGGTGAACACCGGAAAAGATGAACCCTTGACCTTCTCGAAGAACAGGGCCTTGTTTTGACTCCCCTTTTCCTTTGATACGCGGTCCGTTATTTCGGCGATCTCAAGCTCGGCGTCAACCTCGGCCTTGATCCTGATCAATTCGCCGTTCTTCTCTAGTACTGCTATGAAATCGCGAAGATTATTGTATGCCATAGGAAGAAGATTGTAGCGGAATCAGGCGGGTTTTGCAATCAAAAACTCCAGCGGAACGCTAGGGCGCTTCATACTTGTGCAGCCGGTGCCGGAAGGACCTGAACGTCAGGCCAAGCAGTTTTGCAGCTTCTGTTTTCACCCCTCCCGATTTTTCCAGGGCTTTTTTCAGCAGGATCCGTTCGGCTTTTTCGAGCAGTTCCTCCAGGTTCAACCCCGCATCAGGGATTTCCGAGGGGACCAGCTCCGGACAAGGGATTGACATTTTCAGCGAGTCGGGTATGTGTTCGACCCGTATGGTGTCGCCAGAGGCCAGGATAACGAGACGTTCGATCGTGTTTTCAAGTTCCCGCACATTGCCGGGCCAGCGATAGTTCATAAAAAGCTTCAGTGCATCATTGGTTATTTTTTTTTGTTCCTTGCCAGTGGACGTAAACTTGCTCAAAAAATGTTCAATCAGTACCGCAATATCTTCTTTTCGTTCACGCAGTGGAGGAAGGTGGATGGGGATGACGTTGAGGCGGTAATACAGGTCCTCCCGGAAAACACCCTTCGCTACTTCGGCCTGAAGGTCCTTATTGCTCGCCGCAATGATGCGGACATCGACCTTGAGGTCCGTTGTCCCTCCCACCCGCATAAAGGTGCGTTCCTGGATGACCCGCAGCAGTTTGATCTGGAGATTCAGCGTGGTAGCGCTGATCTCGTCAAGGAAGATCGTTCCGCCGTTGGCAGCCTCAAAAAGACCCTGTTTATTCGACGTCGCCCCGGTAAAAGCCCCCCTCATGTAGCCGAACAATTCGCTCTCTAACAGTGTTTCCGGCAAAGCTCCGCAGTTTACCGTCACGAACGGTTTGTCCTTTCGGAGACTGCTATAGTGCATCGCACGGGCGACCAATTCCTTGCCCGTCCCGCTTTCGCCGGAGATGAGGACCGTGCTTTTCGTGTCCGCCACCTGCCGGATCAGGGAGAAGACCTTTTGCATGGCGGAGCTCTTACCAATGAAGTTTTCGAAGCCTACCCTCGCGGCTATCTCCCGCCGGAGAAGAAGATTCTCTTTCCGAAGGTGTCGTTTTTCGAGGGCCTTTTGAATGATGAGTTTGATCTCATCTACCTTGAACGGTTTGGTGATGTAATCGTAGGCCCCCAGTTTCATGGCCTGAACAGCGGTATCCGTTGTGGCAAATGCCGTAATGACGATCACTACCGTTTCCGGAGAGATCTCCTTGACCGTCCGGAGCACCTCAATGCCGTCAACCTTGGGCATTTTAACATCGGTGATCACGAGGTCGTAGATTTCGGCATGTATCGCCTTGAGCGCGTGCTCCCCATTCTCGGCCGCCACCACATCGTAGCCTTCTTTTTTAAGCATGATCGAGAGAAAATCTCGCATGCCCTGTTCATCATCCACAACGAGTATACGGTTCATGATTGCTCGCTCTTCCTCAACCGTTCAGGAACGGCGCCGTATGCGGGGCTCTCGGTCCCCGGCAAGGTGATCGTGAAGACAGTGCCTTTGTCCGCCTGGCTCTCGACTTCGATGGTCCCGCCGTGGTCTTCAATAATACGATACACAATGGCCAGTCCGAGGCCCGTGCCTCCGGCCGAATCCTTGGTCGTAAAAAAAGGATCGAATATCTTATCAAGATTTTCCGGAGGTATCCCGCTGCCCGTATCAGCGACAACTATCCCGCACCAGGCTGCTTCATCATTCCCCGGCAGGGGTGACGCGCTTATCGTTATCTCACCCCGGTCCTGAATCGCCTGGCACGCATTGATCAAAAGGTTCCAGAATACCTGCCGGAGACGCTGAGGATCGCCTTTGACCGCGACATCGGCGTTGATGGCGCTGGTAATGGTGATACCGTCCCGGTAGTCACGGCTGTTCTTGAGAAGCATCACCGTTTCGTTGAAAAGATCGCTTAGTATTACCTCGCTCTCCTGACCGGCCCCCGGTGCGGCGGATAGACCCGCCTGCGGCCTGGCGTATTCCAGGAATTCAGAAATAATGACATTCAGCCGGTCGGTCTCTCTGAGGACAATGTCCATAAGATGCTTATTGTCTCCTTGCAGGTCAAGTTCACCCTGGAGCACCTGAATCGAGCCGCTTATCGATCCGAGCGGGTTCCGGATCTCATGTGCAATGCCGGCGGCGAGGCTGCCTACGGTTGCGAGTCGTTCCTGCCTGCGTACCTGTTCTTCCATTTCCGTCATTTTTGTGATGTCCTGGAAAATGAGAATGATCCCTCGCACGACCTCCTGTTCGTCCTTGAGCAGCGATGAGGTCATCCCTAATTGAACGACCGTACCCTCTTTTCGAACGATCTCACCATGGATGCGGTAGGGACGTTCTTTCATCATGTCAGTGTGGCCGAAAAAACCTTTTATGCTCGTACCGAACACCTCCTGCAGCCTGTTCCTGATTTCTTCATGTGAATAGCCGGTAATTTGTTCAGCCGCGGGGTTCCAGGAGGTAATACGGCCGGACATATCAGTCGTGAGAATGCCGCTCCCCACGCTGCGAAGGATATGTTCCTGGAGCACACGAAGATCGGCGAAATCGATGGTTTTCTCATGCAGTTCCTGGCGTGTTTTTTTGAGTCGTTCGGAAAGATAACCGCTCAGGAGCGCTACGGCATAAAAAGAAAGAATATTGCTGAAAACAAGATAGAGCACCTGTAGCGCGGTAAAATTCGTGCTCTGGACAAAACCGAAGGCATTATAATACTGCATATCAAGCATACCGCCGTACAAAATGCTCGATATCGAAGCGGCAAGATAGCCGCCGCGCCGGTATAAAATAATACTGCCTGAAATAATTACGAGATGATACAGCGGTGAGAAAGCGCTGTCGATCCCGCCGGTAATATAGACAAGGACCGAAACGAGCAGGATGTCAAGTGAAATCTGAAGATAAGCAAAGAAGGGAAGATTCCTGATCTTCCGCAGAAGATACCAGTAGCCGCCGGTCATCAGGCATACCAACAGCACAAAGTAATACAGGGAAGCCGTGGAAAAAGAATAGATCTTGTATCGCTGCTGAATAACAATAAGCGTCCCCAGCAGAAAGGTCGTGAGAGCGATCCTGCTGATGATCAGCCACTTGATGCGATGGTAATATTCCTCTCCTGGAAATTCCTGAGACACGAGAGGGTCAGCCTACCGCGGAGCCCATCTGGAAGATCGGCATATACATGGCCACGATAACGAAACCGACGGTTATACCCAGAAAGATCATCAGCATGGGTTCGAGCATGGAGGTGAGCGCCGCCACCGCGGAATCAACTTCATCATCATAAAAATCAGCGATCTTGTTAAGCATATTGTCGAGTGCTCCGGTTGCCTCTCCGACGGAGATCATTTGAACGACCATGGCCGGGAACACCTTTGCCCTGGAGAGCGGTTCCGCAAGCGTCTTACCCTCGCTTACGGCCTGCCGGGTAGCCATGATGGCATCTTCCACAATCTTGTTTCCCGATGTTCTTGCAACAATGATGAGCCCCTCAAGAATGGGCACTCCGCTCGTAAGAAGGGTCCCCAGCGTCCTGGTGAACTTCGCAACAGACACCCGCTGGATCAGCGAGCCCACGACAGGTACCTTGAGCACAAATGCATCCTGCGCTTTCAAACCATTTTCAGTTTTTCTCCATTGTTTCAGGCCGAAAAAAATGGAGATACTGCCGATAAGCATCCCCAGGCCTCCCCATCCCTTCAAAAAGTCACTGAATGCGATCACAATGCGGGTGGGCAGCGGAAGGGTCTGACCTGCCTCTTTAAAGATGTTCGCCAGCATGGGAACAACCACCACCAGCAGCAGGGAAACGACAGATATGGCGACGAACAAGATCACGGAGGGATAGATCATTGCCGACTTGATCTGTCCTTTGATCTTGGCGAACTTTTCCATGTAAGCGGCGAGCCGCTGAAGGATCGTATCCAGTATACCGCCGGCTTCTCCGGCCGCAACCATGTTGCAGTAAAGGTTGTCGAAAACCTTGGGATGTTTTTTCAAGGCTTCGGCGAAGGTGGACCCGCTCTCGACATCCTGCCTCACCTGAACGACTACTTTTGAAAGCGCAACCGCTGTCGTTTGCTGGCCGAGAATATCAAGGCATTGCACAAGTGGAAGACCGGCATCGATCATGGTGGCAAGCTGACGGGTAAAGATCACGATGTCCTTATCGGAGACCTTTGGTGTGCCGAAGGAGAGACTGAGCTGTTTGGGTTTCGCCGTGACGCTGATCGGCTGGATATTCTGCTTGCGCAGAAGGGCCATTACGTCTTCCTTGCTGTTGGCGGAAAGCTCACCCTTTTGGACCGCGCCCTGCCGTGTCTTGCCTTCCCAGATAAATACCGTTGTTGCCATATCTCACCTCTTCTTGTACGATAAATTCACCGGTTTTATATCACTGTGCCGTTTTTGCGCTGGCCGCCGAGCGATCAGATAATGTTTCTTTGAAGCTTATCGATATTCCTTTTGGACCGTCTGAGTTCCAGCCAGGCCGGACCTGCTCAGCATTTGAATAAGCTCTTCAACATTCGACGATCTGCCGACGCAGTCCTCATACGTGATCTGTTTTTTGACATACAGGTCATAGAGCGACTGGTTCAAGGTCTGCATACCGAACTTGGACTGCCCGGTCTGCATGATCGAATAGATCTGGTGCACCTTGTCCTCCCGGATAAGGTTGCGGATGGCCGGGTTCGGGAGCATGACCTCGAGCGCCACCACCCGTCCGCCGCCGATCTTCGGAATGAGCTGCTGCGACACGACCCCTTCCAGAACGAACGACAGTTGCGCGCGCACCTGCGACTGTTGATGCGGAGGGAACACATCGATAATGCGGTTTATCGTCTGGGCCGCGGAGTTCGTATGGAGCGTGGCAAAGGTAAGGTGGCCCGTTTCCGCGATGGTCAGCGCCGCTTCGATCGTTTCCAGGTCCCTCATTTCGCCGATGAGCACCACGTCGGGGTCCTGCCGGAGAAGATACTTCAGCGCATCCTTGAACGATTTGGTATCGGCGTTGACCTCGCGCTGGTTCACCAGGCATTTTTTATGCGGATGCAGATATTCGATCGGATCTTCAATGGTTATGATATGTTCCTGGCGTTCATTATTGATCTTGTCGATCATCGATGCCAGCGTCGTCGATTTACCGCTGCCAGTAGGGCCGGTTACGAGCACCAGGCCGCGGGGTTTTTTGCACAGGTCCGAGATAACTTCAGATAAGCCAAGTTCTTTGAACGTCTTTATTTTAAAAGGAATGGTCCGGATCGCGGCGGCAACCGCCCCCCGCTGCACGAACATATTGGCGCGAAAACGGGACAGGCTCTTTACCCCGAACGACAGGTCCAGTTCGCTGTTTTCCTCGAACTTGTGCTTCTGCGCATCGGTCAGAATGCTGTAGCAGAGGTCCTTCGTCGCCGTGGCCGTCATCACTTCCAGCCCCGGTATCGGCTTTATCTTGCCGTCTATCCGAATACAGGGCGGAAGCCCTGTCGTAAGATGAAGATCCGATGCGCCTTTTTCGATCATATATTT
>JAYTJE010000125.1:0-4910 GCA_043731355.1 Nitrospirota bacterium
TTTCAAACGTGGGAAAAACTATCACATCGAAAAATTAATGTCAATATTTTTGCCTATAAATAATATAAATGGCCGGAAGGTTTTTAATTATAGAAAATATGGAAGGTCCGGGAAGACGTTCGGCGACGGCTGTTTCGGTGAAAGGAAGCAATGGCGGCGCGGGCGGCCGTTCAGCGCACGGGCCTTTCCTGGAGGCAGGCCAGCGCCTGGTCCGCGGCGACCGGCTTGGAGTACAGGCATCCCTGTACGAACTCGCAGTGCATCTCTTTGATCTGCGAAAGCTGCTCGGCCGTCTCCACGCCCTCGGCGATCACCGGGGAGCCTTTAGGGTCAGGTCTTGCGGCTTGACATCTACCGCTCGCCTTTCACAATGCGGCTGAGGTCTTGAGCTTGAAGGCGTGCTTGGCCAGCTGTAAATCTTCATCGGTGTGCTGAAGCCATTCCTTCACTTTCTTTGCGACGGCGCTTTTCTTTTCGGGTCATAAAGCAGTTTTCCTTCCTTCGCCGCGTACCGGGCGATGGTTCCCGGGATGTCCTTGTCTACCTCGAATTCTTCCGGCGTAAGAACAATAATATCTTTTGCGATTCCCATTCCGCCGAGCGCCTCGTCCATTTTCGTCATCAGAAGCAGCCGGTTCCGCCTTCCTATGTGGCCGGTAATGACCATGAAATCCACATCGCTGTGTTCATCCGCGGTGCCGCGCGCATAAGAACCGAACAAGATGATGCGTTCGGGGTCAAACTTTTCGATGAGCTTCTTCGTTGCCTCTTGAATGATTTCCCTGCTGACCATTACCTATCTCCTGCATATCTGCGAGATAACTGCGTACCTCACTGGCTTTTAAAAAGACGGTACTATAAACCGTGCGGAAAATCAAGATACTCTTACCCAAGCTAGCAGCTACCTTTGCTGGTTTAATCTTGCAGATTGAACCCCTCATTACTGTTTAGGTTCAGGCTGCAAGCCTGAACCAGCACTAATTTCTTATTGCTTCAATCCGTTCTTTAACAACTCCACCACCCGATCGATCTCCGCCTCCGTCGTCTCCCTGCCGAGGCTGAACCGTATCGCACTCCGCGCAAGCGACAACTCCGTGCCCATGGCAACCAGTACGTGCGAAGCCTGGACCGTATCGCCATGACAGGCGGCTCCGGGCGAGACGGCAATGCCTGTCAGAACCTCCATGACCGCCGTTGCATCGTGTCCCGGAAAACTGATATTCCAGGTATTGGGAAGCTTTTTTTCAGGATGTCCGTTCAGGTGCACCTTCAGTCCTGCGCGCTCTAACCCTTTGAACAAACTCTTCCCCATTTGTATCTGGCGCTTGCCCTCAGCATCAAGAATTGGCATGGCGACCATGGCCGCGGCGCCGAGGCCGACAATGAAGGCGGCGTTCTCCGTGCCTGGTCTGAGGCCCCGCTCGTGTCCTGCGCCGTGCATGAGCGGTTCGAGCTTTTGACCGGACCTGATATACAGCGCGCCGATCCCTTTAGGCGCGTAGAACTTGTGGCCTGCAACGGTCAGAAAGTCCACCCCGAGCTCGTCCACCCGCACGGGCACTTTCCCCACGCTCTGCGCGGCATCGGTGTGGAAGGGAATGTTCTGGGACGAGGCGATCCGGCCCAGCTCCTTGATGTCCTGGATCGTTCCGACCTCGTTGTTCGAATGCATGATCGAAACAAGCGCTGTATCCGGAGTGATCGCCTTCACGAGCTCGGCGGGGGCCACCATCCCGTATTTATCCACCGGCAGATAGGTCACATGATAACCGAGGCGTTCGAGGTAGCGGCACGGCGCCAGCACCGCGGGGTGCTCTATTTGGGAAGTGATAATGTGCTTTCCAGTGCCCTCGGTCATGGCGATCCCGTTGATCACCATGTTGTTCGATTCGGTCGCCCCGCTCGTAAAAAGGAGCTCGGAAGCTTCGCATCCCAAGAGCAGCGCCACCCGCTCCCTTGCCTGCTCGATGCCCGCCTTGATCGCAACGCCGAAGCTGTGGCTGCTCGATGGGTTGCCGAACTTCTGCTTGAGATAGGGCAGCATCTCGTCAAGCACATTGGGATCGACGGGTGTACTGGCGTTATAGTCGAGGTAGATCGGGTTCATAGTTGTCCTTGTGATTATGAGATGACAAGATTTAAAACCTTTTACCACGGAGGCACAGAGACACGGAGAAAATCAAATTGCATTTGGCATTGAAAAGCTATGACCACTGACCGTGGTGGGATCGCAGCAAGAGGAACACTCCCAGCTGAATCAGGCCGTGCCCCGGGCGATCATCTCCTGGGCATGGGTGATGGTCGCGTCGGTAATGGTCTTGCCGCCGAGCATGCGCGCGATCTCATCGACGCGCTCCTGCTTGTCCAGCAGCTTGACCTCGGTGCTGGTCCGGTCCTTTTTCACGGATTTGGACACGCCGTAATGGCTTGCTGCCATGCTCGCGATCTGCGGCAGATGCGTGATGCAGAAGACCTGGCGCTTCGCGGCCACGCGCTTCAGCTTCTTCCCGACCTCTTCGGCGACCGCGCCGCCGATGCCGGCATCCACTTCGTCGAACACTAACGTCGGGATTGGGTCGCCCTCGACCAGGATGGTCTTGAGCGCCAGCATGATGCGCGAAAGCTCGCCGCCTGATGCGGTCTTGGCAAGCGGCTTCGGCACCTCACCGGGATTCGGCGAGATCAGGAACTCCACGCGGTCGGCGCCGCGCGGCCCGAGTTTATGGCCGTCGAGGGTATCGTCGCCGGGTTCCTGCGTAATTTTTACCGTAAAGACCGTTTTCTTCATGCCAAGGTGCGTAAGTTCCGCCTCGACCTTCTTTTCGAGCTCGTGTGCGGCCGAGCCGCGCTTTTTGGTCAACGTCTGCGCCTGTGACGTCAGCCCGGATTTGATCGTCTGGACCTCTTTCTGCAAGCGTGCGATCTCTTCAGTGCTTCGCTCCATGCGATCGAGCTCCGCCGCGGCCCGTTCACCGAAAGCAACCACGTCATCGATCGTTCCGCCGTATTTCTTTTTGAGTTTCTGGATCAAATCCAGCCGGTCGCCGATCTGCTCCAGCCGGTCCGGGTCGAACTCGACCTTCTCGGCATAGGCCGACACCTCGCGCGCTGCTTCCTCGATCTGGGCGCGGCCGGCTTCACAAAGCTCCAGCACCGGCTTCAGACGATCGTCGATGACCGCGATCTCGCGCAGGCTGGTGACCGCCTTCTTGATTTCGGTCAGCACGGCGTGATCGGAAGAATAAAGCGCTTCGTCGGCGGCGCGCGAAAGACCGGCGATCTTTTCCGAATTGGCAAGCACCTTCTGCTCGCTCGCAAGCGCTTCGTCCTCGCCAAGCTTCAGCTGAGAGGCCTCGATCTCGTTCTTCTGGAAACGAAGCATGTCCTCGCGCCGCGCCCGGTCGCGCTCGCCGGTCTCAAGTTCCGCAAGCTCTTTTCTGATGTCCTGCAAGCGGCGATAGGCCTGGAACAGCGTTTCCCGGAGCCCATCGAGGCTGCCGAAAGAATCGAGCATTTCCCTCTGTCGCTCCAGGGACAAGAGAGACTGGTGCTCGTGCTGTCCGTGGATGTCGGCCAGGGTCGCGCCAAGCGCTGACAACGTTGCCAGGTTGGCCAGGCTGCCGTTGATATAGACCTTGTTCTTGCCCGATGTTGCAAGCACCCGCCGGATGATCAGGTCCTCGCCGGCCTCCATCTCTATCCCCTGTTCGCCCAGCAGGTCCCTGACCTCTTTCGTTGCAAGCCCGTTCAACTCGAACGCTGCCTCGACCACCGCTTCCTGGCAGCCCGTGCGGATCAGGTCCGCGCTTGCGCGCTCGCCGAGCGCGAGGTTCAAGGCATCGACGACGATCGACTTGCCCGCGCCCGTCTCGCCGGTGAACACGTTCAGCCCCGCGGTGAATTCCACGCGGAGCTGGTCGATGATGGCGAAATTCTTTATGTTCAGTTCTTTCAGCATAATGAACGGCAGGGTCCGGGGTCCAGGCGTCAGGGTCCAGGAACTCCTGACTCCTGACTCCTGACTACTGACTACTGACTACTGACTACTGGCCCCTGTACCCTGGCCCCTGTACCCTTTCTGCTTTTTTCATGGCGAACTTCCCCTGCGTGGACTTGCCGTTGCCGCCTGCCTTTTTGTAATACTGCAGGGCCAGGTCTTTCTTCCCCTGCTGTTCGCGGGAACGGCCCGCCCAGTAGTACGCTGTGCCGACCCACATGCCTGCCTCGGGATAGAGCTCCGGGATCTTCAGGAACTCCGCTGCCGCCTGATCGTGCCTGCCCTGAAGAAAATAGCAGAACCCGATCCAGTACCGGGTCCCGGGCTGGGCAGCGCGGCCTTGCCTGGTCAGGGCTTCCTGATAGGCATCAATGGCCTGTTCGTACGAACCAAGCCGGTAATAACTGTCGCCTATCCTGGTATACACCTCGCCGGCGGGGACCTTTTCTGAAGAGGAGGAAAGGACCGATTCGTACAGCGGAAGCGCTTCCTGATAACGGGCTGAGGAGAACAGGGCATTGGCTTTTTTATACTGAGAGGCTGCCGCGGTCTCACTGGACGCGAATGATGCTCCGCAGGACAGGAATGCGGCGATGGTCAATAGTGCAAGCTTTTTTCTCATGCAGCCCCCTGAAAAAACTGCTGCAAATTTACCACAATCCATGGGGCTATTCAACAATAAAGGTAACTTCAGGTAATCAGGCTAAAGACTGAAGGAACGGCATTACAGCCGTCAGCCTTCAGCCTATTACCTAACCCGGACAAGCCGGAGCCAAAACCTTGAAACCACGAAGGACACGATGAGCACGAAGGAATTAATTTCTTGTTTTTAACTAATGAGCTCAGTATTTAATCTTCGTGAACTTCGTGTTCTTCGTGGTAAATATTCCCGCCATTTTGCGTAGAATTTGAT
>JAYTJE010000126.1:0-5563 GCA_043731355.1 Nitrospirota bacterium
GCGGCCATTTTTCTTGGCGTGGTAGATATGGGGTTGGGCAGGATAATGACCCTTACCTTTAAGTAGAACAATTATGCCAATGAACTGGTATGTGGTCCATACGTATGCGGGTTTTGAGAACAAGGTCAGGGCCAGCCTTACGGAGACGGTCTCCAAGCTGGGGCTTCAAGACAAGATAGCACAGGTCCTTGTCCCCACGGAAGAGGTCCTGTCGCTCAAAGCAGGGAAAAAAAGAAAAACGCAGCGAAAGTTTTTCCCTGGTTATATCCTGGTTGAAATGGAGATGGATGACAACACGTGGCATGTCATTAAGGACACTCCGAAAGTAACCGGCTTCGTCGGCGGCAGCACGAATCCCACGCCGCTCACCGAAGAAGAAGTAAAGAACATCCTGAAGCAGGCGGAAGAGGGAGCGGTTGCCCCTACTCAGCCGAAGCACGCATACCAGAAGGGCGACCGTGTCCGGGTCATCGACGGACCGTTCAGCAGCTTTATCGGGTCCGTGGAGGATGTGAGTCCAACCCACGGCAGACTTCGGGTCATGGTAAGCATCTTCGGACGTTCGACGCCGGTGGAGCTTGAATTCCTGCAGGTTGAACGGGAAAAAGAAAAGTAAGCCACGTTGTAAAAAATTCACGGTGCAAAATTAAGCCCAGGAGTAAATAGATGGCAAAAGAGATCACAGCAAAAATCAAGCTTCAGGTCCCCGCGGGTAAGGCGAATCCGGCGCCGCCGGTCGGCCCCGCGCTCGGCCAGCACGGTGTTAATATCATGGAGTTCTGCAAGACGTTTAATGCCAGGACCCAGAAAATGGGAGATACGATCATACCGGTCGTTATCTCTGTTTACTCTGACCGGTCGTTCACGTTTATCACCAAAACCCCGCCTGCCGCGGAACTCCTGAAAAAGGCCGCGGGGCTCGTCAAAGGTTCCGGTGTGCCGAACAAGGATAAGGTCGGCAAGGTGACCCGCGCTCAGATCAGGGAAATAGCGCAGACCAAGCTTCCCGATCTTAATGCGGCAAGCGTGGAGTCGGCTATGCGCATGATCGAAGGCTCGGCGAAGAGCATGGGATTGGAAATAGTAGATTAATTCGGAATGCGGAATGCGGAATTAATGTGTTTTTCAATTCCGCATTTGCCATTCCCCATTCGCAATTACGAGGCGGGAGGCTGACAACAGCCGCGGGGACCGCGAGGAGGAACTATGGCAGCAGGGAAAAAATTTAAAGCAGCCGCCGCACTTGTTGATCGGAAGAAGCTTTACAGTCTCGAAGAGGCCATCGGCCTCGCAAAAAAAACAGCCCGGACGAAATTCGATGAGACCGTTGATCTTGCCGTAAAGCTCGGCGTTGATCCGAAACAGGCCGACCAGATGGTCCGGGGAACAGTGGTCCTTCCCCATGGAACCGGCAAAAAGGTAAAAATCCTGGTTTTTGCCAAGGGCGAAAAAGAGAAAGAAGCGCGGGAAGCCGGCGCCGACTATGTGGGCGCCGATGATCTCGCTGACAAGATACAGAAAGAAGGCTGGACCGATTTCGATACCGTCGTTGCCACGCCGGATATCATGGGCCTCGTGGGCAAACTCGGCAAAGTGCTGGGTCCCCGGGGGCTTATGCCGAATCCCAAGACCGGTACGGTAACCTTTGATGTTACCAAGGCCATCAAGGACATCCGGGCCGGTAAGGTTGAGTATCGTGTGGAAAAGGCCGGAATCGTCCATGTTCCCGTGGGCAAGGCTTCTTTTGATGAGAACAAGCTCGTGGACAATGCCAAGGCAGTGCTTGAATCCATTATCAAGGCGAAACCTTCCTCGAGCAAGGGCAAGTATCTCAAGAGCGTCGGCGTTTCAACGACCATGGGCCCGGGTATCCATATGGATCCGGCTCTGATCGAGAAGCTCGCATAAATTAAGCATCAACGTTTTTACGCACAAGGTCGGCCCCTGAAAAACAGGGGTGCGGTCCGAGACAGCAGGCACAGGGGCGCCAAACAACGCGCCCCCGTTTAATCCCCCAGGGGCCTGCCGAGACCCGGCGAACGAAAGAACCAGCACTTTCTTTCATCGTTTCCGGGCTGGTCATCGGGAACTTTTGAAAGAAAGGAGGACAGAGTGAATAAAGAAGAAAAGAAAAAGGCCATAGAAGAATTGCACGGCAAATTCTCCAAGGCGAAGTCAGCGGTGATAACGGGTTATTCCGGGATCAATGTGGAGCAGATCACCGAGCTTCGCAGCAAGCTTCGCAAGGCACAGGTGGAATACCGCGTGGTGAAGAACACGCTCGCCCGAAAAGCCTCGGAAGGCACCGGGATGGAGCCGCTCAAAGATCACTTCGTTGGACCCGTTGGCATCGTACTGTCGTACGACGATCCGGTTGCTTCCGCCAAGGTGCTCTATGATTTTCAGAAAACGCAGGCGAAGCTCGAGATCAAGGTCGGCGTTATGGACGGCAAGCTGATCAAGCAGTCGGATATCAAGACGCTTTCGACATTGCCTTCGCTGAATGTGCTGCGCGGCAAGATCATTGGTCTTCTTCAGACGCCGGCAACGAGGATCGCCGGGGTGCTTGCGGCGCCGGGCGGTCAGATCGCCCGGGTCATGAAGGCCAAGGCGGACAAAGGGTAAAGAACTAAGGCGCGCTCCGAAATCGGACGCGTACTCTAAAGATTATAATAATTTCCAGGAGGAAGTAACCATGGCGGATTTAGCAAAGATCGTTGACGAACTCAGCGCATTGACCGTTCTTGAAGCGGCGGAACTGAGCAAGATGCTCGAAGAGAAGTGGGGAGTTTCAGCAGCCGCGCCCGTTGCCGTAGCAGCCGCGGGTGGAGCAGCAGCCGCAGCTGAAGAAAAGACCGCATTTGACGTTATTCTGGCCGCTGCCGGCGCGCAGAAGATCAACGTGATCAAGGTTGTCCGTGAGCTTACGGGTCTCGGTCTCAAAGAAGCAAAGGACCTGGTGGAGGGTGCACCCAAGCCCGTAAAAACCGGCGTCACCAAGGAAGATGCGGAGTCCATGAAGAAGAAGCTCACCGAAGCAGGCGCTACGGTCGAGGTAAAGTAAGGCACCATCGATATTCATTTTTCAAGTCCTTGCCCTCCGGAGTAGCCGGAGGGCAGAGGACTTTTTGCGTTTATGGATATACCCGGTCAATTGCGATATAAAAGAATACCTTAAGGCTGTTTTTTCGTGAGACGCAGAGATACGAGCCGGTATGGTTTCGGCGGAGGGGTGTAAATATGTCAAAGGAAAAGAGAGAGCTAGTTCGCGTGAGAAAAGATTTTTCGCGGATACCCACCATCCTGGAGATTCCCGATCTGATCGAGATCCAGAAACGATCGTATGATTCCTTCCTCCAGAAGGAAGCCTCGTCTGACAAGAGAAAAGACATGGGGCTGCAGGCGGCATTCAAGAGCGTCTTCCCCATTTATGATTTTAATGAAACCGCTAAAGTGGAGTATCTCGGCTATTCGCTGGGAGAACCCAAGTACAGTATCTGGGAGTGTCTGCAGCGCGGCGCCACCTATGCCGCGCCGCTCAAGATCAAGACGCAACTCGCATTTTTTGAGAAGGATGAACAGACCGAGACCAAGCGCCTCAAGGACATCAAGGAGCAGGAGGTCTATGTTGGCGACCTTGCTCTCATGACCGACACGGGAACGTTCATCGTGAACGGGACCGAACGCGTGGTGGTGAGCCAGTTGCACCGGTCCCCCGGCGCTTTTTTCACGCATGACAAGGGCCGTACGCATGCCAGCGGCAAAATACTCTATTCCGCGCGGATCATCCCCTATCGCGGTTCGTGGCTCGATTTTGAATTTGACGTAAAAGACATCGTCTACGTGCGGATCGACCGCCGCCGCAAGATACCGGCCACCATCCTGCTCAAGTCCTTTGGCTATTCGAACGAGGACCTGCTCCGGATGTATTATCCCATCGAGGATATCACGGTGAAGAAGGACGGGTTCACGCGCGGCATCCATGCCGATGTGCTGGCCGGGATCAAGGCGCCGATCACGATCACCGACAAGGCAACGCGCGAAGTGCTCGTGAAAGAAGGCGCCAAGATCACGCGTTCGGCGATCAAAAAAATGGAGTCGGCCGGTATTACGGAGATTCCCATCCCCCGCGAAGAGCTGATCGATCGCGTCGTCCTGCGTGACGTCATCGACCCGGAAACGGGTGAGGTGCTGCTGCCCGGGAACGAGAAAATAACCGAAGCTTTCCTGACAACGCTGGTGACCACGAAAGTGGAAAAATTGGAAGTGATCTATATGGACGGCATCCATGTGATCTCGGCGATGCGCGATACCCTGCTGTCCGATAAAGTGCAGACACCGGATGAAGCGCTGCTGGAAATCTACCGGAAAATGCGTCCCGGCGAACCCCCGACGATCGAGATGGCGAAGAACCTCTTCTCCGGCATGTTCTTCAATGCCAAGCGCTACGACCTCTCGAACGTGGGCAGGTTGAAACTGAACAAAAAACTGAAACTGGATATTCCCATCGACAAGACCACGCTCACTGCTCAGGATGTCGTCGAGGTGATTCGCTACCTTGTCAACCTGCGCACCGGCAAGGGCGAAGTTGATGATATTGACCATCTCGGCAATCGCCGGGTGCGGTCCGTCGGCGAGCTTCTCGAGAACCAGATCCGCGTCGGCCTTGCCCGCATGGAGCGGGCGATCAAGGAGCGCATGAGCCTTCAGGACATCGATGCGCTCATGCCGCACGATATTATCAACCCTAAACCGGTCATAGCCGCGATCAAGGAGTTTTTCGGGTCCAGTCAGCTTTCGCAGTTCATGGACCAGACCAACCCGCTCGCGGAGATCACGCACAAGCGCAGGCTTTCAGCGCTCGGGCCGGGCGGTCTGACGCGGGAGCGCGCTGGTTTTGAAGTGCGCGACGTGCACACGACCCATTACGGCAGGATTTGCCCCATTGAAACGCCGGAAGGACCGAACATCGGACTCATCGTCTCGCTGGCGACCTATGCCCGGGTCAACGATTACGGTTTCATCGAAGCGCCGTACCGCGAAGTAAAGAACAGCAAGGTGACCGATAAAATTGAATATCTTTCCGCGGTGGACGGCGAAAATTATGTGATCGCCCAGGCGAACACCCCGTTCGACGGACGGGGAAAGCTGACCGTGGACAGCGTCTCGGCGCGCGTGGGCGGCGAGTTCAAGCTGGTCTCTGCCGAGGAAGTGCAGTACATGGACGTGTCGCCGAAGCAGATCGTCTCGGTCTCGGCAGCGCTCATCCCGTTCCTGGAAAATGATGACGCGAACCGCGCGCTCATGGGATCGAACATGCAGCGCCAGGCCGTGCCGCTCCTCAGGCCCCAGGCGCCGGTGGTCGGCACCGGCATGGAGCGCGTGGCAGCGCGCGATTCCGGCGCCATTGCCTCGGCGAAACGCGATGGCATCGTGGATACCGTTGATTCCACCCGCATCGTGGTGAAGGGTGAGGACGCCAAGGGCAGGACGACCGTCGATACTTATCCGCTTACCAAGTTCCACCGCTCGAACCAAAACACCTGCATGAACCAGAAACCGA
>JAYTJE010000127.1:0-48518 GCA_043731355.1 Nitrospirota bacterium
CTTTGATCTTTGCAGCTATCATAATGATTTCTCCTCCCCACCCTCTACTCTAATTTACCATAGGGGAGGTGTCCCAGCTATATTGACACAGAGGGCACTACACGTAAGACAAATACAAATTCCTCTAGAGCAGGACTAGTCCGTGACCGGGTTATTCAATATGAATGAAGAGCGAAAAAAAATAATTGCCGCATACGCACAGCAGCTCGTTTTTATTCTCTTAAGCGGACTATCAATATCCATTTTTTTTTCGGAGTGGGGGGTTAGTCGCTTCTCGATGTGGAGCATTTATGCCCTCCTGGCGTGGAGATACTTGATAAAATATGACCCCGCTGGGTATTTGCCAAAGGCGGTTATCGTTACCTCCGCTTTGTTTATCATCAGTCTTATGATAAGCATATTTATTTCAGAAAATCAAGGTGTAGCTATGGTAGGGCTCAAAACATACAGGCCTCTCTTGCTCGCAGGTCTGCTCTTTACTGCTCCGATCAGCAACAACCAGAGAAAAACCGTCATCATTATCTATTTTATCAGCGCAGCGCTGGAAGGCCTTGTAGGATTTGTCCAATATTACCAGTCCGACACTGTGCGATCACAGGGATTTGCGCTCAATCCGATATTTTATGCCACAAAACTTGCTTTTGTTTGCGGTTCAGCGCTGCTGATGCTGATAATCGGAGCTAATGGTCTCACTGAAACTCGGAAAGCCCGGTATCTTCTTCTCACTACCATTTTAATCACGGTTATTGCCATACTGGTTTCCCAAACGAGGGGAGTGTGGGTCGCTTTATTTGCGGCTACAATTATTACGTTATTCTTGCATGATCGCAGGAAAGCCGTGCTATTGGGCGCTATCATCATATCTTCGCTCATCGTGTTTTTTTTCGTCAACGGGAAGTTGCGGGACCGGGCAATATCGATCGTGACGTCGGCGTATACGGAGAATGAGCTGGGGAGCACTGGCACCAGGATCGAACTCTGGAAGGGCGCAGTATTGATCGCGCGGGAATCTCCTTTTTTCGGTACAGGACTCTCCGATTTTCAAATAGATATAGATCGCCTTATTCAGAACGGTAAACTGAAAAAGGTACTCGTGACTGGCCATGCGCATAGTATATTTTTTCAAACATTAGCAACGCAAGGGTTGGTTGGGCTTGCTATTCTCTTGTCGCTCGGCTGGGCATTGCTTCGGTGGGGGATGAGAGAAATCCGGACAGGAGGAACCCTCGGCGGCTCTACAATAATTTTCTGCACATTGCTCCTGTTTATCAGCGGCTTGACGGAATATAATATCGGCACAAATGTGACCGTTGCTGCATATTGTTTCACTCTTGGGCTTATAGGACCTTATAAGGTCAAAGGTAATCCTATCATGCCGCTTTTGCCCTGATGGTTCTCATTTCGCTGCCAACGATCCTCATCGCTGCCTATGGTATGGAGCGTACCATTGATACTGCCGACATAGGCTTGTCTCAATGGATCTACCAGCGGGCGCTGAAAAAATGGGTCACGGTAACGGGTTCATGGTCATCGTTCAGGCCCATGGCCCCGCTGAAAAACCGCGGTTCCGCGCCAGTTCTCCCGGACGAGGTTGCGCCTGCGGCGGTTCCCTTGGAACCGGGCAAGAGTCCGGAGGTTGACACTAAATACTGATGATCGCATGAAAGGATGGAAACCCAACCTGCCGCTCAAGCAGGTTTCCGCCATCTTACCGCTGTCGTGACCCACTTGTCGTCAACATGTCTTTCCATCAGCTCCATGCCCGCCAGCTTCATTGCCGCGGTAACCTCCTCATCCTGTCCGGTGAGCATGCCGGAGAGCACGGCAATGCCCGCAGGCGCTAAATGCGCGGCAATATCCGGCGCCAGCTTGATCAGAACCATTGAGATAAGATTCGCGGCGATAAAATCATATTGGCCGGGTACGTCAGCGACGCTGCCGCTCAGGATCTCCACTTGTTCCGTCTTGTTCACCATGCAGTTCTTGATCGCCGCGTCCACGGCAAGCTGGTCAGTGTCCACGCCAAGGACGTGTTTGAACCCGAGCTTTACTGCAGCTATGGCGAGGATCCCCGTGCCCGTTCCAATGTCCAGAAACCGTTCCTGTGTTGTCTGGGGGGCGAGGCGTTCCATGAGCAGCAGGCATGACCGCGTGGTCCCGTGGTGGCCGGTCCCGAAGGCCATAGCCGGGTCGACGATAAGATTGATCTTGCCGTTCTTCGAATGTTCCCAGGGCGGCAGCACGGTAAAGCGTTCGCCGATATCGATGGCGGTAAAGGATTTCTGCCAGGTCGCGTTCCAGTCCTGGTCCGGGACAAGAATAGTGCTGAACGAAACGTGCTCCCGGCCGGACGATTCGAAGAGGGCTTGTATAACGCTTAACTCGCTCGTTATGGTGTCGATATCCGCTGTGTACGGGAAATACGCGATCATCGCAGTTCGCTGTTCGATCACTCCGAGCGTGCCGAGTTCGGAGAGCTTCTGGACCAGCGCTTCTTTATGGGCGTCGGGTATGTGGATGGTGAACTCGTAATAGGGCAAGGCAGGCCTTTCTTATGCGGTTTCAGAAATCCAACCTGGCCGGGAGTTGAAAACGCCCTGTTTTATGCTGGTTTGAGCAGCAGGTTGACTGTTTGCAGAAGCTCCCCGGTCTTGACCGGCTTCGAAACATAGGCGTTCGCGCCGAGCGCCATCCCGGCTTTCCGGTCATCCTCGGCGCCCTCGGTTGTTATAATGATGATCGGAAGGTCCTTATACTTTGGATCGTTCCGCATCATCGAGACCAGTTTAAGGCCGTCCATGATCGGCATGTTGATGTCGGTCAGGACCATGGAAAACTCCTGGGCCCTAAGCTTTTTCAGGGCATCGACGCCGTCGTTCGCTTCGACGATCGTGCTCCCCGGGATCCGCTTCAGGGCGAAGACGATAAGCTGGCGCATCGTGGGCGAATCATCAACTACGAGAAAAGTATAAGCGGGCATTTCCGTTCCTCCCTTTATTCCCTCAACAGATGCAACGTTTCGGACCGTTGTTCGCTGTCTTCGGAGTACGTATGACACGTTGGATGAGAAAAGTAACGTGGTCATTGTAGCAGGCAGCTACAGGGTCTGTCAATCAGTCTGTTGGGAAGACAATGCAATCTTGGCCTTTTGTTGCCTGGAAAAGCAGTGCCTCGTTATTATCCTTGATCAGGTTTTCTCTGTCCCCTGTTTATTTTCCTGGTGAATTTAGTTTTTTCCCTTGACATGTCCGCAAGTTACATGGTATGGTAGCGACTCTTAAAGAAGCTTAGATGGATTTATAGGAGGAGTAAGCATGTACGCAGTGATTGGGACCGGCGGAAAACAGTACAAGGTTTCGCCCGGTGATGTGGTGCGAGTGGAAAGCCTTGAAGCCAAGAAGGGCGATACTGTCGAGATAAAGGACGTCTACATGATCGCCGATGGCGATAAAATAAACGTCGGCAAGCCGATGCTGGCATCAGCAAAGGTCACGGCTGAAGTGGTTGACGAGGACCGCGGCGAGAAGCTGCTCATCTTCAAGCACCGCCGGCGCAAGGGCTATCGCAAGACCATCGGTCACCGGCAGAACTATACGGCAATCAAAATCAAAGAGATCACGGCCTAAGACAACAGGCTATTCGGAGGATAGAGCATGGCTCATAAAAAGGGAGTTGGCAGTTCACGGAACGGCAGAGACAGCAACGCACAGCGCCTCGGGGTAAAACGCTACGACGGCGAGCTGATCAATGCGGGGACCATCATCATCAGGCAGCGCGGCACCAAGATCCATCCGGGCACGAACGTTGGCAAGGGAAGCGACGACACGCTTTTCGCCAAGATTACCGGTCTGGTGAAGTTCGAGCGCAAAGACAAGACCCGTAAAAAGGTGAGCGTGTACGCGGCAGCAGTGTAAAAACTCATCCTGGTCCCGGTATCCTTTACAAGGCGGCATGAAATTTATGCCGCCTTTTCTGTTTGCACGTTCGGACCCTCTATGACAGGGGACCGTGGGCTGACGGCCCCACAATGGTCTCCTGACACGCTTTTTCCGCTCATGCTGCTTGCATTTTAATGCCGTTATCTGTATATTTCTCGCAAGGTTAAGGATCATGTCAAATTTTATAGACAGAGTAAAGATCAACATCAGGGCCGGCCATGGAGGCAAAGGGTGCATCGCTTTCCGGCGTGAGGCCTATGTTCCCCGCGGCGGCCCCAGCGGCGGAGACGGGGGAAAGGGCGCTGATGTCATCATTCGCGCCGATCTTCAGCTCGGCACGCTTATTGACCTCCGCTATCAGCAGAATTACTTTGCCAAGGACGGCCGTCCCGGCAGCGGAAAGGAACAGACCGGCGGCGATTCGGATGACATCATCATCCGCGTTCCCGTAGGTACCCTGGTGTACGATACCGAGACCCCGGGAGTGCTGGTGGACCTGGACGAGGATGGCAAGGAGTTCATTGCCGGCAAAGGGGGAAGAGGGGGCAGGGGCAATGCCTTCTTCAAGACAGCCACCAAGCAGGCGCCCCGGTATGCCCAACCCGGAGAGCCGGGAGAAGAGCGGACGCTCTTTCTCGAACTGAAACTGCTGGCTGATGTCGGATTGGTGGGTTTTCCCAATGCCGGCAAGTCGACGCTCATTTCGACGATCTCCGCTGCCAAACCAAAGATCGCGGATTATCCCTTTACGACGCTTACGCCGGTGCTCGGCGTGGTGAAGCCTGAGGGGAGAAAAGGCTTCGTGGTTGCCGACATCCCGGGCTTGATCGAGAATGCCCACAAGGGCGCGGGTTTGGGCTTCGAGTTCCTGCGCCATATTGAACGGACCTCGATCCTGCTGCATATGGTGGACGTTTCCGGCATGGCGCCGGGCGACCCGGTCGAGAACTTTGACAAGATCAATAACGAGCTTGCACTGTACAGCGACAAGCTCTCGGGAAAGTATATGGCGGTAGCGGCCACCAAGATCGATGCGGCAATTCCCGAGCAGGTAGAGAAACTGGAGAGCTATTGCCGGGAGCATAAGTATATGTTCTTCCCCGTGTCATCGGCAACGAGGAAGGGTATCGATACCCTGGTTAACTTCCTGTCGGAAAAAGTGGAAGAGGGGCGTAAGCAGCGAGAAAAAGTCGTGGCTGTTGCACCGCAGGAAGTAAAACAGGAAGTGGAAGAAAAGGATTTATAAATTGCCATACGCTGTTGTACTTGCGGTCTTGTGAAATAAGATCATCGTGACTGCGGTTTTGTAAAACCTGCTTTCTTTAGGTTCAATTGGATCTTCATTATGAAGAACGCGTCAGCTGGTAAAAGAACTATCCTGTCCAAAGCGCGCCGCGTTGTGATCAAGGTGGGTAGCGCGGTCCTGACCTCTTCAGGCGGCGGGCTTGACCAGAAGAGGATCGAGCAGCTCGCCAAGGAGCTCGTTTCGATCATGGACGCGCGGCGCGAGGTGGTTCTGGTCTCGTCCGGGGCCATTGCCGCCGGCCTGGCCAAACTCGGCCTGAAGAAGACCAAAGGAATGCCCCTTCCTTTGAAACAGGCAGCGGCAGCCGTGGGTCAGTCAGGGCTCATGTGGATGTATGAAAAGACCTTCGGGGCCCATGGCAAAAAGGTCGCTCAGGTGCTCCTTACGCGTGAGGACCTGTCGAATCGCAGCAGGTTCCTGAACGCCAGGAATACGCTCCAAACACTCCTCGAATACGGCGTCATCCCCATCATTAACGAGAACGATACGGTTGCCGTGGACGAGATCAAGTTCGGCGACAATGACAACCTTTCTGGGATGGTCGTGCAGCTTATTGATGCGGACGTCCTCGTTATCCTGTCGGATATCGACGGGCTCTATACTGCCGATCCCCGGCTTCACCCCGATGCCCAATTCATTCCCCTTGTTGAAAAAATAACCGCGGAAATGGAGAGGGGCGCGGGAGACGCTTTGTCCGGTGTCGGTACGGGCGGGATGCGTTCCAAGATCATGGCCGCGAAAAAGGTCGGCGCCTATGGGGCGCCGATGGTCATCCTGAACGGCAAAAAAAACGGCCTGCTTGCCGCGTTGTTCGAAGGCAGGGAAACAGGGACCTTGTTCCTGCCCCGGCCCGAAAAAATGGACAGCCGCAAACACTGGATCGCCTACACGGCCGCTTCGAAGGGCGGCATCGTGGTGGACGACGGCGGGCGCGAGGCCCTGGTGCACAAAGGGAAAAGCCTTCTGCCGGGCGGTGTGGTAAGTGTTGAGGGACCGTTCAAGGTGGGCGATTGCGTGAATTGTCTGGACCTCAGGGGCGCGGTGTTCGCACGGGGGCTGGTGAAATATTCATCGGAAGAGCTCGACAGGATCCGGGGCTTAAAGACATCGCAGATCGAACCCGTACTGGGACATAAGGATTACGATGAGGTCATCCACCGGGATGATCTGGTGATACTCTAACGGGGTTGCACGGTATGAAACGAATATTCCTGATCGTAGTGCAGGTAGTGTTGTTCTCTTCGCAAGCCTCCGCTGCGCTCAAGGTGAATGAACCGGCGCCGCTCTTTTCTCTTCAGGACATGACCGGGAAGGAATTCTTCCTGGGAAACCTTGTCGGCGCCGGCGTGAATAAGGGCAATGGTGTTATGGTCAGTTTTTTTGCCTCCTGGTGCATTCCCTGCCGGATCGAACTTCCGATCATGAACTCAGTGGCCGGCGAATTTCGGAGCAAAGGGATCACGGTGGTGCTTATCGACGTCAAAGAACATCCTGATACGATCAAGGCCCTGCTCAAAGAGCTGAAGGTGGACCAACTGATCGTCCTCTCAGACAGTGATGGAAAAACGGGCGAGAAGTTCGGGCTCCGGTTCCTGCCGACAACATTTTTTATCGGCGCTGACGGGAACGTGAAGGACGTCATCTACGGCGGAATAGAAAGCGCAAGTCAATTGCGGACCAGTGCGGGGAAACTTATAAAAGAATGACCATCATGAGCGTTTGCGCGGGAGGACCCATTGGACATCAAACAATACGTAACCGATAAGGCGAAAAAAGCCAAGGCCGCATCGCGGGCGCTGGCGAACTGTTCGACAGAGATAAAAAACAATGCGCTCTTTAAAATGGCGGCCGGACTAGAAAAAGAAGCCGGCCTGCTCATTGCTGAAAATAAAAAAGATCTGATCGCTGTCGAGCAAAAGGGCCTGTCCAAGGCCATGATCGACCGTTTGACCCTCAATCTGGACAGGATCAAGGCCATGGCTGACGGTTTGCGCGAGGTCGCGGCGCTGCCCGACCCGGTGGGCGAAGTGACCCGGATGTGGCGGCGGCCCAATGGGATGCAGATCGGCAAGATGCGTGTTCCCATCGGGCTGATCGGGATCATTTACGAATCGCGGCCGAACGTGACTGCTGATACCGCCGCGCTCTGCCTCAAATCCGGCAACGGCGTATTGCTCCGGGGCGGCTCCGAAGCTGTCCATTCCAATACCGTGATCGCAAACATCCTGTCACGAGCAGGGGCCGAGGCCGGCATCCCTGAAGGCGCCGTATCGTTCATCGAGAATCCCGACCGGGCCTGTGTCATGGAAATGCTCAAACTGAACGGTGTCGTTGACCTCATCATTCCGCGCGGAGGTGAGGGGTTGATCCGCATGGTTTCAGAGAACACGACGATCCCGGTCATCAAACACGATAAGGGCGTATGCCACGTGTATGTTGATTCCAAGGCCGAGCTTGCCATGGCCGGTGAGATCTGCTTTAACGCCAAGGTCCAGCGGCCGGGTACCTGCAATGCCATGGAGACCATGCTGGTGCATAAAGACCTCGGCGCCTCGTTCCTGCCTGCCATGCTCGACCGTTTCATGAAGGCGGGAGTGGAAATCCGGGGATGCTCCAGGACGAAGACCCTCGTGCCCGCGGTGACAGCGGCCACGGACAAGGACTGGGACACGGAATATAACGATCTGGTCCTGAACGTGAAGGTCGTGGACAGCATGGAGGACGCCATGGAGCATATCGCCCTGCATGGCTCCCAGCACTCGGAAGCGATCGTGACCGATGATTATGCAAACGCCCTGCGGTTCCAGCGGGAGGTTGATGCCTCCGCCGTGTTCGTGAACGCCTCAACGCGCCTGAACGACGGGTTCGAGCTCGGGCTCGGCGCCGAGATCGGCATATCGACCAGCAGGATCCACGCGCGCGGGCCCATGGGACTCGAGGAGCTGACCTCGGCCAAGTTCATCGTGTTCGGGAACGGGCAGCTCAGGAAATAAGCGCGGCAAGCTCAGACCGGAGGTCGTTTGCAACGGAAGATCGGCATTCTCGGCGGGACCTTTAATCCCATTCATTACGGCCACCTTGCCGCGGCAGAGGAGGTCTGGAAACGGCTGAAGCTTGATCACGTTTTGTTCGTTCCCTCTTTTTTGCCTCCCCATAAACAGGACGAAGTTATCCCTTCGGCGGCACAGCGGCAGGAAATGGTAGCGCTGGCAATCGCCGGGAATGCCCATTTTTCTCTTTCCGACCTTGAAGTGAAACGCCAGGGGAGGTCCTATTCGATCGACTCTGTTGCGGAGCTTTTGCGCCTTCATCCCGCAACGGATTTCTATTTCATCACCGGTCTCGATTCTTTTCTGGCTATACAGACATGGAAAGAGTGGGAACGGCTGCTTGCTCTCTGCGGATTTGTTGTGCTTTCCCGGCCCGGATATGCCTTTTCCGACCTGGCTTCGATCAACTTCATGCGCACGTCCTCCGAAAAGCTGCATGCGCTGGACCGGGGGGAAATACAGCGGGCTGAGCTGGAGGTGGGCGGCAGCACGGTCTATCTGGAACAGATACCGCTCTATGATATTTCCTCCACGGATATCAGACAACGGGTACGACGCGGGCTTACGATCAAATATCTCTTGCCTGAAAGTGTGGAAGCTTATATAATCAAAAACAACATCTATGGTTAATTCCCTTGAAGCCGCCAAGCTCATGGCTAAGGCAGCAGACGATAAGAAAGCGTTCGACATTCTGCTCCTCGACGTCCGGGGTTTGACCTACCTTGCCGATTTCTTTGTGATATGTTCAGGGAGTAATGCCAGTCAGCTGGGGGCGATCGCCGGCCAAATTATGCAGGAGCTTGCAAGGCAGGGGGTCCATACGTCGCATATTGAGGGTCAGGCAGGATCGGCCTGGGTGCTCATGGACTATGGAGATGTGGTGGTTCATATCTTCGAGGAACAGGCCAGAAGCTACTATAGCCTTGAAAAACTTTGGCATGACGCACCCCGCGTAAAGCACCGTATTGATGGACGCGCGCCGCAGGGCGTTTCTTCATGAGGTTCAGCATCCTTTGCATGGGCAAGACCCGGGAACCCTTCATTCAGGAAGGAATACAAAAATATCTTCGGTACCTGGGGCCGTATGCCGAGGTTACGCTCAGGGAGCTTAAAGAAGAAAAGATCCAGGACCTCCGTGAAGCTCCCGTCATCAGAAAAAAAGAAGCTGACAGGATATTCAAGGCCCTTCCCTCCGGTGGCGTCCTGGTAGCGCTGGATGAACGCGGAGAGGAATATACATCACACGAGTTCGCCTCGTTGGTGAATGAGCTCCTGGAATCTGGCTCCCGGGAGGTCATGTTCGTTCTCGGCGGCGCCATGGGACTTGATGAATCGGTCACGGGGCGGGCAAAAAAAGTGATCGCCTTGTCCCGTTGGACCCTGACCCATGAGATGGCCCGGCTGGTCCTGCTCGAACAATTGTACCGGGCTTTTACGATCATCAAGGGGAAAACATATCATTACTGAGCACGAGGCCGGTTTCAGCGGCGTTTGTGGTTGTTCCTGGACAGAATAAACCCTCAGAAGAAAGGGCGCCTGATGAGATTTATCGTATCTATTTTCTTTGTCGTTGCGGCAATGTTCATTCTGCTGCTCGTCGAATTCAACCAGGGCATGATCACGATCAGTCTCCTGCCCTCCAAGACCTACGAACTATCCAAGGCCTCGTTCTTCCTCATCTCGCTGGCTGCCGGCGCGGGCATGGTCTTTCTGCTGTATTTTACACGCGATGTTCGGCGGTTCCTGCGAGGCCTCAAGTTTCAGCGGGACCAGAAAAAGCAGGCGCGTATCCAGGACCTCTACACCAGAGGACTGAATTCCCTGCTGGCCAAGCGGAATCCGGAAGCGACCTCGTTCTTCCAGAAGGTGCTTTCTATTAACCCGAACCATGTTGATACGCTGCTTCGCATGGGGATCACCCAGCTTCGTCTGAAGAACCCGCCAGAAGCCATCCGCCTGCACCAGAAGGCACTTTCCCTGGACGCCAATAACTCCGAGGTCCTGTTCTCGCTTGCCGCCGACTATGAAGAGTCTAAACGCTATGATGACGCGCTGAAGGTGTATAAGGATATCCTCTCACGGGATTCATCCAACCTGTCCGCGCTGATCAGGATGCGTGACCTTTATCTGCGGTTGAACCAATGGGAGCAGCTCTATGAATCCCAGCGCCAACTGTTGTCCAATCCCTTGTCAACGGCGGAGCAGGAGGTGGAGCATAGAAAATTTGTAGGCTTTAAGTATGAATTCGGACGATCCATGCTTGAATCGGGTGACTTGGAACGGGCGAAAAAGATATTCCGCGGCGTGATCAAGCTCGACAAGGACTTTATCCCCGGATATCTCGGTCTCGGCGAGGTCTATCTGGAGGACCATAAACCGGCGGAAGCGGCTGAATTATGGGAAAAGGCATACAAAATGACCTCCTCGAACCTGCTCCTGCACCGTATCGAGGACCTTTATCTGAAGCAGGGAGAGCCGGGAAAGGCCATCGAGCTGTATACGCATGCGGTTTCCTGGAGGCCGCGGGACCTGGCGCTCAAATTTTTCCTTGGCAAGCTCTTCTATCGTCTCGAGATGATCGACGAGGCCTTCGACGCGTTGTCGTCCGTGGACTGGGGCGATAAAGAACTGCCCGATGTCCATAAGCTGCTTGGCAACATCTATCTGCGCAGGGGGTCGCTCGGTCTGGCCGCGACGGAGTTTAAAAAAGCGCTTGGGTTCCGCAAGCAGATCATCATTCCCTACGTCTGTTCCAGCTGCCGGCTGCGGACAAATGAATGGGCCGGACGCTGTCCGAACTGCGGCAAATGGAACACCTTTGAGGTCAATTTAGAGAAAAACTGTTAGCTTCCGTCGCGTCCGAGGTGCTTTGATGCAGGATAAGACTGTTATTTTGATCGTACTCGACGGATGGGGGATCAACGCTCATACTGACGGGAATGCCATTGCTTTAGCAAAGGCGCCGGTCTATCGGCAACTGCTGTCGGACCACCCGCATACCGAGCTCCGCGCATCAGGAGAAGCGGTAGGGCTTCCTGACGGACAGATGGGAAACTCCGAGGTTGGCCACCTGAACCTTGGGGCGGGAAGGGTCGTGTATCAGGACTCCACCCGGATCAGCAAGGCCATCAGGGATGGCGAGTTCTTTCAAAATCCGGTCCTTCTTTCCGCCATGGGGCGGGTTAAGAAAAGCAACGGTGCGCTCCATCTTATGGGGCTGCTCTCCGACGGCGGTGTGCACAGCCGCCTGGACCATCTGTATGCCATGCTCGACCTGGTTAAAGCCCAGGGCATCACTAAGGTTTTTTTTCATATATTCCTTGATGGCCGCGATACGCCTCCGTCGAGCGCTCTCGGCTACATCAGCGCGCTTGAGGAACATTTAAGCGGGATCGGGAAGATCGCCACGGTCTCGGGACGGTACTATGCCATGGACCGGGATAAACGCTGGGACCGGGTAATAAAAACCTACGAGGCAATGGTCCAGGCAAAGGGGACACACAGTTTTTCTGCAGCCGAAGCCGTTCAGCAGAGCTATGCAGACGGCAAAACTGACGAATTCCTTGTCCCCACCGTGATTCTGGACAAAAACTCGCACATGCCGATCGGCCCCGTGAACGACGGAGATGGGGTCATCTTTTGCAATTTTCGTTCTGACCGCGCACGCGAGATCACGCAGGCCCTCACGGCATCAGAGTTTCAGGGTTTCAGCCGGACCAGAACACCTCAGCTCGCAAGTTTTGTCTGCCTCACTACCTACGACGACTCCTTCGAGCTCCCCGTTGCGTTCGCGCCCACGCGCTTGACCCACATTCTGGGCCAGGTCCTGAGTGCGCATGGTGTGCGACAGTTGCGCATTGCCGAGACCGAAAAGTACGCCCATGTGACATTCTTCTTTAACGGCGGGGAGGAGACTCCCTTTCCGCTTGAGGAGCGTATCCTGATACCCTCACCCCGCGATGTGGCCACCTATGACAAAAAACCGGAAATGAGCGCCAGAGAGGTTGCGGACGCGCTGGTAAAGAACATCCTCTCACGGCAGTACGGTTTTATCCTGGCAAATTTCGCCAATCCCGACATGGTTGGCCATACCGGTGTGATGGAGGCCGCCATACAGGCCGTCGAAGCGCTGGATGAGTGCCTGGGCCGTGTGCTGCAGGCGGCACAGGATGCGGGGGCGGTGGTGGTCATCACCGCCGATCACGGAAACATTGAACAAATGAAGGACCCCGAAAACGGCCAGCCTTTCACCGCACACACAACCAATAGGGTGCCTTTTATTCTGGTCGGGGAGAAGGTCCGTTTAAAAGCGGGCGGACTGCTTGCCGATGTGGCGCCTACGGTGCTCGCACTTAAACACTTTAAAAAACCGGAAGAAATGACGGGTGATAGTCTGATCCTTGACGCGTAAAAAGGCCCGATGTTTCGCATTTGACTTTTTCTGAAGCGTTTCGACAAAGAGCTTTTGTTCTATCCGGGAGCTTCGCACTCTTCGATGAGGAGTACAGATCATGCATCTGCTCCGCCGCCTTCTCGATTTTGTATTACCTTCCACCTGTGCCTATTGCAGTTCTCCCATCGATGATTCTTCGGTTCCGTTCTTCTGTCCCACCTGCTGGAGCGATTTTTATGTGCTCTCCGGACCAATCTGCCCATCGTGCGGCAGACCCTTTGAATCCTCCGAAGCACTAAGCCATAGTCCGTCCCACGAATGCCACGTCTGCAGGCGGCAGCCACCGCGCTTTGACCAGGCGTTGTCCGTTGGACATTTCGAGGGTCCGCTCAGGGAGGCCATCCACCAGTTCAAGTACCGGCCCTGTCGCGCCCTTGGCAAACCGCTTGGCGCATGGATGTGTGGAAAGCTTCGCGTGCTGACCCCTATCGATAGCATCATGCCGGTGCCGCTTCACCGCTCACGGCTCAGGCAGCGCGGATTCAACCAGGCGCTCCTTCTTGCCGATCCGCTCAGCAGTGCCCTTGATATATCGCTTTGCTATGATAATCTCTGGCGGGTCCGGCCAACGAGGCCGCAGGTTGGGCTTTCCGGCGAAGACCGCATCAAGAACGTTGCAGGGGCCTTCGCGCTTCGGAGGCCGTTCGAAGTGTCCGGCTTGTCGGTTCTTCTTGTGGATGATGTGTTCACCACCGGGGCCACGTTGAACGAATGCGCGAACGTCCTTAAAAATGCGGGCGCCTCCTCGGTAACCGCGTTGACGCTCGCGCGTGCGCTCTGACCGTGCAGGTGATCGCTGCTTTAGCCCTGCCGGCTAAAACCGCGACGATTTCTTGACAATTAGAGCGTGGTTAGGTATAGTTTCAAGGTATTGATTACGTGCTTTGTTCCGAAGGCGGGGAATAAGATATAGACTTCAAGTGCTTTAACGCTCATAGTAGCGAATGCCCATAACGTTTTTCTACAAGGAGGCGGACAATGGCGGTAAAAAAAATAGCAACGGTATTGGTCATCGTAGCAGTGCTCTTGGTCATTGCGGCAGGTGGAGCACGTGCCCAGCTCGTCGGCACGATCAAAGATGTGGAAGTATCCGTCGGGACCACGGGAAAGATCGACTTTACCACTGGTGTGATCACCGCGGTCGGTATCGGCGCACCGCCGGCGAATCCGGCAAACCCGGCCCAGGCCCGGGCCATGGCGGAGCGGGCTGCACAGGTGGTGGCCTATCGGAACCTTCTTGAAGCGGTCAAAGGCGTTCGGGTGGACTCGACCACGCTGGTCGAAAACTTCATGGTCACCAGTGATGTCATAAAGACCGAGGTCAGCGGGATTATCCAGGGCGCCATGGTCATGGATAAAAAATATATGTCGGACGGTTCCGTTGAGATAACGGTCGGCATGAAGCTGACCGGCGCTCTTGCCGACGCGCTGCTGCCGAAAGCCTCGGCCACGCCGCCCGTGCTGATGACGCCGCCCGTCGGCACTCCGGCTGTCGCGGGTCAGCTCTATACCGGACTGATTATCGATGCCCGCGGGCTCAATGTGAAACCCGCCATGGCGCCGAAGGTCTTGAGCGAGGACGGCAAGGAAGTATACGGTTCAGCCTGGATCAATCGCGATTATGCGGTGCGCGAAGGCATGGTCGGGTATATGAAGGACCCGGCTGCGGCCCAGGCCAATCCGCGTGTAACGGACAAACCGATGATGGTGAAGGCATTGAGGATTTCAGGCGACGCACGGGTCGATACGGTGATCTCGAATGCCGACGCGCTGATGCTGCAGGGCGCTTCGCAGAACCTGACCATGCTGCAGAAGTGCCGTGTCATTATTCTGGTGGACTAACACGCTTTCCAATAAAATTCGGAGGTTGCTCATGCTTACTCAGGTAAAACGGATGATGGTTCTTATAGCGGCGCTCGCTGTGGTTGCGACCGGATGCGGCACAAAAATCGCTCCGTCCACGTCAATCATGGATTCTCCGGAGTATCACTACACGAACGGGTTGAAGTATCTTGACAACGACAAGATAGAAGAGGCCATGAGATCGTTTGACCGGGCGATTGCCCTGGCCCCCAAGGCGCCGCTCGGCTATATCGGCAAAGGCCTTGCTTTCGGCAAAAAAGGCGATTTTAAAGCCGCTTTTGACAACATGGAAAAAGCCAAGGGCCTTGAAGAGAAAGGCATAGAAGCCCGGATAGGCATGATTCGCCTCTTAAGCATGCAGCGAGGCGAAGACTGGACCAGTAAAGCGGAAAAAGAATTTAAGGCGGCGAACGATAAAGAACCGAGCAGCGCCAGGCTCCATTACTACATGGGCATGGCTTATAAGCTGGCGTTCGATTTCGACAAGGCAGCGGGCTTGTTCCGTACAGTGCTTGACCTGAACAAGGATTTCACGTCCGAGGCGAACGCAGAGTGGGCCTTGATCCAGAAGATCCAGCGCGCGGCGCCGGGTAGCGTGATCGGCAAAAAAATCGCGCTCATCGACAAGATCGACCGGGCTGATGTCGCCGCCTTGTTCGACCAGGAAATGAACCTCGAAAAGCTCTTTACCAAACGGGGCGTAAAGACGTATGACACCGGCTTTAAGGCCCCCACGGAAGCGTCGGCAACAGCCATGACGACCGAAAAGGTCGTAAAAATGGAAGCGGCCACTGACATTGCCGACCACTGGCTCAAACCAAGCATCGACACCATGATCAAATTGCAGGTGCGGGGTCTTGAACCCGGCCCCAACCACACCTTCGAACCGGACAAGCTCATCACCAAGGCGGAATTCGCCCTGATGCTTGAGGATATTCTGATTAAAGTTTCAGGCGATGAGAAGCTCGCGACGAAATACATCGGCGCAACGTCCCTGTTCCCTGATGTGAGGAACGACCACTATGCGTTTAACGCTGTTATGACCGTCACGTCAAGAGGTTTTCTTGAAGCGGACAAGGCAACCGGCGAATTCAACCCGGGAGCCCCGGTGTCAGGAGCGGATGCGCTGCTCTCAATTCGTTCGTTTAAGGATCAACTGAAGTTCTGAACAAACAGCAAGCCCGCCCCGGATTACAGCCTGGGCGGGCTTTTCTTATTACCAGCAGCTCCTCGGTTCATGCGTATCCATTGCATTTTCACACGGACAGAGTATTGTGCTACAGGATGGGAATATGGGGAAAAAAGTCATCTATGCTCTTGCACTGATGCTCGTCCTGTGTACCGGACGGGCGGAGGCGGGGCTTAAAGTACTCGAAGGCGAACATACCGTGGTATATGACATCGTGAATCCGCGCGGTGTCGCTTTTATCCCGGATTATTCGAACGAGTCGTTCGACCAGAAAGTGCTTACCCAGGATGAGTTCAGTAAACGCGTTCAGGTCACGACAAAGCTTCATCCGCTGACATCGAAAGCTCCTTTCCCTGTCCCTGCCAATGCTGTTCCGCAGTCACTGGCTCAATATCTTGCTCCGGAAAAGGACCGCCAGGCGAACGATCCGGCACTGATCCGATTGGTGACGGAACTTACGGCGGGCAGCCACACCGCGGCGGATGCGGCAAACAATATTCTTTCCTGGCTGGCGGACAACCTGACCTTTGATACCAGCATTACCGTGCCTTCCGACGCGCTCTCAGCCCTGAAACATCGGAAAGCCTATTGTGTCGGCTATTCAAATTTGGCGGTTGCAATGCTGAGGACCGCGGGCATTCCGGCCCGGGTCGCGCATGGTTACCTTCCTCCCGGATATGAGTGGGGCTTCTCAAAAGACTACTGGGGCGTCAAGGTCAATGACGGCGGGTTTCACGCTTATCTTGAGCTTTATTATCCTGACACCGGATGGGTCTTCTCCGATGCCGAACATTCCCATAATTTCGTCGATCCGTTTCATATCATTCTCCGGCTTGACGGCATGGACCTGCCCGGTAAATATGACGGCGGATATCTTGATGTCGATAAAGCAACTTTTTTTACGATCTTCAGCGAAGTGGACAAGACCATGCTTGCGGATGAACTGGCGCTGCCGAAAGAAAAGCGTCTGGGCCGGCGGATCGATGCCGCTCAGCATTCCGCGCTCATTACGGGCAGAGTGACCGACCAGGAGGGGACGAAGGTCCAGCGTGGCACACTCGTACTCTGGAAGGATGGCAAAGGAACGCCTACTCCTTTTACGGACGGACGCTATTCCGCGGCTGTGCCTGTTCCCGGAAAATATCGCGTTGAACTCAGGGGCGCGGGGTTTGCCAAAACAGCCCAGGAACTGGTGATTGAACCGGCGCAGGTCTACCGGATCAACATGACTCTTCGGCCGGGCGGAGTCATCAAAGGCAAAGTTGCTGATGCCAACGGTATTCCTGTTCCTGACGGGGATGTTTTCTACCGGGAGGGGACCATGAGCTACGGGGTGCCCGTCGAGCTTAATGGTACGTACCGGATCGAGGGGCTTGCTCCAGGGCAGTATTCTCTTTCGTACACGCGCGGGGGAAAAAAGGTCTCCCGTGTCGGCCAGACAGTTGCCGGAAAAGAAACCGTCATAAATTTTGTCGCGCCGTAGCAGACGAGGGCGGCCGGGAGAATGCTTCTTTTGATGCGAGCTTGTACGACTTTCAACCGTTGATCCCGGTGATGGATATCGATGGTATTTCGCGATGCGAGGTGAGTGCTCATGGTTAAACGGGGTCTGGCATATACCTGTTTTCTGGTCCTGGCAACAGCTGCAATAGCCTCTGCGCAAACCTTCGGCCCTGCAGACGCTGTTGACAGGACCGGTTCCGGGGTTATCAACTGGACCACCAATGAGGTATATGCAACAGGCATCGGGGTCCCTCCTCTTCATCCGGTCAATGCCGCGCAGGCTCGCGCCATGGCGGAACGCGCCGCTTTTGTTGTCGCGCTCAGAAACCTGCTTGAAACGGTCAAAGGGGTGCGCGTTGACTCCGAGAGCGTTGTTGAGAACTTCATGGTCAAGAGCGATGTGATCAGAACGAAAGTTGATGGAATCGTAAAAGGGGCCAGGACCGTAAAAACCCAGTACCTGTCGGATGGTTCGGTGGAAGTTCTCGTTGCCCTGTCGATGAAAGGTGAATTCCTGAATGCGATAGTGCCGGAAACATTCGGAAAGACCTCTGGCCAGTTCATACCCATTAAACCGGTCCCTCAAAACGTTGTCCCCTCCCAACCGCCCATAACTCCCGGCAAAAAGACCGAACCGGCAAAACCCGGGCCCCGGCAACCGGCCCCGCTGGTTTCTCCTATTCCCTCTGTTCCCGCTCCGAAAGCTGAACCCGTGAAGCCGGTTCCGCAGACAGAGAAGAAGCCGGAACCCTCGCAGCCTGCTCCGAATATCCCTTCGTCATCCACCGTAGCTTTTAAGGGCGGAGTTGCCACCGGCATGGTGATCGACGGGAGAGGATTAGGTCTGCGGCCCGCACTCTTGCCCCGCATCGTTGATCAGCAGGGGCAGGAACTCTATGTCGGCCAGGTCGTCCCGCGGACGAATGCGGTGGAGCAGGGCGTTGCAGGTTACGCCAAGGATGTTCAGGCCGCAGCCAATAATTTCAGGGTTACTGATAATCCGGCAGTCATCAAAGCGGTCAGTGCTTCGGGAAACGCCAGGACCGATATCGTGATCAATCAGGCCGATGCTCAGGCGTTCCGTGACCTGGGCAATAAAGGCGATTTTTTGAAATATTGCAGGGTCATTATCGTCTATTAGCGTCTTTTACTGAATAAGAGGGAGTAGGGAATGCAGAGAGGCCTGTTGTTTCTTTTAGTTCTGTTTCTTGGTTTTGGTTCATTTGGTTGTGTGGCGCCGCGTCATCCGCCTCGCTACTTTGATACCAATAATCCTGTTCGGAATGTCGCCCTTCTTCCGATGAAGAATGACACTTCTGACGTGGATGGACCGAATGTTGTGAGAAAAAAAATGGCAGCCATGCTGGAGGAACGGGCCTATCTCGTGAAGGACATGAAAGAAACGGATCAACTTCTGCGCGACCGCATGGGGATCAACCTCGGTGGCCAGCTTGACATGACCACGGCCGAGAAGATCGGCGAGGTGCTTGGCGTCGAGGGTGTGCTCTATGGGACCCTGATGGATTTTGATGAGACCACGACCGGTATCTACAACGTGAAAAAGGTGCGGGCAACGTTCAAACTGGTCAACACGATGACGGGCCAGGCCACCTGGACCGGAAAGCTTGGAGTCAAGAGTGAAGTGCACATGTCAGGACGGACCGGCGCAGTGGCCTCGGCGGTTGCGCGCGGCTCCGATGCCAGGGACAAGGAAGTTCCCTGGATCCTTCTTGGAAGCATCGTTATGAATGAAAACAATATCGGAAAGGCTGCCGCCATCAATCTCGGAGTAAAGCTCTTTACCAAGGCGGTCGGGATCCACCTTGATTACGAGTCCGCGGAACTGGCGAGCCGGGTTACTCAGAACCTCCCTTACGGTCCGGGCCCGGAGTCAATCGCCATCCGGCCCGCGCCAGCTGCATCGTCTGCTCCGAAGGCCCGGGCAGCCACGGGCGCCATGATGGAGCCGCCATCTTTCGGCTATCTGGATTACGGGAAGCGGAATTTCTCCGCGGTAATGGTCTCTACCTCACTGGATAAAAGCAGGAACGAATCCCACCGCATGGAGATCCCGCTGGCCAAGGCAGGAGACAAGATGCGAATGGACATGGACATGAGCGCTCTGGCACAGGACGCCGCCATGCCGGCTGCCATGAGCAAGATGATCGTGCTGCAGCGGGGAGACCAGAAGCTCAGCTACACCTTGTATCCGAATGCGAAGAAATTCATGAAACGCGCGGAAAATACTGCCGGTAAACAGGGAGACGCCCCGAGGGTAGTGAAGGTCAAGGTTGGAAGCGAGGCCATTGACAAACACCCGTCAGACAAGTATAAGGTAACCATTACTTCGAGCGATGGATTGGTGCAGGAGGGTTATATCTGGAACGCCCGGGACCTCGATAACATGACCATACGAAGCGAGATCGAGAACAATGACATGCGCACTACGACGGAGTTCAGGAACATCGTGCTCCAGACGCCGCCTGCAATCCTGTTCGAGGTGCCGGCGGATTATACTGAAACACAGAACATCATGGATCTGATGATGGAATCACGGTAAGCGACATCAACGGTCCATGCCGACACTACACCATAGAGGAGAAAAAGAATGAAAACAGTAAGGCAGGTCACGAACCATGTGCTATTGGCCGTATCACTCGTGCTGACGCTGAGTACGTATGGAGGCTGTGCGTCGATGTCCGGTTCGGTAAAGGATGATACCACCCGTACGAAGACTTCCCGGGACCTTCCGCAGTCCAGCACTGTTTCCGAATACAAGGGCCCCAAGCTGCGGGTCGGTGTGGTAAATTTCCAGAATAAAACCCCGTCGCGCGTCCTCGGGATCGGTGAGGCGGCTGCGGACATCCTGGGCACCATCCTGCAGAGAACGGACCGGTTCATCGTCATTCCCCAGCAGGACCTTGCTTCAATCCTGGCCCAGCAGCGTATGGGGGCAACGGGCGCTATCAATCCGGACACCGCCGCGGAGATGGGGAAAGTGCTTGGATTGAATGCGATCGTTACCGGCGCCGTCACCGCCTATTCCGAAGCTGAAGAGGGCAGTGATTTTATCGTCGGCAGAAGCAAGACTCAGATCGCGCGGGTAACGGTTGATTACCGCATTGTCGACACGACGACGGGTGTTCAGCTCATGGCTGATTCCGGTGCGGGTGAATATCGAAAAAAGGTCATGACCGTGCTCGGCGCGGGCAGCAAGGCCAGCTACGATTCCGACCTCCGTGACGGTGCCCTGAGAGATGCTCTGAATAAGGCCATGGTCAATATGATGCAGAAGCTCGGCTCCAGGAAATGGACCGGAAGGATCGCCCAGGTTGATGGCGATAACCTCTACATTAATGCAGGCCAAAAAAGCGGTTTGAATGTCGGCGATAAACTTGATGTGTTCAGGCCAGGCAAGGAGATCATAGATCCGGTCACAAAAATGAAGCTGGGAACGACCGAGAGCAGGATCGGTCAGGCCCTTGTTCAGCAAAATGATATCGGCGATTCGGCGGACCTCTCCCTGGCAGCGCCGACCTCGGGAACCGGATTCAAGGCCGGTGATATCGTAAAGCTTGGCAAGTAGGAGAAGGGTAACATTGCAACGGAAAGGATAGGCCTATGTTGAAAAATATCATCAATGCCGCGGTATCCCTGTTTTCGGTCATCCTGCTCTTTGCAGCGGCAAGCGCTGCTGAACCGAATGCGTCCGCAGGCGATGTGCTGGTAACCGTGCTCGAGGGGACTGCGCAGGCATTCACGACGGGAAAACAGCAACCGGTTGTTCTCAAAAAAGGGAGCAGGATAAAAAAAGAACAGGAAGTCAGAGTGGGGGAAAAATCCCGCGTTGAGCTTTTGTTCCCTGACGGCACCCTTATGAGACTTGCGGAAAAGTCCCGTTTGAACCTCCGGAAAATAGCTTTTGATAAGAAAACCGAGGAGAAAAATGTCAGTGTGAATCTCGGGTCAGGGAAGCTCTGGGCCAAGGTTAAAAAGCTGGTCACTCCCGATTCGTCCGTTGAAGTGAGAACAACGAATGCAGTGGCTGGCGTACGGGGGACCGTTTACCGGGTAAACGTCAATGATGACCAAAGCGCCCTGGTCAAGGTTTACGACGGGTCCGTGTACGTGGCGAATCCGCCCGTAGACCGCTCAAAGCCGGCGGGGAAGTTCACCGCGCCTGTTCCCGTTGCCGGGCCCCACGAAGTCGCCCCGCCGGTCCATGAGGTCTCTCTGGAGGAATGGCATGTTATTGTGAAGTCATTTCAGCAGGTTTCTATCTCTTCCGCGGGTGTTGCTTCGCAGCCTCAGGATTTCGATCCAAAGGCGGATGCGGATGATTGGGTAAGATGGAACCAGGAACGGGACAAAGATGTGGTCCTCTGAAACAGATCCCTGAGAATCGAATGCTCAGCCTTGCCGCCCGGAAAAAGCCGGACGGCTTTTTTTTGACGAATTGACTTGACTCGGGGTTTGCCAATATGGTATACCTTAAATTGAAAATGGTTATCAATATCAAATTATGCGAAAAACCCCCACAGAACATCTCATAGAGTATCTCGCGATCAAAGGGCTTAAATCGACGACACAACGGGATAAGATCCTGAATGTTTTCGTTGATGCCGGACAGCACTTGAGCGCTGAAGAGCTTTTCCTCAGGGTAAAGAAGCGCTATGCCGGCATTGGATATGCCACGGTATACCGGGCGCTGAAACTTTTTGCCGAGGCGGGCCTTGCGAAGGAACAACGATTCGAAGATGGATTCACTCGCTATGAACATGTAAACAAAGGCGCCCATCATGACCATCTTATCTGCACACGGTGCGGTACTATCATCGAATTCGAAAATGCACGAATTGAACAACTCCAGCAGGATGTCGCCAGGAAAAATCGATTTAAGGTTCAAACCCATAAACTGGAGCTGTACGGTCTTTGCGTGGGATGCCAGGGGAAAAAAGCTATTCCTGAATGAATATGTCAAGGAACGTTTACTGAAAGCGAGGATGTCTGCCTCATGCATGACCACGATACTACTGATGGCGAGCGCTACCGCAACTCCAGCCTGAAGAAGGTCCTTCTTATCGGCAATCCGAACGTCGGCAAAAGCGCGCTTTTCGGCTTGCTCACGGGGACCTATGTTACTGTTTCCAATTATCCGGGAACAACGGTAGAAGTGACCTATGGCAACGCCGAATTGAACAAGATACGAACGCTCGTTATCGACACCCCCGGCGTGAACAGCCTGGTGCCCATGTCGGAAGATGAAAAGGTCACCCGTGATATTCTTCTTACGGATAAAGCGGATGTCGTGGTTCAGGTCGCTGATACCAAGAACCTTCGACGAGGCCTTCTGATAACCCTTCAACTCGCTGAGATGGCGGTCCCTTTTATTCTGGACCTGAACATGGATGACGAGGCCAGAAGCCGCGGCATCGTAATTGACCAGAACAGGCTCTCGCAGCTTCTTGGCATCGAAGTGGTTAAAACAGTCGCCATACGGCGCAGCGGCATTGATAAACTCTTAAAGGGCATCCAGCATCCCCGGCCATCGATCCTCGAGGTCCGCTATGACGAGGCCATAGAAGGGGGAGCTCGGGATATTTCAGCGCTCCTTCCCGAAGCATACCTCTCGCGGCGGGCGCTTGCGCTCATGATCCTGTCAGGTGATGAAAGCCTGAGTGGATGGCTCCATGCGAACGTGCAGGACCAGATGATCGCTGAGATAGAAAAAATCAGGCAGACAGTCCAGTCAAAATTCAACAACTCCCTCGGCTATCTGATCAACCAGCGCCGAATGAAAAAGGCCGACGAGGTGCTTGCGCAGGTCCTGACCCAGCACGAAGCCGGTAAGGGATCAGCTGTCGCGTTCAACCTCGGCAAGTGGTCCATGCATCCGGTCTATGGGTTCCCGATCCTCCTGGCGGTCCTCTATACCGTATATCAATTTGTCGGCGTTCTGGGCGCAGGCACTGCGGTCAATTTTCTGGAAAAGACCGTTTTCGGCGTTTATTTGAACCCCTGGGCCGTCAAGATCGTTCATTTCGTTCTGCCGATATCGTTCCTGCAGGAAATGCTCGTTGGAGAGTACGGACTCTTTACCATGGCGATTACGTATGCCATAGCTATCGTTCTGCCGATCGTGGGGTTCTTCTTCATCGCATTCGGGCTGCTGGAGGACTCGGGCTATCTTCCCCGGCTCGCCGTTATGGTGAACAGGGTGTTCAAGATCATGGGGTTGAACGGCAAAGCCGTACTGCCGATGATCCTCGGTCTGGGATGCGACACCATGGCGACGCTCACGACCCGTATTCTGGAGACCAAAAAGGAGCGCATTCTTGTGACGCTCCTTCTTGCGCTCGGCGTTCCCTGTTCAGCACAACTGGGCGTTATCCTTGGACTGGTTGCCGGACTTTCGAGCCTGGCAACATTGATTTGGCTCGGTACACTCCTGGCGGTTATGCTGCTCGTCGGCTATCTTGCGGCAAAGATCATTCCCGGAGAACCTTCGGATTTTGTTCTCGAACTGCCGCCCATACGGGTCCCGCAATTGACCAACATCCTGGTAAAAACCCTTGCGCGCGTACAGTGGTACCTGAAGGAGGCCGTGCCGCTGTTCATGCTCGGTACGTTTATCCTGTTTATCGCTCACCAGGTAGGGGCTCTCGCGTATATCCAGAAGATGACCGACCCGATCGTGGTCAACTTCCTTGGTTTGCCGAGCAGGGCCGCCGAAGCCTTTGTTATTGGTTTTTTGCGCCGTGATTATGGCGCTGCCGGGCTTTTTATGCTTGCCAAAGAAGGCCTGCTTGACCCCATCCAGATAGTGGTAAGTCTTACGGTCATGACCCTGTTCGTGCCGTGCATCGCCAACTTCTTCATGATGGCCAAAGAGCGCGGAATGAAAACAGCGCTCGCTATGACGGCATTTATTTTTCCCTTTGCTTTCGGAGTGGGGGGGGCGCTGAACTGGGTGCTCAGGACGTTCGCAATACAATTGTAGAAACAGCTATGTATGCATGCACGCTGATGAGGAGGGTGTAATCATGTCAGAACTTAAAAAAAGCGACGCCCGTGAGGGGAAAGCCGGCCATCCCGCTCTATGTGTATTGCCTGAGATCGAAAAAGAAGACGAGCTCTTTGAGATCATCTGGACCTTGCGCGAGGAAGATAAACTTACCGTAGGCCAGATTGTGCAAAGCTGCACGATACCGGAATGCGAAGCCATCCTCTCTGAGCTGTCCAAGGATGGATGGCTTCTCTTAAAAGGTCAAACCATCGAGCTGCTGCCGAAAGGAGAAATAAGGGCGCGGGAGCTGGTTCGAAGGCACCGTTTATCGCTTCGCTTGTTCTATGATCTTTTTGCCCTGGATGATGCGGAAGCGGAGGCCTGCAAGTTCGAGCATATCCTTTCACCCGAGGTGACCGACAGCGTCTGTACTTTGCTGGGGCATCCTCCGAATTCGCCGGACGGCAAACCGATACCGCGGGGTCAATGCTGCGCCATGTTCCGGCAGGAAATGAAGCCGCTCGTAGCTCCACTTGCCGACCTGATGCCCGGTGAACAGGGGAAGATCGTTTTTATTACCCCGGGTTCTCATTCACGTCTCGACCGGTTGTCCGCAATGGGAGTGGTCCCGGGAAGCGTGGTAAAGCTGCATCAGAAAAAACCCTCCTATGTGCTGCAACTGGGAGAGACCATGATTGCCGTCGATAAGGACATAACCAAAGAGATTTTTGTGAAAAAAGTCTGAAAAATCTAGCTCTCGGGTGGGGCGGTCTGATATCGTATCCGAGAAAGATATTCAAGAATTGACAGAGAGATACTTTTATGCTTTAATCACCTGATGAACAATCGTACGATGGGTTTTAATGTGCCTGACATCCTCTTGCTGATCGCCATGCAGGGCCTGACCGGCGAACTTGAGTTGGAGTCTGGAAATAATATAGGCAGCGTGCTTTTTTATCAAGGGCGCATCCTTCACGCATTATCTCCTTATTCGCGAGCTATTGGAGACTTATTGGTGGAAGACGGCCTCGTTACCGAGGCGGAACTGATCGATATGCTGAAGCTGCAGAAGACCCAGGACCATTCGCCCCTCGGTTGTTTATTCCTGCATTCAGGAAAGGTAAGCTTCGAGATCATTGAAATGATGGTCCAGGCGCAGATCCGTGAGGCAGTAAAGGAGTTCCTCTCCTGGGAGCGTCCGGCCTTTGGTTTCGTAAAAAAAGAGATCCAGCCCTACGATAAAATTAACATGCTTGTGCACGAATTCATTCCCCCGGCAGTTCTCTCCGCTGCAAAACGTTACCTTTGTGAAGTTCCGGCAAATCAGCCATTTCCCCAAGCCGCTTCCTCAGCGAAACCGTCCAGGACAAATAAGTAAAAATAGTTTGATCAGCCGGATCTGATCTTCTTCAGTTTGGCCCGCAATAATCCACGAGCGCCATTAAAAAGTTCAATCATGTCGTGCCTGCGAAAATCGGGATAGGTGTGCCCGAGGGCCACGAACGTCCGGCCTTGCTCCCGGAACTGGAGCGTCACTTCCGCGTAAATACTCCGGCCGATATATATCCGGTGAGAAAAATCTTTAGTTGAGGCCAGGACCACCTTGGCTTCGGTGATATACCCCGGGTCAATATTGATGCGGCGATTTTTACTTCCGGTATGGGAGAAGCGATTTTCTATCAGGTTTGTCATGGTCTTTATGGAGGCAAGCTGCGCGGGGTCCTCCAGCAGGCGTTCAAAGAACATGAAGGTGCGCTGAAGGCCCGTGCCCATCTCCTTTTGGTAATAGTCAGTCTGGTCCCACGCCATGATCGGGGCACTCAAATCCAACGCGCCAAATTCCGCGGAAAGGATCTCAGCGCATTCGGTAAATAGGGTCGGTTCTCTGAAAATCATGCCGACAAACAATTTAACCGGAATGGGTCGACGTAAATCAGACATACGCTGTTATCACTTACTCCATAAGGGTGCGGGATAAACCGGTGGGCCCGGTAAGCGGAAGTTCCAAAATAATATCAATTGAGTCGTCGTCACGTTCCGTTTCACTCGCGACGCTATACCCGTGGATAAAACCCTGTATGCGCCCGGCATGGGTCGGGTCCCGCATATAGGATTTCATGTCCTGCGTGGAGCTGAGGCGGATGGTTTCAACGATCTTGAGCAGATTCCGCTGCGCATCCGTAAGCGCAGCCCGTTTTGTCATTTCACGCCGAACTGTGCTGTTGGCGGCCAGCGCAGGCGGCAGCCCATGGCCGACGGCACGGATCCTGCCGGTAGCCCAATCCACTCCTGCTGCCTCCGTTATCGGCAGCAGCAGAACATTTTGCTCGGTTTTCTGGTCTTCGGAAAGGTTAAGCGGAGAGGTATCCTCCGCATATCCCGGCGCCGCTGCCTGGATAGCGTAATTACCAGCCGGAAGTTCGCTGAATTCATATTTCCCGTCCGCGCCGATTTGCACGGCAGCTCGTTCCCTGCCTTCAGAAAGGAGCTTCACGTGCGTTCCTGGGAAAACCGGTGAGATCTTGCCGGCGACAACCGCTTTGCCGGTTTGAACCTCACTTTTTTTCGATGTTCCATCCTGCTCCTGTGTGCAGGCAAAGAGTACCAGCATGATCCAGCTCAGCGCAATAGCCGTTTTTCGCATAGTGAACCTCATTCCTGAATAAAAATGCATACTGTCAGTATAGCACAGTATGATTCTTTCATAAATAAGATAGCGCGTGTCTCATTTGAAAACCGATTTGCTCTTGACAAGGCTGTGATCTTTGCTATAGTACAGCAATGCAGATTACTCGAGAAGGTGATTACGGGATACGAAGTGTCCTGTATTTGGCGCGCCAACCGTTCAAAAAGATCAGCTTTGTAAATGAGATCTCGGAAGAATATAAAATCCCCCGGAGTTTTCTTGCGAAGATCCTTCAAAAGCTGGTAAAAGCAAAGATCGTGCGCTCCTATCGCGGGGTGAAGGGCGGTTTCTCTCTTGCGAAGCAGTCCAGAGACATATCGGTCCTGAATGTTCTGGAAGCGATCGAGGGCAAGGTTGCGCTGAATGTCTGTCTTGCTGATAAAAAGCAGTGCAACTTCTCACGACATTGCCCGGTGAGCGCTGTCTGGGCAACTGCTCAGTCCAAGGTTGTCGAAGTTCTGAATAAGTCGAATTTTGAGGATATGGCAAGATACAAGGGATGAATGGTCCTTGTGCGCGAGAGGTATCCGGCATAAAAAAATCCGCTCCTCAGGCACTATGCCGGGAGCGGTTTTTTTTTGCCCGTACTGTTCAGCAACCCACTGGAGCTTTTTTTACTGCGGAAGGCTTTGTATCAGCGGCGAAACTTTTCAGGTACAGCACGAGTGACTGCATCTCCACTGATTTCACGTCAAGCGCTTTTCCCTTCAGGCCTCCCGCGATACAGGCATTGATCGTGCCTTCGAGGTCTTTTATTGCGGCTGCTTTTTCCATACCGTTTCCGTCTTTATGGCAGGTATTGCACGATTTCCCCGCAGTCCCGAGTTTGGAGTCGTTGAACAGTGCCTTCCCCTTGTCGATCGAGGCTACATGATGCGCAGCGAAAACAAGGCCTGATCCCACTACCATAACCAGCAGAACGAGTACAGCGACTTTCAGAGCTTTCATAATCTTTCCTCCTGGTATCATAAAATTGATACAGCGATTTTCGGACGTAGTGTAAAGATAGCATACCTCTCCGCGTTGTCAACAGAGATCGCGATGTTAGTTTCTTAGCATTTTACCAATTTTACCGTTCAAATCCACTATCTTTGCGTTGACAAACAGCACGTATGCTGGTACTATTCCTGCGAAAATGATTTAGAAAACAGTGTATTATAAAATACGAGGGGAAGATGTCCACCATTATTACGCTGACAAGTGATTACGGCACAAAAGACGCTTTTGCAGCGAGTATGAAAGGCGTGATATACAAGGTCAATCCCCAGGCGCAGCTTGTTGATCTTACCCATGAAATCGGCCCCCAGGACGTATGGGAGGCGGCATTCACCTTGCGCGCGGCGGCCCGTTTTTTTCCCAAAGGCACGGTGCATCTTGCCGTCGTCGACCCCGGCGTCGGGAGCGGACGCCGACCGATCATCGTCGTGACCGAAAGCTACTATTTCGTTGGACCGGACAATGGTTTGTTCACCCTTGTGTATCAGGAGGCAGAACGGATCAGGGTCCATCATATCACGGCAGCGCATTACTTTCTCCCGAATCCGGGCCCGACCTTTCACGGAAGGGACATTTTCGCCCCGGTGGCGGGATGGCTGGCGAAAGGCATACCCTCCGGCAACTTTGGCGAGGAAATAACCGACTATGTGAAGCTGAACGTACCTGTGCCAAAAGTTTCGCAGAACACGATAGAAGGCCATGTGGTGCATATCGACCGTTTCGGAAATATTATCACCAACATCGCCTATACGCATGTTCAACCGCTGCTTCCCGAGGGAGGGGGGCCCAACACGCTACGGATCGCGCTTATGGGGAAAGAGATCAAGGGCCTCAAACAATATTATGCGGAAGCAGCTCCGGGAGAGCTGAGCGCCATCTTTAACAGCTCAGGCGCGCTCGAGCTGTTCCTGTTCAAACAAAACGCCCGCACCGCTCTTTCAGCAAAGCGAGGAGAGGTTGTCAGACTTTCGGTTACCGGCGCATGAGCCCCGGCCGGGAGTCATGAACTCCTCAGCATCGTCCGCACACTACGTCTTGCTTACGATAGCCCCCCGGATTATACTGTCGCTATGAAATCCTTCCATATTATTACTTTTGGCTGCCAGATGAACGAGCACGACTCCGAGCGGATGGCCGGTATCCTGAAAGGCCAGGAGTACGTCCAGACGGATGACGCCGCGACCGCGGACGTTATCATTCTCAATACGTGCAGCATTCGAGAAAAAGCGGAACAGAAGTTCTTCAGTGAATTAGGCCGCCTGAGAAGTTTAAAACTGGAGCGGCCCGGGCTTAGAATCGCGGTTGCCGGATGCATTGCACAACAGGAAGGGAAGAACATTCTGTCCCGGGCCCCTTATGTGGACATGATCTTCGGCCCCTCGGATGTGGCGCGCGTGTCCGAACTTCCCCGGCTCGCAAATACCTGGTCCAATCCGCTCATCGAGATCGACGGTGATCCTGACTATCACCGGAAACAGCTGCCGGCATCGCGGTCCGACCGGCTGAAGGCCTGGGTCTCGATCATGTATGGGTGCAATAATTTTTGCACCTATTGTATTGTGCCTTATGTCCGGGGCAGGGAACGTTCACGGCCGCCGTCCGACGTGGTCAGTGAGGTCCGCGAGTTGGCGGAACAGGGCTTTAAAGAAGTGACCTTGCTTGGCCAGAACGTCAACTCCTATGGAAAAGGAGGGGGCGGTTCGGTCGATTTTCCAGGGTTGCTTGCGCTGGTGAATGAGGTCCCCGGCATCGAGCGGGTCAGGTTTGTCACCTCACATCCCCGGGACCTGTCAGCGGAGCTTATCGTTGCTCTTCGAGACCTGCCCAAGGTGTGCGAGTCCCTGCACCTGCCGGTGCAAAGCGGCGCGGACCCGGTCCTCACTGCCATGAACAGAAAATACACCCGGGCCGGATATCTGGACCGCGTCAAAGGGCTCCGTGCCGCAGTTCCTCTCATAACGCTTACGTCCGACATTATTGTAGGTTTCCCCGGTGAAACCGATGAGGATTTCTCTTTGACCCTGCGGCTGCTCCGCGAAGTTGAGTACGATAGCGTTTTTGCGTTCAAATACTCGAAGCGGCCGGGAACTGCCGCGCTTAAACTATCCGGCCATGTTCCAGCCGCAGTCAAGGAAGCACGGCTGGCCCAGGTGTTGGACCTCCAAAAGGAAATTTCATCCAGAAAAAATGCCGCTGCCGTAGGCACGACCTTTGAAGTTCTTGTGGAAGGGCAAAGCCGGAAAGGTGGAAAACTCACCGGCAGAACGCGGGGGAATAAAGCGGTTAATTTTGAAGGCACTGATTCCCTGATAGGAACACTCGTTATGGTAAGAATTACGGCCGCCGGGGAAAGTTCGCTGGGCGGTGAACTATGCGCTTAGCTTTTGCCACCCTTGGGTGCAAAATCAATCAGGTTGAGACAGACTCGATCCGGCGGGAAATGGCGCTGCGGGGAAATACCGTGGTCCCTTTTGACGAGGACGCTGATGTTTACATCATCAACACCTGCACGGTAACGGCAAAGAGTGATTATACCTGTCGGCAGGTGGTCCGCGCCGCAACGCGCAGGGGGAAGGGGGCACGGGTAATCGTGACGGGCTGTTATGCCGAGACCCGTCCCCAGGAGCTTCTCGCAATTCCCGGCGTGGAACGGGTGATCGGGAACAGGGAGAAACTGTCTATTCCTGAATATCTCGCCGCCTCCTCTTCAGGACCTTCGGTCCAGTCCGCGCCGGACCTCAAGCATGCCGTGCGGGAAAAGACGCGCGGTTTTCTTAAGATCCAGGACGGATGCAACAACCACTGCTCGTATTGTATCGTTCCCTTTGCCCGCGGCAGGTCCCGCAGTGCAATCCCCTCAACCATAATAAGCGAGTTTGAAAAAATGACCGATGCCGGATGCCCTGAAGTCGTGCTGACCGGAATTCATATCGGTACCTATGGGGCCGATCTGCAACCCGGTACAAATCTTACGGAACTTATAGCGAGTCTCGTCAACAAACGCGGCACGACGAGGCTGAGACTCAGTTCTATCGAACCTCGGGAACTTACGGCCGGGACCATAGACTTGCTTGGCAAGGGATTGTGCCGGCATGTGCACATCCCGCTTCAGAGTGGAGACGATACCATCCTCAAGGCAATGAAGAGGAATTATACTTCTGAATTCTACCAGGAGCTCCTGATCGCTATTTCAAACAAAGTCCCGGAAATTGCTCTTGGCGCGGATGTAATGGTGGGGTTCCCGGGAGAAGGGGAGCATGAATTTCACAATACCCTCCGGTTCATCGAGGCTTCACCCCTTACTCATTTGCATGTTTTCAGTTATTCACCCCGCCCGGGCACACGTGCGGCTGATATGGATGATCAGGTGCCTGAATCCGAGAAGAAAATGAGGAGTGAGATGCTGCGGCTCCTTGCCCAGGAGAAAAACCTTTCCTTTAGAAAAAAATTACTGGCGCGAGAAATCAATGTCGTGGTGGAAGCCGGCACAAATGCTTCACAGGGAAAGCCTACAGGCCTTACCGATAATTACATACGAGTGGTCATTGAGAACATTGATGACGGCCTGATAGGCAGGGAAATCCCCGTGAGAATTACTAAAGTAGACGGCAAATCAACGATTTCCGAGGCATTATAACGTCGCTCTATATGGCCATTTTATAAAAAAAGCGGGAAACCGGAATAAAGCCCCTATTCATTCATAATAATCGGGCAAATAGTTGTAACATGTTAATATTAAACAAGTAAATATGATTAATTAATATGCATATTGCATAATATACGCCTACAAAGCATCCCAAAAAATGGTTTCCACAGAGTTAATAACAGGTTATCCACAGGTTTTGTGAAGAGCTTCTATAACCATACAGTAATTAAAAGATTTTTAACTTTATGCTGCTTGTTGTTCATGGTATGGCCTGTTCTTTCCAGCAAAATCATCGTTTTTTTATAGTTATCAATACTCATAAGTTCTACTGTTCTAATTTTAAGATTGTATAAATGGTATTGCGCTGAGCAGCGGAATATCCCGCATCCTTAATTAAATTGATGATTTCCTGCTTTGTCATTCGGAAGGTGATTCCTGCCGCAGCGACTACATTCTCTTCGAGCATGGTGCTTCCAAAATCATTGGCCCCGAACTCGAGCGCCACTTGCGCAATTTTGGCGCCCTGCGTTACCCAGGATGCCTGAATGTTATCAAAATTGTCGAGCATAAGCCGCGACACCGCAAGGACCTTGAGATACTCGACAGCAGTGGCTGATCTTCCGCCAAGTTCGGTATTGCCCGGTTGGTAGGTCCAGGGGATGAAAGCGGTAAAACCCTTCTTCTCGTCCTGAAGTTCCCTGAGTCTCACCAGATGCTCGATGAGCTCCTTCCGCGTTTCAATACTTCCGAACATCATGGTGGCCGTGGTGGGCATATTAATGGCGTGCGCCGCTCTCATGACATCCGCCCATTCGCGCCAGCGGATCTTATTGGGGCTCACTTTTTTCCTGACACGGTCGACGAGGATCTCGGCGCCGGCGCCGGGAATTGAGTCAAGGCCCGCAGCTTTCAGCCGCTGAAGTGCCTGGTGTATTGAGATATGCGCCCGCTTTGCAATAGCGGAGATCTCCGAGGGTGAAAGGGAATGGACCTGAATAGTAAATTTTGACTTGATGGCGGAGAAAAGCTCTTCAAAATACTCTATCCCGAGCTCGGGATGCACGCCCCCCTGCATCAGGATCTGCGTGCCTCCCTGGGCGATCGTTTCTTCGATCTTGCTGAACAACTCATGCCTTGAAAGCAGGTAGGCCTCGGGACTGTCCGCATCCCGGTAAAATGCGCAGAACGTACACTTGTTCACGCAGATATTGGTGTAATTGATGTTTCTGTCGATGATAAAAGTGACGATCCGATTGGGATGGAGCCTTTTCCGAACGGAATTCGCAAGCTCTCCCAGGGTGAGCAGCTCAGCGTACCGCAGTAAATGGAGGCCTTCGGAACTGTCGAGACGCCTGCCCTCGGCCACCTTCCGGGTTATGTTGTCCAGCATTTTCAGGGGAAGCTTTTTCACGTTAGCCCCAGATCTTTATCTCGTTATACAGAGTGTCCCGTTCCACCGGTATCCGGTCGGCCTGTTTGATCAGGTACACGATATCCGCCATCGTCATACTCCCGTCAGTGGTCCCGCCCGCGGCTTTGGTAATGCGTTCTTCCACCACGGTGCCGTCAAGGTCATCAACACCGAAGTTCAGCGATACCTGCGCGATCTTTTCCCCGAGCATGACCCAATAGGCCTTGATATGGTCGAAATTATCGAGCATCAGCCGTGAAATGGAAAGTGTCTTGAGATCGTCGAAGCCCGTGGTGTAAGCGGACTTCTTTATCTCCGTGTTCTGTGAATGGAAACTGAGGGGAATGAACGCCTGAAAACCGTTGGTCCGGTCCTGGAGTTCCCGCAGCCTGAGCAGGTGATCAATGCGGTGTTCCGCGCTCTCGATATGGCCATACAGCATGGTGGCATTTGATTTAAGGCCGATCCGGTGCGCAGCCTCGATCACCTCAAGCCAGCGGCTGCCGCTTATTTTTTCAGCGCACAGCGTATTCCGGACCGCGCTGTCGAATATCTCGGCGCCGCCGCCCGGCAGGGACCCCAGCCCGGCTTCACGAAGGCTTGTGAGGGTATCGTGAAGCCCCAGACCGGATAATTTGTCCAGGTAGTCTATTTCAACCGCGGTAAAAGCTTTTATGTGGACCAGGGGAAATTCAGCTTTGATCGCCCGCAACATGTCCAGGTACCATGCAAAGGGCAGGTCCGGGTGCAAGCCCGACACAATATGGAGTTCACGCACACCCTTGTCCGCTTCCCGCGCCTTGTTCAGGATGTCGTCAATGCTCATCTCGTACGCGCCCGGCTCGCCCTTGCTCCGGCTGAAGGCGCAGAACTTACAGCGGTTCACACAGATATTGGTGGGATTTATATGCATGTTCTGGACGAAGAAGACCTTGTTGCCGTTCTTCTTCATCGCAACATGGCTTGCCAGGCGTCCGAGCGACAGCAGCTCGGCGGACCTGAACAGTTCAATGCCGTCTTCGCGCGTCAGGCGGATATTGGAAAGGACTTTTTCTTTGATCGTAGCAAGGGACATGGTTATTAATTGACCCCGCGGCAGGGGAGTCCGCGGTTTTTCAGATTCGTGGAGCAGGCGCGCATTGCAAAAAAATGTTACGCAGGGTGGTCGCTGATATAGATGATCCTGCCGTTAACCATGCTCATCATACAGGATTTTGTCTTCATGAGCAAGTCATAATGGATATCGCCGGATGACTTCTCAGGGAAGGGGACTGCAATGAGGTCAGCTTTCTTTCCCGGAGCAAGAGACCCGATATCATCCGCCAGGCCAAGAGCCCTTGCTCCGCCTGTGGTCGCCAGTTCCATGATGGCACACGCATCCACCCCGTCCGCCTTATGAGCGCTGAAGGCATATCTCATTTCATCCCAGAGATTAAGGCTCGGAGAGCTGGCCAGGCTGTCGGTCCCGAGGCCTACGGTGATTCCGGCATGAAGCAGTTTTTGCAGCGGCATCCTGCCGACGCCTGTTTCGTGATTGCTTCGGGGACAATGCGCGACAGGTGTTTCCGAGCTTTTTATCAGCTTTATATCCTGGTCCGTGGCCTGGACCGCATGTATTGCCAGAAAACCGGGGCCGAGCAGTCCCAGGTCGCCGAGATACTCAAAGGGTGATATTGCTGAAGGGGCCCATGCGCGGTCCCAACCGGCCGCCTGATAAAGCTTTTCAAACCCGCTTTTTCCTCCTTGAAGCAGCTGCAGCTCATCCCGGGACTCCGCCACATGCATGCAAAGAGGCAGGTGTTTACTCCGGGCAATTTTACTGATAGCAAGCAGCGACGCGCGAGAGACCGTATGAGGAGCATGCGGGGACAGACCCATACGGATGCAGGCGGTGTCCCGTGACAGGAGCTTGTTTATCCGTGACAACAGTGCCCGTGCGCGGTCCGGAGAATCCTCACCCTTGCTCATATCGATGATTTCATGAAAGATCCGGGCCCTCATACGCGATCGTTTCAGGACCCCGGGGCTGGCTCCGTGGGTGCATATTTCACCAACACAGGTCGTTCCGCTTTCGATAACGCTCTCGACATTTCGAGAAGCCGCCGCAACGTAGTCTTGGTCACGCAGCGCTTTTTTTGCTTTTATCAGGTTGAGCACCCAATCAGGAAAAGCCTTTGCCCGTATTGAATTGAGCAAGGGCGGCAGCTCAAGGTGGGTATGCACATTGATCAGGCCGGGCATAAGAACAGCATTGCGCAGGTTTTTGACCGGGTGCTGCGGATACCTTTTTAGCAGGCGGCGTGAAGGTCCGACAGCGATGATTCTGTCGCGGTTTATAACCACGGCGCCGTCAACGAGCAATGTTGCTCCTGGTTGCATGGTGAGGATTATTTGAGCGGTTAGTATCATTACGTAATAGGGAACAGACCTCGGAACACTGACATACTCCGGCCAAAGGCACAAATAATAGCAATTAATTCAATTTGACATAATATACATTATCGGACAATTTAAAAGCTAAAGTAATACATTGCAAATTGCGATTAAATGCTGGTTTTAATAGGTGTATGGCATCTCAGAATTTAATGCTTCCCATGCCGACTATCTTGTCTGAATCGTCATATCCGGGGGTCTTCTTATTCTGAAACTGAGCGCCGATGGTCAGGTTTATTCGCTCACTCACCATCCTCAGTCCGTAGGTAATTGCTGAATAGTCCAGTCCGTAGACATTGACGACAGACTTGCCGCCCACAAATCCGTACTCCAGGAACAGCTGCAGGTTCCTTTGCTTGCTTATGGGCAGCAGTATCCCTGCGTTCATGCTGCCATATCTGTCCCGGTATCTGCTATTGGTCAGATCGTGAAGAGCCATAGTGGCGTCGGCATAGATGCCAAGGATGTGCTCTTCCCAGGATATTTCACTTCCTGCTGAAACCCCTATATGTAAGCCCCAGTTCTTTACCTGCGTAAAACCACTCTTTGTGTCTTCTGAGGGAAACAGTGCGGTCAACAGGAACGACACGACCGGCACGGAAGAATACTCCTGCTGCGGCTTGAAATTCCACTTATAGGCTAACTCGGGATTGCCCACGCCGTGTGATCCTATTTGCGGGCCCGTTCCTGTCTGTTGGCTGAAGTAGGTGGCCCTGAAGGCCATTTCCATGTCGTGGCCGATCCCGGCAGCGAGCACAACCGGGGATTCATTCAGCGTATAGGCCGGTATGGCGCTGTCTTCGGATAAGGAAGCAAATCCGGCCTCAACAACGCCCGGAGCCAGGGTGTACGGCGTCGTGGTATAGAGCAGTCCCGTAAGACCATTCAAATTGATCGGACGGTTCACCATTTCGAGTTCTTCGGCTTGCAGGCCGGTTGACGGCAGGAGGGGTGTCGCAAACAGGACAGCCAGGATGACCAGAATAGCGCGATAAAATATGATCATGGGATGTTCGCCTCATCCTTTATCAAGCGGTGAACAGCTTCTTCGATCAGCGTCTGTATCGTTCTGAGCGAGTCCTGAGAATTGGCTTCAAAACGCATCACGAGCACCGGCTGCGTATTTGAGGCCCGGACAAGGCCCCATCCGTCGTCATACACAACGCGAATGCCGTCAACCGTGATAACCTCCCGAGGTTTCATAGGGAGGACATTATCGTTGCCGGTAAAGAGCTTTTTCGCCCTCTCAACGACCAGAAACTTGAGGTGGTCAGGACAGGCGACGCGAATCTCGGGTGTGTTAAAGGTCTTCGGCAGGTCCGCGAGCAGCGAACTTAGCCGCAGGCCGTTCCCCTGCTCCCGTTTGTATTTTTTCAGGAGCTCCACCAGGCGGCAGGCCGCATAGATGGCATCGTCGTAGCCGAAATACCGGTCGGCAAAGAACAGGTGACCGCTCATTTCCCCCGCCATGGCCGCATGAAGCTCTTTCATCCTGGCCTTGATCAGCGAATGGCCTGTTTTCCACATACAAGCGACGCCCCCCCTTGCCCGAATGTCGTCATACATGGTTTGCGAACACTTCACTTCAGATACAAAGGTAGCGCCCGGCAGGTTTTTCAGGATGTCCCTCGAAAAGAGCACCATAAGTTGATCGCCCCAGAGGATATTCCCCTGCTCGTCAACAACGCCGATCCTGTCGGAATCGCCGTCAAAGGCGAGCCCCATATCGGCATGGGTATTCCTGACCGTCTCGATGAGGGTCGAGAGGTTCTGCGGAATCGTGGGATCAGGATGGTGATTGGGAAACCTGCCATCGGGTTCAGAAAAGAGTTCTATTGTTTCACAGCCCATGGCGCGTATAAGCTCGGGCGCGGCAAGGCCGGCTGTTCCGTTCCCCGAGTCGAGTACGACCTTGAGCGGTATCTCACGGTGCTCGGGGAATTGATCCCTAAGATACGCGATATAATCGGGCAAAATAACTCGATGGTCGATCCGGCCGAGCGGGTTCTCCCCTGCCCCCGGTTTGCCTGCGGGAGAGGGCGTCAGCTTTTCCTCATTTTCCATGATCCGTTTCAGCTTCTGGAGCTCTTCGCCATAGATCGTATCGTGGCCAACGCAGAGTTTAAAGCCGTTGAACTCCGCCGGATTGTGACTGCCGGTGACCATCACTCCGGCCCCGGCTTTCAGATGAAAAAGCGAAAAGTAAAGGGCCGGCGTGGGACAAAGTCCGAGGATCGTGACATTCATCCCAGAGGATGATAATCCTTGCACGATCGCATTGCACAGCCGTGGTGAACTGGTCCGGGCATCATAACCCACGGTCACGGTGGTGATACCCTTCGTCGAGAGGGAAGCGGCAAAGGCGCGTCCCAGAGCCTCTATAAGGGGGGAGGTAAGGTCCCGTTCCGCGATACCGCGGATATCGTATTCTCGAAAAATTTCAGGATTTATCATGGTTTTTCCGTTCTCACCGGAGGCAAGGGACGACGGTTCTTTCTTTCGTGTCGTTTATAATCATCGTCAAATCGGACGATATCATCTTCTCCCAGATACTCTCCGCTCTGGATCTCGATGATCTGAAGGGGTACGAGGCCGGGATTTTCCAGCCGGTGTTTTGCCGATATTGGGATATAGGTGCTCTCATTCGGGTGGACGTCATAGGTCCTGTCGTTGTTGGTAACGCGGGCGGCGCCGGCCACCACGACCCAATGCTCACTCCGATGATGATGTGCCTGGTAGGAAAGTTTTGCGCCGGGATTGATCTCAAGACGCTTGATCTTGTATCGCTCCCCTTCCTCAAGGACCGTATAGCTGCCCCACGGGCGGCGCACGGTGCGATGGAAAAGGTGTTCTTCCGCCTTGCGTTTTTTGAGCTCCTCGACGATCTTTTTAACGTCCTGTGCATTCTCCTTGCCGCAGACAAGGGTCGCGTCAGGCGTGTCCACAACGATCGCATCACGCAGGCCGATGGTGGCCACCAGTCTTTTTTCGGCATAGATAACCGAATTGCTGCTGCCCAGATCGATGACATTCCCGGAGATGATATTGCCTGATGCGTCTTTATCCAAGACCTCATCGAGAGCGGCCCAACTTCCCACATCCGACCATTCAATGTCAGCGGGAACCATTGCCGCCTTATCGGTTTTTTCCATCACGGCGTAGTCAATGGAGATCGATTTGAGCTTCTGGAACACCGAGGTCACCACCTCGGTTTCCCGGTCTGTGCCGATGCTGTTTTGAATCTCCATCAGTCCCTGATACATCGCCGGCTGGTGCTTTTCAAGTTCAGCCAGGAAGGTCTTCACCTTCCAGACAAACATGCCGCTGTTCCAATAGTAGTTCCCATTCGTGAGATAGGTTTGGGCGGTTTTTTGGTCCGGCTTTTCAACGAATGCATTGACGGCGTACACGCCCTTGATTCCAGGGTCTTCGATCAAAGCTCCGGCCTTGATGTAGCCATATCCCGTTTCGGGGCGGTTCGGCTTGATGCCGAGCGTCACCAGGTAATCCTGTTGCGCCGCCGCGGCCGCGACACGGATCAGGCGCAGAAACTGTTCTTCCCGGCGGATAGCGTGGTCCGCGGACAAGACGACCATGACGGCATCGGGATCTATTCTGTTCAGATGCAGCGCGGATAACCCCAGTGCCGGAGCCGTGTTCCGGGCCAGTGGCTCAAAAATGAGGTTCGAATCCCAAGCGCCGCCAAACCGGGAAGAAAGCTGTTGGTCAAGGTCGTCCGCCAACCCGTGGTTCGTAACAATGAAAACGTCCTCCCGGGGGATAAGGGGAAGTATGCGGCCCACGGTCTCCTGGATGAGCGTATCATTGCCGCCGAGCTTCAGGAGCTGTTTAGGCATTGTTTCGCGGGACAACGGCCAGAACCGCGTTCCCGAACCACCGGCCATGATAACAGCGAACATATTAGATCTCCTTCGATTCAGGGATTTAGGGCGCTTCTGTCAGGACCGTTGTTTCAGCAAACAACGCTGTTCTTGTACACGCTGCATCAAGCTCCCTTGATGCCATGATCCAGATACCACGCGTAGGTCTTCTCGATACCCTGGTGAAGAGACACTTTCGGCGACCAGCCGAGCTGAAGTATTTTGCCGACATCAAGAAGTTTTTTGGGAGTTCCATCCGGTTTTGAAAGATCCTGTTCGAGTTCGCCTTCATAACCCACCACCGTTCTGACCAGCTCCGCGAGCGCTCTGATGGTAATGTCCTTGCCGGTCCCGATGTTGATGAATTCGCCGATATCGCCGCAGCTGTAGTGTTCTATCAGAAAACAGCAGGCTTCTGCAAGGTCGTCAACGTACAGAAATTCGCGAAAGGGTTTCCCGGTGCCCCAAAGCGTTACCTTCGGCTGGTGCGACAGCTTGGCTTCGTGAAACCGGCGAATGAGCGCCGGCAGCACATGGGAGGTTGCCGGATCGAAATTGTCATGAGGACCATAGAGATTGGTGGGCATGGCCGAGATGAAGTCGGCGCCGTACTGTTCATGATAATACCGGCAGAGCTTGATCGCGGCTATTTTCGCAATGGCATAGGGTTCGTTCGTCGGCTCCAGCAGGCCGGTGAGGAGATGCTCCTCCTTCATGGGCTGCGGGGCGAATTTCGGGTAGATGCAGGATGAACCGAGATTGAGGAGTTTTTTTACGCCGGACCGGTATGCCGCGTCGATGACATTCGCCGCGATCATGATGTTATTGTAGATGAACTCCGCCTTATAGGTACTGTTGGCCAGAATACCGCCTACTTTTGCCGCTGCCAGAAATACGTATTCCGGTTTTTCCTGCCTAAAGAAGGCTTCCACATCGGCCTGGCGCCTCAGATCCAGTTCTTTGCTGGTCCGGGTAACCACCCGGGTGTATCCCGTTGTCTGGAGCCTGGTAAGGATCGCTGAACCGACGAGTCCGCGGTGGCCGGCGATGTAGATTTTTGAATTCTTAATCACGGGCGGCCTTTATATTTGTTTGTTCTTTGTCCAGAGAATACCTTTGTTCTTCAGAATCTGCATTCCTTCACCCGGAGAAGGAAGATGGAGCGCTTCCAGATCGGCATCTACCATGATCTTCACCAGTTCCTTGAAGGTTATTTTCGGCGTCCATCCCAGTTGCTTCTTTGCTTTGGAAGCATCGGCAAGCAGGTAATCAACTTCAGTAGGACGGAAATAGCGCGGATCGATCTCGAGCAGGTGCGCGCCCGCTGCAAGGTGAGCGGAGTGAGCTGCCCTGAGAGAACGGACAACGCCTTTTTCCTCGGTGCCCTTCCCCTTCCACTCAAGCTCAATGCCCGCATACTGGAAGGCCAGCTCCACGAATTCCCTGACCGTATGGCTTTCACCGGTGCCGATGACAAAGTCTTCAGGTTTTTCCTGCTGGAGCATGAGCCATTGGCATTCAACATACTCAGGCGCGAATCCCCAGTCCCGTTTTGCGTCGAGATTGCCGAGGTACAGCCTGTCCTGCTTGCCCGCAAGAATGGCGGCTACTGCCCGGGTGATCTTTCTGGTCACGAAGGTTTCCCCTCTGCGGGGCGATTCGTGGTTAAAAAGAATGCCGTTGCAGGCGAACTGCCCATAGCCTTCACGGTAATTCACGGTCAGCCAGTAGGCATACACTTTTGCGGCGGCATAGGGGCTGCGCGGATAAAAAGGCGTGGCTTCATTCTGCGGCGGCCTGGTGGCGCCGAACATCTCGGACGATGACGCCTGATAGTACCTGGTCTTGATGCCGCTGTGCCGGATGCTTTCAAGAACACGAGTGGCCCCCAGGGCAACGATGTCGCCCGTATATTCCGGTATGTCAAAGCTGACCCGCACGTGGCTTTGGGCCGCGAGATTATAAACTTCATCGGGTTTGATGTTGTAAATGATATGCGTTAACTGACCAGAGTCGGCAAGGTCGCCATAATGCAGAAAGAGCCTGGTCCCCTGGATGTGCGGGTCTGTGTAAATGTGGTCAATTTTACCCGTGTTGAAGGTGCTTGCGCGGCGGATAAGGCCATGGACCTCATAGCCTTTTGAGAGCAGAAGCTCCGCGAGATACGAGCCATCTTGTCCGGTGATGCCGGTGATGAGAGCGGTTTTTTTCATGGGTGATGCGCCTCCCGGGATATTGTTGTTTGTGTTCATCATAACATAACCTGTCTGCGGCATTGCGGATAGCGCTGGGGGCTTACCGTGAATAATTCTTTTCCATCCAGTTCAGGTATTCCTTGCTCCTGATGCTGTTTACCCAGGCGCTGTTGTTCAGAAACCAGGCTATCGTATCGCGCAGCCCGATTTCAAAGTCGTGTTTTTGGGTCCACCCGAGCGTATTCTTGATCTTGTCGCAATTGATGGCGTAGCGGCGGTCGTGGCCGGGCCGGTCTTTCACAAAGGTGATAAGCTCGCGATAGTGCTTGACCTGCTGGTTGCCCTTCAACGGCCGCATTGTTTCGAGCAAAGCGCAGACCTCATCAATGAGCTCGATGTTCTTTTTTTCACATTCGCCGCCGATATTGTACGTTTCCCCTGCTTTGCCCTTTTGCAGGATCAGCCAGATCGCCTCACAGTGGTCCTCGACGTAGAGCCAGTCCCGCACATTTTTCCCGTCACCATAGACCGGAAGGTCCTTGCCTTCCACGGCATTCAGGATCATCAGCGGGATGAGCTTTTCCGGGAACTGGTAGGGCCCGTAATTATTCGAGCAGTTCGACAGCGTGACCGGCATTCCGTAGGTATGATGATAGGCCCTGACAATATGGTCGGACGCCGCCTTGGACGCCGAGTAAGGGCTTCGGGGGTCATACGGCGTGGTCTCAAAAAAATACCCTTCCGCCCCGAGTGAGCCGAAGACCTCATCGGTGCTGATATGGTGAAACCGCACATCGGTCCGTTCTTTCCAGAATTGCCGTGCGGCTTCGAGCAGCGTAAAGGTGCCGTTCACATTGGTTTCGATAAAGTTTTTGGGACCGACGATGGACCGGTCAACATGGCTTTCCGCGGCAAAATGCACGATAACGTTGATCTCGTGGGTCTTGAGCAATTGCTCCACCCGGGTGTGGTCGCAAATATCTCCCCGCTCAAAGACGTACCGGCCGGGGCCGAATTTTTTATTGATATCTTCAAGGTTCAGCAGGTTTCCCGCATAGGTCAGTTTGTCAAAATTAATGATCCTGCCCTTGAAATCCGTCTGATTCAGAACGTATCGGATGAAACAGGAGCCAATAAAGCCGGCGCCGCCGGTCACCATGATATTCGCCGAAGGCAGGAAGTTCGCACTGGCCTTAGTCATGAGCACTATTCCTTTCACGGATAAATGATGCGACCGCCTCCTGCCACGCCGGGATGCTCAGGTTGAGCTGACGGCATAGGTGTTCATTGCTCATTGCGGAGAACCGGGGGCGTTGGGCGGGCAGCTTGAAACTGTCCATGGACACCGGCCGGATGAACTTTTGTACGCCCAGTTCGCGGAGAATGCATTGTGCCCATTCATAACGGGAGCAATAGCCGCTGTTCGTAAGATGGTAAAGGCCGAAAACGCCCTGTTCCAGCGCCTTCATGGTCACCTGGACGACCGTATGGGTAGAGGTCGGCACGGAGAACTCGTCACAGGCGATTTTCAGGAAGGCATTATTCCGCGACCACTCGGAAAGTTTATGAATAAAATTCTGCTTCCCTTCGCCAAAGACCCAGCTCAAGCGGAAGATGAGCTGCTTGTCCGTCCCCTCCTGCACCAGCCGCTCCCCTTCCCGTTTGCTCTCGCCATACACGTTGAGAGGATGGACCGGGTCCTGCTCCGTATACAGACCGTTTTCCTTGGCCCCGTCGAAAACATAGTCCGATCCAAAATGCACCAGGATCGCGTTGTGGGTTCTGGCCGCCGCAGCGAGTATCCCGGGGCCTTTTGCATTGACGGAGAATACTTTTTCACGCTCCTGCTCAGCCTTGTCCACGAGGTTATAGGCGGCGCAATTGATGATCACGTCCGGTTTATAGGAACCCACCGCCTGAAGCACGGCGGCGCGGTCCGTAATATCAAATGCGGACTCGTCAGGAGCAACGAACTCCGTTGTTCTTCGATGGAATTCCTGCTGAAAGGCGCGCGCAAGCTGCCCGTTCTTTCCGGTGATAAGGTATCTCATAGGTTAGAGGGTAAAGTTATTGTCCGCATTCTTGAGCACGGGATGGACAATGTCCTTTTTGGAAAGGAGCGGATCGGGAAGCGGCCAGGCAATGGCCAGTGCGGGATCGTTCCAGATGATGCCGCGGTCGGCTGCGGGATAATATTCGGACGTGCATTTATAGAGCACTTCGGCAAAAGCAGTGAGGACCTGGAAGCCGTGCGCGAATCCTACCGGCACATAGAGCAAATGATTGTTCTCTTCCGTGAGCTCTGCGCCGACCCATTTGCCGTAGGTGGGAGAGCCCTTTCTGATGTCCACTGCCACGTCAAAGATGCTCCCCTTTACGCACCGGATCAGCTTGCCCTGGCCATGGGGGGCCTTCTGATAATGGAGCCCCCGCAGGACGCCCTTTTCCGAGCGGGAGTAGTTGTCCTGGGTAAAGTGCTCGGGGATGCCCGCTTCCATGAACTCGGAATGCTTGTAGGTCTCCAGAAAAAAGCCCCTTCCGTCCGGGAAGACCTTTGGTTCGATGAGTTGCACGCCGGGGATCGGGAGTCTCTTAAAGGTAAACGGCATAGCGGGTAATGGTCCTTATGTGATGAGTAACTGCTCGGGTATTCAGGCTGAAGAACGAAGGCTGACAGTGCCTAAAACTGATAACTGCAGGTGCCGGTCCACCGGATGGTGTCTTTATACCCAGTCGTGTCTTTTTGCAGGAACTGCGCGCCGGCCGTAATGCTCAGGGTGTCCGTCACATAGCGAAGGGCCGGTGTGATGCCCAGTTGGTTGCCCTCGGCAAGGGCTGTCGTGCCCATCGTTTTTTTGATGGTATCGCTCAGCTCCAGCATGGCCTGAAACCGGTTGTTCGCGCTGATCGGCAGCAGGAGACCGGCGTTGAGGACGCCATAGCGGTCCTGGGTGCTTGTTTTGGTACCCGCGGAGAAGCCGTCAATGAACACCATCTGCGCTTCCAGGTAGATGCCCAGGAAGGAGTTGTCCAGAATTTTTGTCTCCGATGAAGCCAGCGCCATGAGCTTTGCGCCCCAGTCGGTTACTTCGTTTATGCCCTTTGAGGTCCCCTTTGCATCGCTTCCCGTGGGAAGCATCCCCACCATGCCGAGGGCCAGTTCAGGAAACGTGGTACTATGCGTGTTCAATCTCCATTTAAGGGCCACTTCAGAGTCGCCGAGTCCCTTTTCCTTGTTCTTCGCGTAATTAATATATTTTGCTTTCACGCCTGCTTCAAGGGTATCCGTTATGCCGTAGGTGAGCGTGATGGGCACCTGAATGACGCTGTAATTGGGGGTTTTGCTGTCCTCGCCCAGCGCGGATGCGGCCACGGCCAGGGTGCCGACTCGCCGGGTGAAGGCGGAGTTCATTATCAAAAGGCCCGTGAGGCCCTGGATATTGGGCGGGCGGTTCACTGCCTCGACAACCTGTTCCGCGCGCTTTTCTCTGCTGTACAGATCGCCGTCCAGGTCATAGGTCTGGGCCAGGGAGATGCTGTTCGTTCCGAGGAACCAGCTCATGCAGAGGAATAAAAGAATGGTCCTGAGCGCTATTCTGTGTGCCATGTATTTCACCTCATGATGATACTATGGTATTTGTATCAGATGTTCAATGAGTTGCAGCACGTACTATAGCAAAGGCGCCAGGTAAAATCAATAAGTTAATTTCCGCATAACTGCAAACAGTAGCGGATTACCGTTGCTTCTCCCAGGCCCATGCGGTCCTGATGATGTATTCGAGGTCGTCATGACGCGGCGTCCAGCCAAGGACCGACCTGATCTTTTCGCTCCGGGCAATCAACGAAGGCGGATCCCCTTCCCGTCGGCCTGATTCTTTAACCGGAAAATCGACACCCGTCACCTTTTTTGCCGCAGCAACCACCTCCCGGACGCTGTAGCCATGGCCGTACCCGCAGTTGAATACCCCGCTCGTGTTGCTCCGGGAAAGGTGCTCAAGGGCAGCCAGATGGGCCGCGGCAAGATCGTCGACATGGATGTAATCGCGGACGCAGGTGCCGTCCGGCGTGGGATAGTCGGCGCCGAAGATCTCAAGCAAGGGGAACTCCCCTTTTGCCGTCTTGAGCGCCCGCGTGATAAGATGGGTTGATTCCTTATAGGATTGGCCGATGCGGCACTGTTCATCAGCGCCGGCAACATTGAAATACCGCAGCGATACATAGCGAAATGAATGGTGCGCCGCGGCGGTATCGTGCAGGATCTGTTCGACCATCATCTTGGCGCTGCCATAGGGGTTGATCGGCCGGAGCACGGATTGCTCATCAACCTGGCCCTTCTCGGGAATGCCATACACGGCGGCGGTCGAAGAAAAGAGAAAGTCGGGGACCTTTTCGTCGATGCATGCTTCGATCAGGTTCAGGGCATTGGCCGTGTTGTTGCGGTAATACTTCAGGGGGTCGCGCACACTCTCCGAAACGACAATGGAGGCCGCAAAGTGGACCACTACGCGGGGCTGGAAAGCGCGGATCGTTTTCCTGAGCCGCGCCGCATCCGCAAGGTCGCCCAGGACAAAATCTCCAGCAAGCACGGCGTTCCTGTTCCCGGTGGAAAGGTTATCATAAATAAGGAGCTCGTGCCCTTGTTCAGCAAGTGCTTTTACGACATGGCTGCCGATGTACCCGGCGCCTCCGGTTATCAATATCTTTTTCAACTGACCTCCTGATATCTAAATACAGTGAATGGTGAATATGCCCTTCTTCACCCTTCCCAGTCCCTACCCTACATCGCGCCCTTGCCCGTAAGCACGGTCCTGATGGTCCGGATAAAGATGATAAGGTCCAGCGTTACACACCGGTTCTTGATATAGTAAAAATCGTACATCAGTTTTTGGCGCGCATCTTCGACCGAATTCCCATAAGGGTAATTGATCTGCGCCCATCCCGTGATCCCGGGCGTTACCATGTGCCGTTCCGGATAATACGGGATCGCCCCGGTGTACAGCTCCACGAGGCTCAGCGCCTCGGGCCTCGGGCCGATCAGGCTCATTTCGCCCTTCAGAACATTGATCAACTGGGGCACCTCATCGAGCCGCATCTTGCGGACCAGCCTACCGATCCGCGTGATCCGGGCATCATGGTCCGTGGTCCAATGGACATGGTTCTTGTCCGCGTCAACAACCATGGTGCGGAGTTTCCAGACGCGAAACGGCATGAGCAGCCTGCCAACGCGAAACTGGGAATAAAATACCGGCCCGCGCGAATCAAGCTTTATCAAAAGGGCGACGAACGGAAGCAGGAGCAAGGCCAGGAAGAGCCCGACACAGGAGATCGCGACATCAAAAGCGCGTTTGGCAAGCCAGAAATAATGCTTATCCGCCGTGCTTAATTCAAGGACAAACCAGTTGTCATTGAGATATTCAATCGGTACTTTGCCGGTAATGTCCTCGATCACCCTTCTAAAGTCGGAAACCTTGATCTTTCGTTGCATGCACTCCACCAGATGCTTGATCAGGTCATTGTCGTCCAGGATGGGGACCGCCACAATGACCTGATCAACGGCCTTATTCTTAGCGATCGAGACCAGGTCCTGTATGTTCCCCAGATGGGGCAGCTGGCCCTCTGCCTGGTTCCCGTTTCCCCGGGACACATAGCCGACGACTGCTGTGTGAAGATACGGCCGGGAATTGATCAGCTGCGCCACTGCGGAGCTTCTTTTCCCATCACCGACGATCAGGACCCTCCAGTAGACCGAGGAAAGCGCATGTTTGTTGATGAGGTAACGGAACAGGACGATAAGACAGAATGCGCTTCCAAAAAAAAGAATGAACACCGCTCGCGGGACCGTGTCCCGGAATAAAAAGAAGATGAACGTCGACAGGATCGAGCTTCCCAGCAGGCCAAAGCCGAGGACCAGCGCCTGCTGGGCAAAACGGTGCGGTATTTTGTGCAGGGTATAGGCGTCAAAAAAGAAAAACAGGAGCACGGTGGAGAAAAAGAGGGTCACAAAGCCCCAGTGATGAGCACACAGGAGGCTTACCGCGAAAGGTTCCTTATGCCCCAGAGAAAGCGCGATGATGAAAGAGGAGAACATCGCCACGCCGTCACTGATCAGCAGGAGTAAGACCTTTTTTTTAATAGCAGTTTTCATGGGTTCAATTGCGGGCTCATCGTCGGATCAGTGTATAGTAAAATGCGGGTATTTGCCATCACCCGGTCAGGGTATTTTAAGGGTAGCCGATACTGCCGGATCTATAACAGGGAACTGAAAATAAACAAAGCGCTCTCCCCCTGAGTAACGCGCCGAGGCGCCTCATTCGTTGTGCAGAAAATCCGCAACGGAAATATGTTCTATCCCTTTATAGCCGCCCTCGATCATTCGATCCATTGACACTACCACTTTTCTAAAATTGTCCTTGATCTCCAGTAAATTGCCGAACTCCCGGTCCCGTGTCTTTTTGTCGGGCATGATATAAGCGGTTTGGACATACAGCCGATCACCTCGTTTTTCGCAGACAAAATCGATTTCCTTCCCACTGCGACTTGAGAAAGTCACTGATCTTTTTCGCCGAGACCATGCTTCCGATATTGTCCGCGAGGTATTCCACCAGTCGTTAACATCCTTATTCAGGTAGGGTCTCAGTTTATCGAGGTACAGAGGACGGCTGATATACGTTTTAATCATAGTTATACTATAGCAAAAATTTCATCATCGTTGAACTATAATTAAATCGTTCCGGAGGGCAAATAGTTACCGTCGCATCCGATCTGTGCTGGTTATTTTCACGTCGGAAACATTGGAAGGTGATCACCGAGAACATTGCCTTGCATCGGAGAGCGGAGGGAGGATGCAGTATCCCTGCTCAAAAAACGGGTCTTCTCCATGTCGTGTACATGAAATAATGCCAAAAATGATATAGCGTCCGCTCTGGGAGCGGATTTAATGATTGTTAGTGAGGCATAAAAAG
>JAYTJE010000128.1:0-28339 GCA_043731355.1 Nitrospirota bacterium
CCATTTTTACTGCCACTCTGGCAATCATTAAGTCCGCTTCCAGAGCGACGTTTACGACATTTTTAGCATATTTTTATGTCAGTGACATGGAGAAGATCCCAAAATAAGAATAGGGGAATTGAGTCTGAAATGCAAGCGTTTAGAGGACGGTCTTGCGAGAGGCAGGGGGTGATTCCCGGTCTCCAGCCAGGAACTGATGGCTACACTACCCTGCTCCGTCAAAAATAACAGAATGTGCGCTTTGTCCTTGTAACCTAAGGCCAATTTTACTCACATCGCACCTTGTTCCAAAAAAATCCTTGACTATCTTCGCTGACTCTGTATAATTTCCACCCTAAAGTTATAAATCCTTCGCGAGACGGGCTGCTGAATGCAAATAAGCAACGATCCTGCGCTCTACTGGATTGGCCTCAGCAGCATCCCCGGAGTCGGGCGGGTCACCTTTCAAAAGCTCGCACTGCATTTCGGATCACCGGAGCGGGCCCTCTCCGCATCATCCTCTGAGCTCAAGACCATTTCGGGTCTATCCGATAAGGTGATAGGCGAGATCTCCTCCTTCTCCTGGCGCGAATTCGCGGAGCAGGAGCTGGCAAAGGCGCGGGACGCAGGTGTCGCCGTCATTATCGCTGACGACGCGGCTTATCCGGCGGCGCTGAAAAATACTCCCGACCCCCCGCTCTTTCTGTACGTAAAGGGCGACCTTCATCCGGGGGACGGCATCGCCATCGTGGGCACGCGAAAACCGACGCATTACGGCCTGACCGTGACCCACCACATCTCCTACGAACTGGCGGCGGCAGGACTTACTGTCGTGAGCGGCCTGGCACGGGGGATCGATACGCAGGCCCATCGCGGTGCGCTTGCCGCACAGGGACGGACCATTGCCGTGCTGGGTTGCGGCATTGACGTGGCCTATCCTCCGGAGAACAAAGGCCTCATGGAGGAGATCAGCAGGTCCGGCGCGGTGATCTCGGAAAATCCTTTTGGCACGCAGCCCGAGTCCGGCTACTTCCCGGGCAGAAACCGCATCATCAGCGGACTGTCGCGCGGCACCGTGATCGTCGAGGCTACAGAAGACAGCGGGTCGCTCATCACGGCGAAGTATGCAAAGGAACAGGGCAGAAAGCTTTTTGCCGTGCCGGGCAACATCGCAGCGAGCAGCCGCGGATCGAACAATTTGATCAAACAGGGCGCAACCCTGGTAGAGAGCGCGCAGGACATTCTGCGGGAGCTGAGGATAAAGACCGCCGGCGTCAGTTCAAACGGCGCGGTGCGTGACCTTCCCTCACTGACCAGGGACGAAGAACCGGTCTTCAGGCGGATCACGCATGAACCGAAACATATCGACCTCCTTATGAAGGAAAGCAACAGCACTCCGGCAACCATAAGCGGGGTCCTGGTCACTCTGGAGCTGAAAGGACTGGTAAAACAGCTTCCGGGAAAGTACTATATAAAAGAAGCGTAATGCGGCAGTATGATGATGTGCGGGAGGATTTTTTGGACGAATTAATGATGAACCTGTTCTCGCTCATCGCGGACCAGGTCAGGAATAAACAGGAGCTTTTCGACGACGAAGGCAAGATCATGGAATCGCTCTTGAACAGCGGCTACCGGATCCAGGACGCCGACACGGCGCTGACGCTCATGCAGACGCTGGTGCAGAAGCAAGCGGAGACCTTTTTCGAGCCGGAGCTTGCCGCGCCGATCAGCGGGGCGCGGGCCATGAACAACGAGGAGCGCGGCCGCTTTACCGTCGAGGCCTTCAGTTTCGTCACGAAGCTCACGCACCTCGGCATCATCTCCGACGACCAGCGCGAGGACGTGATCGACCGCTCGCTCGAGCTCTATGCAGGCCGGATCGAGCTGGACCAGGTAAAGGCCCTTGTTGCGTTCTCGGTGTTTGCGGCGGCGAATACGGAATATGACGACGCCCCCTCCTCCTCACGGAGAAGGATCAAACGGACCGCGTGGAATTGAGACTATGAAATCACTGGTAATCGTGGAATCGCCCGCAAAGGCAAAGACCATCGGCAAGTACCTTGGCAAGAACTTCACGGTCAAGGCCTCGGTGGGCCATATCATGGACCTGCCGAAAAGCAAGCTCGGCGTGGACCTCGAAAAGGACTTCGCGCCGACCCTGATCCAGATCCGCGGCAAGGCGAAGGTCGTCAACGAACTCAAGGCAGCCGCGAAGAAATCCGACCGCATCCTGCTCGCAACCGACCCTGACCGCGAAGGCGAAGCCATAGCGGCCCATATTGCCCTTTCCATTGCCGGCAGCATCAAGCATAACGAGGTCTACCGCGTTCTGTTCAACGAAATCACCAAAAAAGCCATCCTGGCCGCGATCGAAAAGCCGGGCAAGATCGACGTCAACATGGTGGACGCCCAGCAGGCGCGCCGCATCCTCGACCGCCTCGTGGGATACCAGATCAGCCCCCTGCTCTGGACAAAAGTGCGCCGGGGACTCTCGGCGGGCCGCGTCCAGTCCGTTGCGTTGCGGCTTATTTGCGAGCGGGAAGAAGAGATTAAAGCTTTCATTCCCGAAGAGTTCTGGTCGCTGACCGCGCTGCTTGAAGGCGCGCTCCCTCCGCAATTCGAGGCCAAGCTTCTTAAAAAGGACGAAGAAAAACTCAGAATAAAAACCAACGAAGAAACCCAGGCCATTCTGGCCGCGCTTCAGGGGCAAGCGTACGTTGTCAGCAAAATAGACAAGAAAGAACGCCGCCGCAACCCGGTGGCGCCCTTCACCACCAGCAAACTTCAGCAGGAAGCGGGCCGCAAGCTCGGCTATACGTCAAAGCGGACCATGGGCATCGCCCAGGGCCTTTATGAAGGCGTCGAACTCGGCAAAGCAGGCACGGTCGGCCTCATCACCTACATGAGGACCGACTCGACCCGCGTGGGCAAGGAAGCCCAGGACGAAGCGCGCGAACTGATCCAGAACAAGTACGGCAAGGAATACGTTCCGGAAAAACCGCCGGTCTACGCCAGCGCCAAGAGCGCCCAGGAAGCGCATGAGGCCATCCGCCCCACCTCCGTGCTCCACGAACCCGATGCGATCAAGCAGTTCCTGCAGCCCGACCAGTTCAAGCTCTACAAGCTCATCTGGAACCGCTTTGTCGCGAGCCAGATGAACCCCGCCATTATCGACCAGACCTCGGTCGATGTGACCGCGGGCGGCTATACCTTCCGCGCCACCGGATCGATCGTCAAGTTCCCGGGCTTTATGGCCGTCTACATGGAAGAAAAGGCGGAAGATGCGGCGCCCTCTGAAGAGGACAGCGAAGCATTGCTGCCTCCCCTCACGGAAGGCGATACGCTCAAGCTCATCAAGCTGGACCCCAAACAGCATTTCACCCAGCCGCCGCCGCGTTTCTCGGAAGCGCTGCTCGTCAAGACACTCGAAGAAAAAGGCATCGGCAGGCCGAGCACCTATGCCGCGATCATTTCGACGATCCAGGAGCGCGATTACGTCAGCAAAGTGGAGAACAAGTTCAGACCGTCCGAGCTGGGTGTGCTGGTCAACAAACTGCTCGTCGAGAACTTCCCGGAAGTGTTGGACGTCGCGTTCACCGCCCGGATGGAGGAAGAGCTCGACAAGGTCGAGGAAGGCACGATGCCCTGGGTCGAGGTGATCCGGGAGTTCTACGCACCCTTCAGCAAGAGTCTCGAAAAGGCCCAGGCCGATATGCAGGATTTCAAGGCCGAGCAAGTGCCCACGGACATCGTCTGTGAAAAATGCGGAAAACCCATGACCGTGAAGTGGGGCCGCAACGGCCAGTTCCTGGCCTGCAGCGGCTACCCGGACTGCAAGAACACGAAACCCTTCGTCCGCAACGAGAACGGCGTGGTCGAGGAAGCTCCGGAAGAAACAACTGACGAGCTCTGCCCCAAGTGCCAGTCTCCCCTGATGATCAAACGGGGGCGGTTCGGAAAGTTCCTTGCCTGCTCCAAATATCCCGACTGTAAATATACCCAGGGCATGTCAACGGGTGTCCTCTGCCCCGAGGACGGCGGCAAGCTCGTCGAACGGCGCTCCCGCTTCGGCAAGATGTTCTACTCCTGCGCCAATTACCCGGACTGCAAGTACGCCATCTGGAACAAGCCCATCCCCCGCCCCTGTCCCTTGTGCAAGGCGCCGTTCCTGGTGGAGAAATACTCCAAGAAGACCGGACTCTCCATCGCCTGCCAGAACAAGGAGTGCGATTACAAGGAAGAACCGAAGCCCGAGGGACAGGAAGCCGGCAATCAGGAGCCGGTGGGCCACGGAGCAGCCGATAAAAAGTAAGTCTGATCGAAACACCTTTCAAAAAGGGGTAGCCGTATGGCTAACCCTTTTTCTATTTCTGTAAAGATGTTGCAGTTTTCATTTGTATTTGAGATAATCGTGAAACACATAGCGGATCAATAGTAACTTGGTAAGCGACTTCGGGAAGGATGGCAATGGATCCCAAAAATTCCGCAAAACGTAAATTAGCTGAATTGCTTGAAGAATTTAACAGCCTGAAGCTGCGGGGCAGCCTCAGTGGCCAGGCTGAAGCTACCGCGCGAACCTGGGTGGAGCGCTTTCTCCAGATATTCAACTGGCACGCCTCGGATCCGCACCAGGTGCGGCAAGAATATCGCATTCTCGGACGGGCGGCGCGAAGGCTGAAAGCGGAAGGCACAAGTCATAACCGTCCGGATTATTGCCTCTTATCGAAAGACCGCCGTATCTTGTTTATTGATGCCAAGAGATTCGCGGCCGACATTAAGGAGAATTCGAGCATTTCCTATCAGGTCCGCTGCTATGGCTGGTCCGAGGGATTTAAAGTTAGTTATGCCTTTAATTTCGAAGAATTGGCGATATATGATTGCAGGATCCGGCCAAAGGACTCCGACGAGGCCGATATCGCCCGAATCCACTATCTTCAGCAGTCAGAATATCTTGAGCAATTTGATCTGCTCTGGGATTTCTTTTCCAAGGAGGAAATTGACAACGGTTCTCTTTCCCGGCGATTGCCCGATGATGAACGTCCAAAAGGCAGCAAGACCTTTGATGAGGATTTTGAAGAAAAACTGTCTCTCTGGAGAAAAGAGCTCGCGAAATCCATTTTAAGATATGGCAAGGAACGAGATGCCCGTATAATTTCCGCGGCCTCACAGAGAATTCTTGACCGGATTATTTTCCTGAGGATCTGCGAAGCCTTCGGCCTTGAGGAACTCGGCACGCTGCTGGCTATGGGCATGGATGATGACGGGTTCTGGCCTTTATTCATGGAAGAGCATACGAAGCGGTATTGTAAAGTGTACGACGGCATTCTTTTTCCCGCGCGGGAGGAAGACGACCCCACGGGAGTTGAAGCGCATATCCGGGACTGGTGGCTCAAGGGCCGGATTTTCAGGGATATTACCGCGACGCTCTACTCTCCAAATCCCTATCGCTTCGACGTGGTGCCGATTGAAATGCTGGGAGGCATCTACGAGCGCTATCTCGGCAAACGCCTGCGTGTCGTGGGCAGCGCGGTTACCGATGAATACAAGCCTGAATACCAGCGGACCAAAGGCGCGATCTACACACCCCAGTGGATTGTGCAACGGGTCGTCGAGAAGACCTTGTCGCCATTGACGGAAGGGAAAACACCTGACGAGTTATTGCGCCTGAAAATTCTTGATCCGTCGTGCGGGAGCGGAAGCTTTATCCTCGGCGTATATGACTATCTGGAAAACCTGATCCTCTCCTGGTTTGTAAAACATCCGCAGGACAAGCGGAAAGCGCGCTTTATCGCTGAAACGGACGATGGGCCTTGCCTTTCGCCGGAGGTTGCGCGCGAAATCATCAATAATTGCATCCACGGCGTCGATATCGACGCGGAAGCGGTGGAAGTGGCGCGCATGTCTTTGGCCCTCCGTTATCTTGAAAGGACCGCGGAGCTGACCGTTGGACCGCATCTCCTGCTCCAGGGAATCGGTTTGAATATCCGTCAAGGCAACTCCTTGGTCGGCCCGGACATTATCGGGCTTGGAATCGAGACTGACGACCTTATCAGCGAGGTCATGCCCTTTGACTGGCGCAACAGGAAAAAAGGGTTTTATGATGTTATGGAAGCCGGCGGTTTTGACGCGGTAGTCGGCAATCCGCCCTATATCGAGGTCAAGCGTTATAAGGAATGGATGCCTTCGCAATATAAATATTTAAAGGAAAGCGGAGTATACGAAACAACAGCGCAGGGGAAAACCGATGTTTCCGTGCCATTCATGGAGCTGGGGCTGAAACTCCTGAATGAAAACGGCAGGCTTGGGTTCATTATTCAAAATCGTTTTTTCAAAACGGACTATGGCGATGTGGTCCGCGCATGGCTTATTCGCAATAAGGCGCTTTCGGAAGTTGAGGACTTCCGGGACATCCAGGTGTTTGAGGGAAGAACGACGTATACGGCGATCATAATTCTTCAGAGGAATTCCCGGCAGGTCCATTATAAAACGTACAAAAATCTTTTCGATGCTGAAGCTCAAAAGCCGAGCGTGGATTGCTCGTTAAAATGGAATTCGATCGACAGTAATGTATGGTCCTTTGATCAGCCGGACCTTCTTGAGGTCCATAATGAACTCGCGCGCCGCCACGGCACGATCGGACAACATGCGAAACTCCAGATTTCCGTGGGTCTGCAGACTCTTTATGGCAAACACTACCAGTTTGAGCCGGTCGAGGTAACGGCCCGCACCGTTATCGGTAAAAATGGTGAAGGTTACGAAGCATCTTTGGAAAAAGCGGCATTGCGGCCTCTCTGCCGGAACCGCGGTTTTTTCCCCTTCCGCAAGGACAATGCGGATGCCTGGGTCATATTCCCCTATGACATCGAGAATGGAACGGCAACCGAGATCGGCTGGAAAGATCTAAAAACGAGATACCCTAAAACCGCGGCATATTTAGACGAAAGAAAAAAAGCGCTGTTGAAAGCCGTTGAGGTTGAGAGCGGGCCAAATCGCTGGCATTTATATACTTATCCGAAGAATCTCGTGGGTCAAGCTAAGCCCAAGGTTCTTTTTCCGTCAACAATTGAAGACACAATCGCCGCTGTTGATGAAGAAGGAAATATTTATCAGGACAATGTCCGTGTCAACTCCATTACCTTTCCAAATGCTTCGATTGAACAACTGAAAGCAATTGCCTGCCTGTTCAACTCGACGACGTTCAGCGCCCTGGCACGGCTTAAAGCCGGGATGAGTGATTCGGGTTGGAGGCAGTTCAACAGGCAGTATGCTGAATTGGTTCCTTTCCCCATCGCCATAATTGAAGACGAACATGTGGTCAGGAAACTTGCGGCGCTGGCGGACAAAATATCCGCCGTGCAATCCAAATCAATCGGCCATGCAACGGAAGGCGCGCAAACCGGCCAGCGAGTCGTGCTCGAAGCTCTTTGGCAGCAGCTCGATGAAATCGTAGAAGCGGTTTATGGCTTGACGAAGGCGCAGAAAAAGGTCCTGAGTAATTATCCCCGCAAAGTAAATCGCTTTGATCTGTTGTTTCGGCAGTCGTCTGTTGAGGATGACGGTGACAGCTAATCGATGACCGGAAACAGCGCTTTTGCCGGCTTATCGCCATTGTCTCTCCCTGCAAAAGCCCCCCCCTCATGCGTTAAAGGAATGCCATGCGGAAGTACATCTTCGATTTTCTGAAATACCTCAAGACCGAAAAAAACGTTTCCCCGCATACGGAGCGCGGCTACCTGTCCGACCTTGATCAGTTTTTCGATTATCTCGGAGATGCGGACCTTGCCGCCGTGGACCACAAAGCGCTGAGGGAATTTGTGGCCCATCTGCTCAAACTGAAGCTGAAAAAATCGTCCATCGCCAGAAAACTCGCGGCCCTGCGGGCATTCTTTAAATACCTGAACCGCCAAGGCATCCTGTCGAACAACCCGGCGCGGCTCATTGCCACCCCGCGCCAGGAAAAGCACCTTCCCGCAGTCTTGACCGTTGATGATGCGCAGCGTCTCATGAACGCCCCTGCGGCCCCGGCCTCGCTGCATGGCCACACGGAACTCCGCGACCGCGCGGTTCTCGAAACGCTGTATTCGACCGGCATCAGGGCCAGCGAGCTTATCGGCATGAACCACGATGACATAAACCGCTACGACCGGCTCATCCGCATACGCGGCAAGGGGCGCAAGGAGCGGATCGTGCCGCTGGGAGCCATCGCGCTCGCGGCCATCGACGCCTATGTGGGGCAGCGGCAGCAAAGCCCGGACAGCAACGCGGTCTTCCTTGGTCCGGGCGGAAAACGCTTGACAGCCCGTACGCTTCAGCGTATTTTAGAAACCTACAGAAAAGAACTGGGACTGCAGCAGAAAGCAAGCCCGCACACACTCCGCCACAGCTTCGCAACCCATATGCTCGAATCAGGAGCTGATCTGCGCGCGATCCAGGAACTTCTCGGTCATGTTAGTCTGTCAACCACCCAGCGTTATACTCATGTGAACCTTGACGCGCTGATGGAGGTCTATGACAAGGCGCATCCAAAGGCAAGGAAGAAGTAGCGCGATGCAGTATACTGTATGCTGCATACTGTATGCTGTTTCAGTATTAAGGGAGGCCTCATGAGTGAAATGCCGACGTTTCACGGGACAACGATCCTGGCGGTACGACGCAACGGCAAGACCGCCATCGCGGGCGACGGCCAGGTGACGGTCGGCGCCACGGTGATGAAACACAACGCTAAAAAGGTCCGCAAACTGTACAACGACAAGATCCTGGCCGGTTTTGCCGGCGCGACAGCGGATGCCTTCACGCTGTTCGAAAAGTTTGAAGCCAAGCTCGAACAATACCACGGGAATCTGACCAGGGCCGCTGTTGAACTCGCCAAGGACTGGCGCACCGACCGGGTCCTTCGCAGGCTCGAAGCGCTGATGATCGTCGCCGATACCGAGCGGTCCTTCATTCTTTCCGGCAGCGGCGACGTGATCGAGCCGGAGCACGGCATCTCCGCCATCGGCTCCGGCGGCCCTTACGCCTTTGCCGCGGCAAAGGCGCTCGTTGACCACACCACCTTCGAAGCGCGCCAGATCGTCGAAGAGTCGCTGAAGATTGCCGCGGACATCTGCATTTATACGAATAAGGAAATTACGATAGAAGAATTGTAACGGCAGTATTCAGGGTACAGTAGGCAGGGTTCAGGAAAACCTGGCCCCTGTACCCTGGACCCCGTACCCTATCACCTTCGGAGGTTTTTTTGAACGACACCATGACGCCACGCCAGATCGTCGAAGAACTCGACCGGTATGTTATCGGCCAGTATAAGGCAAAGCGGGCCGTTGCCATCGCGCTCCGCAATCGGTGGAGACGCCAGCGCCTGCCGCAGGAGCTCCGCGACGAAGTAATGCCCAAAAACATCATCATGATCGGGCCCACCGGCGTCGGCAAAACCGAGATAGCGCGTCGGCTTGCGAAGCTGGTCCAGGCCCCCTTCCTTAAGATCGAAGCGTCCAAGTTCACCGAGGTCGGGTACGTGGGACGAGACGTCGAATCGATCATCCGCGACCTTACCGAGATCAGCGTCAACATGGTCAAGAACGAGGTGGCGGAACAGGTGCAGGAAAAAGCGACGGCGCTCGCCGAGGACCACCTGCTGGACCTGCTGCTTCCACCGGCGAGGCCCTCGCAGGACAGTGAACACCCGGCCGAGGACCAGCAGGAACAGCAGCGCGGCACACGGGACAAGCTTCGCGAGCAACTCCGGGCGGGCAAGCTCGACGAACGGATGGTCGAACTCGACATCAAGGAAAAGGTCATGCCCTTCGGCATCGTCTCCAATATCGGCATGGAAGAGCTCGAAATGAACCTCAAGGAGATGCTCGGCGGCCTCCTTCCGGAAAAGACGAAGAAGCGCAAGCTCAAGGTCCCCGAGGCCCTGCGCCTGCTGTTGCAGGAAGAAGCGGCCAAGCTCATCGACATGGAGAAAGTAACGCGGGAAGCGCTCCAGCGCGTGGAGCAGTCCGGCATGGTATTCCTGGACGAGATCGACAAGATCGCGGGACGGGACTCGCACGGGCCCGATGTTTCCCGACAGGGGGTGCAGCGCGACCTGCTGCCGATCGTGGAAGGCTCGACGGTCTCGACCAAGCACGGCCCGGTCAGGACCGACCACATTCTGTTCATTGCCGCGGGAGCATTCCATACCGCCAAGCCCTCAGACCTCATGCCGGAGCTGCAGGGGCGCTTCCCCATCCGCGTGGAGCTGGATTCCTTAGGCAAGGCGGAGTTCATCCGCATCCTGACGGAGCCGCGAAACGCGCTGATCAAGCAGCATGTGGCGCTTATGCGGACCGAGGAGATCACTCTGGAATTCACTAAAGACGGCATCGAGGAAATAGCAGGGACCGCTACGACCGTGAACGAGCGCACCGAGAACATCGGCGCGAGGAGGCTCCATACGATCATGGAACGCATCCTGGATGAAATTTCCTTCGAAGCGCCCGAGAGAAAAGGCGCGCGGATCGCCGTAGACGCGGCCTATATCCGCGAGCGACTTTCGGACATTGTTAAGAGCGAGGATTTGAGCAGGTATATATTATGATTATGCAAAAACTGATCGAAAAAGCGAAGATCCTGATCGAAGCCATGCCCTACATGCAGGCCTTCCGGGGCAAGACCTTTGTGATCAAGTATGGCGGAAACGCCATGATCGATGAAGCCCTGAAGCAGGGATTTGCGCAGGATGTGGTGCTTTTGCGGTTCATCGGCATAAACCCGGTCATTGTCCATGGCGGAGGACCGCAGATCGGCAGAATCATGGAACGAATGGGGAAAAAATCTTCATTCGTATCGGGCCAGCGGGTTACGGATGAGGAGACCATGGACATCGTCGAGATGGTGCTCGGCGGCAAGGTCAACAAGGAGATCGTAAACCTCATCAACCAGGCGGGCGGCAGGGCCGTGGGCCTCACGGGCAAGGACGGCGGCCTGATTCAGGCAAAAAAGCTTAAACTCACCAGAAAATCCGAGGAAACCGGCGAAACAGAGATCATTGACATCGGCCTGGTCGGCGAGGTTACAGAAGTGCGGCCGGGGGCCCTGCAGGCGCTCGACCAGGGCGGTTTCATCCCGGTCATTGCGCCGGTGGGCGTCGGCGCCCAGGGAGAGACCTATAATATCAACGCCGATCTTGTTGCCGGAGCGGTCGCGGGCGCCTTAAAAGCGGAGAAGCTTATCTTGCTCACGGACCAGGCGGGAATCCTGGATAAGGACAAGAACCTCATTTCAACGCTGAACAAGAAAAAGGTGGAGACGCTGATCAGCTCAGGCGTTATAGCAGGGGGCATGCTCCCCAAGACCAGGTCCTGTTTTGAAGCGCTCGATGCCGGCTGCGTCAAGGTCCATATCATCGACGGCCGTGTGCCCCATGCCCTGCTGCTGGAGATATTCACCAGGGAAGGCATCGGCACGGAGATAACGCAGTAAGAGGCCACAGGTCGGTATAATGCGCACGCGGAAATAACTTCGCCTGTCCTGTTTAAAAGGCAATGAGATATGCTTGCAAATTCATAGGGGTCTTACTGATCTGCAGCGTGTGGTTTCTTTCGTCGCTGCTTCCCGTCAATAGAACGTTTTTCAAATAAAAAACGAGGGGAGATTATTCTCCCCTCGTTGCGTTTCATGCTTCAGCTTTCAGCTACCTATTTAATGAAATGACAGGTTGAGCATGAGGGACCGCTCTGGTCAACACCCTGCAACTGCAGTCCGTGGCAAAAGGCATTCGCACAAGAACTTGTCCCATTCGCTGCAGCGTAGCCCTGGTGGAAGAAGACGGTGTTCGTGCCCCACTCAACCGGATGGACCGAGTCAACCCCGCCGAGATGGCATTGAGTGCATGCCACGCCGGATATCCCGCCGGAAAAATCAGCTCCGTGACATTCAGTGCAGGAATTTTGATTCGCCTTTGCGGCATTCATGTGCCCCGCAGGCAGCCAGCCTGCGGCCTGATGATCATTCGCTGCTTTCGCATTCGGGGTCGAGCTGCCACAGCCGCTGACCATCAGCGTTGAGACGATCAGCGCACCGACCAGTATGAGTTTTTTTATCGGTGACATGCTTTGCACCTCTCATTATTCTGACGGCCATGGCAGGGGAAACACGATGCCGGGTTGATCCTGCCGTCAATCTTGTGCTGGTTCAGATAATCTCCCCGGTGGGGCAACGACCGCTCGGGAGAATCTTTGTACTTGTCGCTCGGCTTCAGTTCTTCCTTATGGGCGTGGCAATCGGAGCAGAATGATTCATTATGGCACACCGTGCAGGTCTGTTTGTTCTGGGCCGCATAGAACTTATGTCTTGTGTTGAAATCGCTCGTGTGGTCCATCACTGCCCGGCTATCGGTATGGCAGTCACTGCAGATGGGGAAACCCGTTACTTCCATCGGGTGTTTTGCAGCCATGCTCTGCGTATGGGCGCAGGCAAAAAGCACTGCCGCGAGCGCCGGAAGAAGCAGTAGAAAGGCTATTTTCATAGTTTTACGCTTCATGCTACCCCCCCCCCTTCTTACCGTAGACGGAATCAAAGCTGTACATCAGTTTGAAAAATGTCCGGATGTCCTTGTCGAAATCGGGGTTCTTCGAGTATTCCACGTCAGCGCCGACCTTGAGCTTTTCCGTCAGCTCATACGCCGCCGCCAACGTTACTGAAAACGCTGCATGGACACGGTTAATGGCCTCATCGTAATTAACGAGCAGGTAATCAAGGGTAGCATCGGTCTTGCCGTATTTGCCGTACCCATAGACCCGGTATTCCTTATACTTCAGCCGTTCCACATTCCCTGCCATCCTGCCCATTGACGCCCCCGCACCCCAGGATTTCGCGACCGCATATCGTGCGCTTCCCGAGTAATACTTCGCATCGCCGGCGATGTCATAGGTATAGGATTTGTAGAGCGCCGAAACGCTCAGTTTGTCGCTCACATCATAGGAAACCTGTTCTCCCAGCGTACCGACCTTTTCGTTGCGGTCTATGATGCTCGGGCTGAAACTGAATACTGCCGTCGTGGAAGCTGTGAAATAATCCTTGTAGTTAACCGAGGTCAGCTCCGTATTGAGTTTTACTTTGTAATAGGGGCCAAGCACCAGGACATAATTGTGGTCGCTCCATTCCGAGGTCCCGGCATTATACCGGGACCTTCCCATGAAATCCACTTTGCCGACCGGTCTGTACCAAAGGTCAATGCCTTCTTCCTCGCGGAAGGAGGTGTTGTTCTTTTCCTCCTTGAGATATGACAGGCCTACCTGGTACAGTCCCGGGATATCATGCGATACCCGTGTCCCATAGATGGTCGCGTTTCCCGGAATATCGGTCCCCGTTTCAACCGGGGTGCCGCCAAAGCCCGAAATTGCGTAGCCCCTGGCCAGATCGGTCCTTGCATAGATGCCGTCAAGACGTTCCGCCGCCACCCCTTCAAAAACCATGACCCGTCCCAGGTTAACCGTTGTGTTCGCGGTCTTGCTTCGGTAGCTGAGATAGGCATACTGCAGATCCGTGGCCGATCTGCTCAGGCCCGTGTCCTGAGTGTTGTCCTTCAGGTCGTACCGGAGCCAACCGCCGAACTGGAACGAAACAGTTTCCTTCCCTATGTCCTGGACAGAAAGGTTCAGGTATTCATAGAGCGGAAGTTCTTTTGTCCCATCCGTGGCCTGTCTGGACTGCAGATAGGTGGTCGAGTCGCCAGACAGGCTGACCGCTGCCGTCGAGGTCCCTGGCAGCAAGAGCAGAACCGGCAGAATCGTAGAAAGAGTGAACACGATTTGCATGACCAGGGAACCGCTTTGGTTTTTTCGCAACATTCCGTTTCGCCTCAAAATTCTTTCTCCTTTCTTACACGTACTTCATTACTTCGGCTAAAATCATGCCGGTCTAGTAAAATACTCATAGGCCGTCTTTATGATGATCGGTGCGATGAGGAGTTCATGGAAACGAAAAATACTCTATAGAATATCAGCCAAAAAATCAAAAAAACTCGCCCATTTTCAAGGAAGCGCCTTCCAAGCGTGCTGAAACCGCGCGCATCTTCACTTTGAAGAGTGACTGGTGACCTGTCAAGTCGTGGCGTATTACATGCCTTACTTCTCCTTCCATATAGTTTTGCCCGCACTGTCCTTCGCTTTGTACATATTTAAGGTGAGCGTTTTTTCCGTTGGAGCAGAAATTTGTTCTTTGTTTACAAAATAAGTGAATACGACCTTTACTTTGACTGGCCAGGAACCGTCTTTATTACGGTCGCCTTTTTCCAGAACAACGATGTTGCAGGAGCTGTTGCGAACACCATAATTTTTTGACATTCAATGCTGGAGTTGAATCTCTGCGAGCATATTATTTTCCGCGTTTTCAAGGTAGTTGACTGTCTGCAAACATAATTAGTATCAGACCTTCCTTGGCCCGCATTTATAGGTTGAAGTATAGCACATATTTTTTGAGTTTTTACCTGCTGGAGGTTTAAATACACTGCGTTAATAGAATACTTCTCTGGTGAAACAGCCGAGCACACTGGGATTTCACCAGATGAGAATACACGAAATCACTGTGCTGCCAGTTATCATACTGTTTTCTTAGGAAAAAAATAAGCGCTAAGTCAGGGAACGAGAATTGCATCTAAAATGAGGTGGGATGTTTTGAGGGATTTAAAACAATGACGAAAATATTGCTGGTCGATGATAAAGAACTGATTCTCTACTCCCTGTCCAAAACACTCAGGCACGGCGGAGCCGACGTGATAACGGTCACCAACGGGAAGGATGCTCTTCGTGAAATACAGGGTTCTTGCTACGATATCTGTTTTCTTGATGTGCAGCTCCCCGACGCGAACGGGCTTGAGCTCATGAAAACCTTCCGGGAACTATCGCCAAAAACCATCATCATCATCATGGCAGCGCTCTGCCTGACCAACGAACAGCAACGCTATCTGTATAACCAAAACTGATGAACTCGTAAAAAGTCGAGAACCTCTCAATTTGTCATTCTGAGCGAAGCGAAGAATCTCGCTTTATCAATACGATGAGAGACCCCTCACTTCGTTCAGGGTGACACTTCCGGACTTCTTACGAGACCATCATATTTAGTTAGTAACAGAATTGTCTTGTCTTATAGAAAGAATATAGCCCCTACCGGCCCGCCAGAGCGCAGCGCCCATTAATTACTGTGAATCCTCACTGATGCACTCATTTGTTTACTATCAACGTGTTTTTCCATTGCCAACTCCGCCATCATCACATCGCCCATGTCCCAGCGATGCCGCCGGCAGGCCGGGCAGACTTCCCAGATCAGCGCCTCGGCCGATGAGGTAATGATAACAGCGTCGCAGTCCGGGCATATTAGTTTGAATTTTACCATAACTCCCACCGTTTCTTCTGCTTCATCAGGCTTAGGGCTTTTTCTTACCTGCGTATCATGCAACAGTGATGCCACCACTATCGCGCGCATTATCAACAAGTTAACAATAGTTTTGGATGGTTTTTGTGGGGAAGGATTCCAAGGTATGTAATACATTACACAATGCAAGAGTGCGCTTGGTTCAGCAGTGATTCTCAGGCGGGGGCTTGACGGATCATGCAAGAAAAATCTCTTCAAGGGTCATCTCAAACCCGTTGAGGATGCCGGATTTAACGGTCCCTTGCTCTGAAAGGCTGGAGCTCAGCAGAAATTTACCCTGTTCGGTGAGGGTAAACAGTTCCACGCCTTTCATTTCGGGGTCAACGATCCAATATTCCTTCACTCCGAATTTTTCGTAAATTTTATATTTTTTCTTAATGTCGTAATAAGCCGTGGACGGAGAGAGTATCTCGATGACCATATCGGGAACGCCGTGGATGCCGTCGTCCTTGATGATGTCTCGTCTTTGTTTTGAAATAAAGACGATATCAGGTTGAAATACGTTTTCGTCGTCGAGGTAAATATCTATAGGTGAATAAAGAACGATGCCTCCTTTTCTTTCGTCTACGAACTTGGATGCTTTTTTAAACAGATTAGCAGAAATAATCTGATGAAATGTGGTCGGTGACGGCGTCATGATAAGCTCTCCTTCGATGAGTTGATAGGGCGCGCCTTCCGGCAGAAGTTTATAATCTTTTATAGTATGTTTTTCTTTAACCGCGAACATGATTGAAACACCTCCGTGGAGACACGGGACGCTTTTTTCTTTGTATGCATATATAACTTTACCAGAGATTCTTGTGCGCAGCAAGCGGTAATTCAATCTCCGCTTCACGCGTTCACCGCACCACAATCCCCGCATAGCCGACCACCTGCTCATAGTCACCGCTCACGTCTCCGGAGTTCGCGTACTTGACGAGTTCGGCACTGGTCGCGCCGAGGATCTTGCAGGCGACAAGCATGGCAACAGCCGGGCCGTATCCGCACATGGTGATTCCGTAATTTTTGACCACGCGGTAAAGTCCTTCGGGATCGAGGTTCAGCATCTGTTGAATGGCTTTGAGGTCTTTCTCTTTCGCCGTGGCCGCCTGTTCGTAATGGCTCATGTCGGAGCTGGCAACGATAAGAGGCAGTTCAGAGTTCGGAGTTCGGAGTTCGGAGTTAAATTCCGCATTCCGCATTCCGCATTCCGCAATCGCCTCTCCCACCGCTCTTCCCACCGCCAGACACGTTTCCAGCCTCGTATCGAGCATCTGGATCGGCACAATCTTGAAAGTATCTTTGAGATACTGGATGAAGGGAAGCTGGACTTCAAGGGAATGTTCGCGGAGATGGGCAAGGGCATCGTCATGGATCCGCGAGGACTTCGAGAGGATAGAGGCGGCCAGGGATTCGTCTATTGCAACCGTGCCTAAAGGCGTTTCCCAGGTTCCGCTGGACATAAGAGAAACAGGCGCGCCGAGACCCGTATGGTTCGGTCCGATAAGAACGATAGTGTTCGGAATTTCGATGCCGGAATAAACGGCCCCGGCAACAGCCCCGGAATACATCAACCCCGCATGAGGAGAGAGAATGCCAAGCGCCCGGACCTTCCCTGCATCAGGGATGAGATAGCCGGCGACCTGGCTTTTGAGCGCTTCGTTGGTTCCCTGGTAAAAACGACCGGCGACTGCGGCTCTGCGGAGCATACGGCGCCTCACGATGAGAGGATGAAGGTTTATTTCTCGGATTCGAGAATCTTGTTCATGGTGCCCTTGGTCCGCATCTCGGAATATTTTTTCAACATATCCATGATGCCCGGCTTTTGGGCAGTAATCTCGCGAAGCTTGTCCTCGGTCACTTCGAGGATGACCGAATCTTCCGTGGTTTCGACCGTGGCGGTCCGGGGTTTGCCGGTAAGAAAGGATATTTCTCCGAAAAAATCTCCCGAACCAAGGGTGGCAAGGTCAACCCGTTCTCCCGAGAGCAGAGTGGTGAATATTTTCACCGACCCGTTCGCGATGACATAGACCGACTTGCCCGTATCGTTCTGCTCGACAATAGGCATCCCGGCCGGCAGCGGGTGTACGTTCATGACCTTCGTGAACGCATTGAACTCTTCCTGGGAGAATCCGGCAAAGAGCGGAATGACGCTGCTGGCTGCTATCTGCTGCCTATTGGCGTCCTGCTCCGCCGGAACGGCCTTGACTTCCTTCATTGCTTTGTTCGAATGCAGTGCCTCGATCCGCTCATGGGCGGCATGGTTCGACGGATCGACCCGCAATGCCAGTTTGTACTGCGCCAGCGCCTTGACCACCGCGCCTTTTTCCCCATACAGGTCCGCGGCCCGGATATATTCCTTGACCGCCTCAGCCTTGTTGTTCAGCTTCTGATATGCATCACCGATGCGAACGCGAAGGATGGGGTCGGGCTGGATTGCGTAAAGCTTTTCCATCTCGGATATGGCTGTTTTCCAATCCGCTTTGCCGAAACATTTCTGGATGCTCTCCAGCAGTCCGGCCTTTTCCGGAGAGGAAGGCGTTTTCGGGGACGGGGCTTGCCCGGGTGCGTCCTCCGGCGTTTTTGGCGGCAAGGTCTTTTCGACAACCGGCTCCGGTGCTTTCTGGGTGGATTGTATCTTCGCGCTCGTTCCTTTTCCACGGGAAGCGGAATACTGTTCCAATACCTGCAGCACCCGCGGCCTGCGTGTGACCAGATCACGCAGCTTGTCCTCGGTCACTTCAAGGATAACAGCGTCCTCGGCGGTCTCGACCGTGGCGGTCCGTGGATTGCCGGTGAGAAAGGACATTTCGCCGAAGAATTCGTTGGCATGCAGGACCGCGAGGTCCAGCCGCTCTCCCGAGGGCGCCAGCGTCCAGACCTTGACGGAACCGTTCGCGATAACGTACACTGACTGGCCCGTATCACCCTGTTTCACAATGGGCTGGCCGGGCGGCAGAATATGCACCGCCATCATTTTCGTAAAATCGTCGAATTCGTCCTGAGAAAGACCCGCGAACAGCGGGATGACGCTGCGGGCGGGCTTCTGCGCGCCTTCGGCAACAGGTTCGGTTTTTTTCTCGGTCATGGCCTTGTTCGAATGGAGCGAGGCCATTTTTTCATTGGCGGGTTTGCTCCGCGGGTCGAGACGGAGGGCCAGTTTGTACAGGGCAAGCGCTCTTACAATGACTCCGGTGGCGGCAAAAAGGTCAGCGGCATGGATATATTCGTTGACCGCTTCGGAAGTCTGTTTCAATTTCTGGTAGGCGTCTCCCATGCGGACGCGGATCATGGGATCGGGGTCGAGCGCAAACAGTTTATCCATCTCGGCGACTGCCGCCTTCCAGTTGGACTTGCCGAGAAATTTTTGGATCGAATCAATGAGCTGTGCTTTATCAGTCGACATCCCCGTGCCTCCGTTTTCGCGAATAGGTTGACTGTCCGGTCAGGGGGCTATATCATTTCCTTGACTTTCTCCAGCGTGTTTTTTACCCGCTCTTCATGATATTTCTGGAGCACCTGCTTGATGCGCGGCCGTTTGGAGATAAGGTCCAGCAGTTCATCTTCCGGCACTTCCAGCAGTTCGGTCTCTTCGATCGCTTCGACGGTCGCGGTCCTCGGTTTGCCGGTAAGGAAAGCTATCTCGCCGAAAAAGTCGCTGGGCTGCAGCACGGCAAGCTGCACTTTCTTTCCCTGGAGCATGGTCGAGACGCCGACCGTGCCGCGGGTAGCGACATAGACAGAGCTGCCCGACTCTCCCTCGCGGATGATGGTCTTGCCCGCGGGATAGGTATGCACGACCATTCGCTTGGTAAAATCGTTGAACTCTTCCTGCGTAAGGTCGGCAAAGAGGGGTATCACGCTGCTGGCGGGTTCGAGCGTTCCGAACTCCAGCGGCTCGATCTTGTTCTCGGCAACCGTGGTGTGTGAATGAAGGCCTTCCAGCTTTTGCTGGGCCAACTTGCTTGTTGGGTCGACCCTGAGCGCCAGTTTGTATTGTGCCAGTGCCTTGACCACAAAACCTTTTTCAGCGTAGAGGTCCGCTGCGTGAATGTACTCTTTCACTGCCTCCGGCTTCTGATTGAGCTTCTGACGCGCATCGCCGATGCGCACCCGGACGATGGGGTCCTGGTCAATTGCAAAGAGCTTCTCCATCTCCGCTATCGCGGATTTCCAGTCGGCTTTCTGGATATATTTCTGAATATTCTCGCTGATCGTCGCCTTTTCGGTTGCCACCGTCGTCCTCCTTAAAAAGATCTTTTTTCCGCGTTTTCGAACCGCGTGAACCTGTTGATATAGGTGAGGTCCACTTTCCCCACCGGGCCGTTCCGTTGCTTGCCGATGATGATCTCCGCCTTGCCTCTCCTTTCGCACAAACAGTCGCCGTCAGGAGGGCATTCACATTTATTATAGACCTCGTCGCGGTAAATGAACAGGATCACGTCGGCGTCCTGTTCGATGGCGCCGGACTCGCGAAGATCGGCGAGCATGGGCCGTTTTTCCTTGCCCGGCCGGGTTTCGACCGCCCGGTTGAGCTGCGACAGCGCGATGACGGGTATTTCCAGGTCCTTTGCCAGCATCTTGAGCGAACGGGAAATGTTCGATATTTCCTGTTCCCTGCTCGATTCGCTCCCCCGGCCCCGCATCAGCTGCAGATAGTCTACCACGATCAGGTCGAGGCCGTGTTCGAGCTTCAGCCGCCGCGCCTTTGCCTGCATCTCAAGCACGGAGATGGCAGCCGAATCATCAATGTACATCGGCGCTTCGTGCAGCCTGCCTGCCGCATTGGACAGCGGCGTCCAGTCACGATCGGACAAATGGCCGGTCCGGAGCTTATGCGCATCCACGCGCGCCTCGGACCCCAGCATCCTCAGCACTAACTGGCCCTTGGACATTTCCAGGCTGAAAAAAGCAACGGTCTTTCCCTTTTCGATCGACGCATGGGCCGCGATGTTCAGAACGAACGCGGTCTTTCCCATGGAGGGCCGGCCGGCGATAATAATGAGATCGCTCGGCTGGAGCCCCGACATCATGTTGTCCAGGTCCACAAAACCAGTGGGTATCCCCGTGACCAGTTCCTTTTGATCATACAGTTTTTCAACCAGCTTGATGCTGTGGCCGACGATTTCCTTGAGCGAGAAAAAAGGCTTGCCGATCTGTTTCTGGGCAATCTCAAAAATTGACCGCTCGGCGGTGTTCAAGAGCTCATCGATGCTGTCCACGGTCCGGGAGTCATCGTAGCACTGCGTAATGATGTCTGTTGAGGTATGAATAAGTTTGCGCAGGACCGACTTTTCCCGCACGATCCGGGCGTGGTACTTGATGTTCGCCGCCGTGGGCACGAGGCTGACTAACGTCGCCAGGTACGAGGCGCCGCCCACCCCCTCCATCGTCGTCTTGCCTCGCAGGTTGTCGCTGAGCGTGACTAAGTCGATGGCCTCGCGGGCCACGTGCATGTCGAGCATGATCTGGAATATCTTGCGGTGGGAATCCTTGTAAAAATCGTCAGGGGAAAGAACATCGACTATTTTATTGATGGAGTCATTTTCTATCAGGATGGCGCCCAGGACCATCTGCTCGGCGTCTACATTTTGAGGGGGAAGCTTCTGGAGGGACACTTCGGTCTGGATGGACATGGAGCTACCTCAAATACGGAAAATAAAGGAGCCAGAAAGCGGATGTCGGAAGTCAGAATTTACATCCTGCCTGCCGGCTCCCACCTCCTGGCTCCTGATTCCTGACTCTTTGTCGTTCGGTGCTACTCTTCGCCAATGACCGAAACTTTGAAATCCGCAGTGACATCGGAGTGCAATTTTACCGTGATCGTAAAATCGCCGAGCCGCTTGATAGGCTCATCGAGCACGAGCTTACGCTTGTCGATCACGACTCCCTGGGCCTTCATGGCCTCAACAATGTCCATGGACGTAACGGACCCGAAGAGCTTGCCTTCTTCTCCAACCTTCGCCTTGATCGTTATCGAGAGGCACTTGATCACGTCGGCATCCGCGGCGGCTTCCTTTTTCAGTTTCCGAAGACGGTCGGAAATCATCTTCTTGGCATGGTTCATGGCATTGAGATTCTTGGGAGTAGCTTCAATGACCTTTTTCCCGGGTACCAGAAAGTTCCTGGCATAGCCGTCAGCCACATTAACAAGATCGCCGATCTTTCCTAATTTTTCAACATCTTCCCTTAAAATTACCTGCATTCTGATACAACTCCTTTCGAACGGTTAAATGTGGCACGATACTACCAGAAACCAGGGCAAGGTGTCAACAAGAATTGCGGAGCAAGCGCCAGTATAAAGATGCCCATAGAGACAACCCCATGTGTCAGCCTACTTACCATCGACAATTTCTTTATAGCAGTCAGTATTCTTCAAATTATCAAACGTATGGTATGTTTTAACATAATTCCAATCTTTAAACCCACTATCAGTTCCGCGCTTTAACCATTTACAGGCTTCTCCAATATCTTTTTTTGCGGAGTAAAGTTCAGCCATACTAACAAGTACGGAATTATTATTAGGATTAAGCTCAAGAGCTTTTTTGAAGTCACTTTCAGCCTTTTCCAATATTCCTGATTCTAAAAAAGCAAAACCGCGGCTGTTATATGCAGATTCATTTTTAGGATCGATCTCAATGGCTTTACCATAGTCCCGAATTGCCTCATCATATCTGCCTTTCTTCGCATAAGCAAATCCACGATTTCTAAAGCTGGAGACATCTTGCGAATCGAGTTCTATGGCCTTATCATAGTCCCGGATTGCCTCATCATATTTACCTTTGTTCACATAGGCGGTTCCACGATTTCTAAAGTTGAGTACATTTTTCGGATCCAGTTCTACAGCTTCATCATAGTCCCGAATTGCCTCATCATACTTACCTTTCCCCGCATAAGCAAGTCCACGACGAGTAAAGCTCAATGATGATTTTGGATTCAGCTCTATAGCCCTGTTATAATCAAGGATGGCATCATCATACTTCTTCTGCTTAGCACAAGTTTTACCACGACCAATAAAGCTCCATGCATTTTTCGGATCCACCCCTACTGCCTTACTATAATCACGGATTGCTTCTTCATACTTCCCCTGAGCAACATAAGCATCACCACGACCAATAAAGCTCCACGCATCTTTTGGGTCCAGTTCTATGGCCTTACCATAGTCCTGAATTGCCTCATTATACTTTTCTGCTTTTTTAAAATTATACCCACGATTCCTGAACCTCTTCGCAGTTTTTGGATTCGGTTCTATGATGGTAAGTATTCCCTCACGAAGGGATTTACAACTATCTTTCATTATCCTCGCGGTCTCGTTAAGCGAGGCATATGCCTGTACCGTTTCGTTATACCCTTCACTTATCTTATCTTGCGCTCTATTAAAATCCATATCGTTCATAGCTTTAGTCGCTCTATCTACATCCTTTATTGCCTGCTCTAACATATCGTGTAATTTTTGCCTGCCCCTACTGACTTGCTCTGCACTATCACCACTTATTCCAAAAACTTGGGTCATCTTATCAATATATGCGCTGGCTTCTAAAATTTTTGTAATTGCATCCATAGTTTCCCTTTTCGCTCCAGACATTCTTGACCTCCAAGTTGAAAGGTCATCCGCCGGGGCGGAGTCATACAGTTTCAAGCCTTCATCTAGATATTGACTAGCGGCGTTAACTATGCTTATATATTTGCGATCCAACAAATCAAATTCATCCAGCTCATCGTATAGACTTTCAATTTTTTTTGCGTCATCTTGCGAAGAGCTATTAACTTCATTTTTGCCAAGATTGGCCATGGCTTCCCGTAATGCATTTTCGACTTCCTGTGGAGACACCTTTGCCTCAATTGTGTCACATATTTTGCGCCCATTTTCGCTGTGTTTTTTGACTTTCAAATCTTTCAAATAACCAGAACTAATCACCTGGACCAAATCATTAGTAATCTGATAATTATTTACATTGGAAGTTGAAGTCACAAATATTCTGTAAGATTCTACGGCGTTCTTTATTGCCAATGATCGAGTAACTTCTTTTGCATCTTTTAGACTCTCATTGTCTCCAAATGTATAGCAGTAATGACCATTAATCGTATCGTCTGCCGATGATACAATAGGTGCAAGAAATATAATGGAAAGCATAACGCATAGCTCCCTAACGATAAACGCAAGTCGGCTTCTTTTATTGAATTTACTATGAACTATATTACTCATCTTATTTACCTCAGGATCATAAGGATTAAGGTTGCGTTTCGTAGTCAAAGCGGCCCCCCGTTATGACAATAAAGAGTCGCGTTGAAGGGGTGATTGTTAATGCGCAGTGTAATAACGCCGCCTCAATTTCTACACGTACTCTGGAATTTCCCAAACGCGCTACTTTTGAGCAGTACAGGAGGAAGTTTATGCAATCTGTTCGAGGCTCGCATGGCTCCCCATAGACGATGATAGAGCAGGGCAATGGGTCAATCGCATGGACTGAAAAAGCGATTTTTTAACTCTCTACAAAGGCCATCAACACCCGGGAACATGGATGCCTCCGTCAGGCCCATCAAACGAAGTTCATGAAGCGCGATACCTGCATCCTGCCTCGTCAAGTCCACTTTTGTTAAGTATCGTTTTTTGCTCTGTTCTTCTATATTGGCAATAAAAGACTCTATCTCTACTACGGTTGAAAGCATAAGCACAGATTGCTGTGGCAGTGCTCTATCATGATCCCGAGCTGCAGCGCGAATAGTATGTAGCGAGAGGTGAGGTACTTGGAGCCCACCTTCCTCGGCTGCTACGTCTTGTTTATACTCATCAATATTAAATGCAAATATTCGGCATCTCGTGCCGCAATCAGAACTCATATTCCGCAAGGCAAAATATGCTGCTATAAATGGTGATTCTGTCCAATCAAGCAGTGGAGTTGGGTATCCATGATGTTGAGCCAGACTGAGAAGATTGTTGTAATCGTGATTATCATCCAGCCGGTATGTCCGGCCATTAACGCCGCTGACGTAACCTGACAAAACGGAAAGATCGTGTTCAGCATATCGAATAAGATCTCTACGTCCTGTACGGTGCAAACTGGTCTTTAAACGATATGAAGCTTTTTCATGCCCACGAAAAATTAAATGATAGCTTGGATTTGCTGCATTGTAAGCCCACTCTTTAAATTGAGTCCACGTAAAGTTGTGATCCGCGGGGGCGGGTTCATCTGTTTCAATGCAATTGAGAGTGAGTGAACCATTAGTGCCGGATGGACCGGAGAGGGTATTGAGGATAGCATTAATACAGGCAGAGACTGCGAATTTGCCAATAAACGACCCACGAAATATCTCGGGTGACTCATCTAATAGGCGTTTATGCGGAAACGGATATGGTGAAAACTCAATATCTGCTGTAATCTCTGAATTAGTGACAGTGATATTTTGAAGACGTCCGTGCCTCCAAAGCGTTTGTATAGATTTATTATAAAGTAGCAAGCGCCCTGAATGAGGATGATCTATATCAACGTTGAGCACGACATCCCATCGACTATCTGAATCGATAAGTTCCCCTATCCATTGTTTCCACATATTCATGACCTATAAATCGAAAAAAAATACTTTCTATGATGAAGCTCATTTCCAGTTATTCAGGAACTCAAGCCTACTGACCATATCTTCGATTGACACGGAAAACCATAACTTCATGAAGCGCCGTAACGTCATCCCGATGGGAAGTTGGTCGGCTACGACGATGCCTGCGTGTATTTTCCCGGAACGCGCATACTCGTTGTGGAGAAGAATGAAGTCTTTTTTGTTGTGGGTGACTATCGTTCGGCCGTTTGTTGCTGAGAAGGCGAGCTGTTCTGCATCCGAAAGTCCTTTATTGCCTGCCTCCTGGGTCGTGATACAGTCAACACCTCTGTTACGGAGCGCCTGCGAAAGCGATAATGGCACGTCTTCATCGACATAGGCCTTTATCCTCATTTGGACGGCAGCCCCTTCAGGTTTTCCTCAAGCTCTTCGTCAATCTCACGGTCGACGTCCTGCCGGTGTTCATAATAGTAGGAAAGAGCGTCATGAATCTGTGAAAGCGACAGATGAGGAAATTCGCGCGCAAGTTCTTCCGGAGAAAGGCCCTGCTTATAATAGGTCACTATGTTCGCTACCCTCGTTCTTGTTCCCGCAATGATCGGGCGCCCGGCGCCGACATCCTGCCGCGAGGTTATGTAAGGATGAACAATCTCCGTAGGCATATCATTGATCCTTTCTCTCAGGCCCCGGAATACGTATTCCGACTTTCTCTTCGCTCCCAATACAAATATACACTAAAGCAAAATGAAGGAAAAGAGGTATTTCACATAATCAGTTCTAACGTTCCACATCAGGACCTTCCTTCGACCTTCTTTTTCAGCTCGTGCAGCTTGTTCATGGCGTCCAGCGGGGTCATGCTATCGAGGTTCAATTCGGCGATTTCCTTAAAAAGCAGCCCCGCTTCGCTGGCAAACAACCCAAGCTGCGGCTCCGGTCCTGGGGAAGCTATTCCTTTTTTTGAGCCCTTGGCCACGCGGGGACCCGCCGGTACCTGCGATGCCGCCACCGGCTCGCCCATTTCATTGAACTCGGCCTTTTCCAGGTTGGCCAGCACTTCCCTGGCGCGCTGGATCACGCTCCGCGGAAGACCGGCAAGCCTGGCGACCTGGATGCCGTAGGATTTGTCGGCCCCGCCTTCGACCACTTTGCGAAGGAAAATGATCTGATCGTTCCATTCCTTGATGGCAACCGTATAATTCTTCACCCGGTCCATGGTGAGCGCCAGTTCGGTCAGTTCGTGATAATGCGTGGCAAAAAGCGTCCGCGCCCGTATCTTCGTATGGATATGTTCCGCAACGGCCCAGGCGATGCTGATACCGTCGAACGTGCTCGTGCCACGGCCGATCTCGTCTAAGATGATGAGGCTCCGGTCCGTGGCATTGTTCAGGATATTGGCGGTCTCGTTCATCTCGACCATGAACGTGCTCTGGCCGCGCGTGATGAAATCCGAGGCCCCGATGCGTGTAAAGACCCGGTCCACGATGCCGATCTGCGCTTCCCGGGCGGGCACGAAACCGCCCATCTGGGCCAAGAGCGTGATCATTGCCACCTGCCGCATATAGGTGGATTTGCCGGCCATGTTCGGACCCGTGAGGATGATCAGCTGGTTCTCTTCGCAGTCCAGGAGCGTGTCGTTCGCGATGAACCGCTCTTCCGGCGTGAGCAGCTCCACCACCGGGTGCCTTCCTTCGGAAATCTTCAGAATATCGCCGTCGATGATCGACGGACGAATGTAATTGTTCTTTGCAGCCGCTTCCGCAAGAGATACCAGACAGTCCAGGATCGCGAGCCGCCGCGCCATGTCCTGGATCCTGACGGTTGAAGCAGCAACCGTTTCCCGCACCTGATGGAAGAGCCGGAACTCCAGGTCGAGGATCTTCTCCTCTGCGCCGAGCACCTTTTCTTCGTATTCCTTAAGCTCGGGAGTAATGAACCGCTCCGCGTTCGCCAGCGTCTGCTTGCGGATAAAGTCCCGCGGCACGTTCGCGAGATTGGTCCTGGTCACTTCGATGTAATACCCGAAGACCCGGTTGTAGCTCACCTTGAGCGAGCTGATGCCGGTGCGCTCCCGTTCGCGCAGCTCGATGCCCGCTATAAAACCCTTGCCTTCGGAGCTGATGGAGCGAAGTTCGTCAAGCTCTTTGCTGTGGCCTTTTTTGATCAGCCTGCCTTCCCGCAGGGTATAGGGAGGGTCATCGTGGACGGCGTTTTCGATCACCTGATGGACTTCCGCGAGGTCGTCCCATTCCGCGGCCATATCATAGACCAGGCGGGAATTGCATCGGGCCAGAAGCTCATGAAGGTGCGGCAGCGACGAGAAGGACTGTTTCAGCGCAAGCAGGTCCCGGGCGTTTGCCGCGCCGAGCGACACGCGGCTGATCAGACGCTCCAGGTCGTAGACCGTGCCGAGGGCGGTCCGGAGGTCCGAGCGGAATTGATGGTCGTTCTTGAACTCCGCCACAACATCGAGGCGCCGCTCAATTTCCCCCGCATCCATGAGCGGGTTCAGGAGCCACTCGCGCAGTTTTCTCGCGCCCATGGACGTAACGGTGAGATCGAGCACGGAAAGAAGCGTTCCCCGGGCGGAGCCGTCATAGATATTTTTAACGAGTTCGAGATTGCGCTGGCAGGACGCATCAAGGACCATATGCTCTTTGGCCCTGAAGGGCTTCATCCCGCGGATGTTCGCCAGGCCGGTCTTCTGCGTTTCCTCGATATAACGGAGCGCGGCGCCCGCTGCACAAATACCGGCCTGCATACCGCCGCAGCCGAACCCTTCAAGCGATGCGACCTTGAAGTGGTCCAAAAGCGCACGATCCGCGGTCTCGTAGTCAAAGGTCCAGTCATCGCTGCCGTTGATCGCCTGCGTATACTGCCGGAGCAGGCCTGAAAGCCCGGCGTCGATCTGATACGCCCGCGGCAGCACAAGCTCGCGGGGGGTAAACCGGGCAAGCATGGTATCCAGCTCCGCAAGATTATCAGCCCCGTCTATTTCAGCAACAAAAAAATCACCGGTCGAGATATCGAGGAATGACAGGCCGAACCCGTTCTTTGCGGGATAGAGGGAGGCGAGATAGTTATTATCCTTGGCATCGAGCAGGTTGGAGTCGAGCACCGTTCCCGGCGTCACGACCCTGACCACTTCGCGCTTCACGAGCCCTTTGGCCAGCTTCGGGTCCTCCACCTGTTCGCATATCGCGACCTTGAAGCCGCGCCGGATGAGTTTGGCGATATACCCGTCGACCGCGTGATAAGGAAATCCGCAGAGCGGCGTCTCGATGCCTTTGGACTTGTTCCGCGCCGTCAGCGTGATCTCGAGGACTTTGGAAGCGGTCACCGCGTCCTGGTCGAACATCTCATAGAAATCGCCCATACGGAACAGCAGGATCGCGTCCAGATGCTGGCGCTTGAT
>JAYTJE010000129.1:0-1738 GCA_043731355.1 Nitrospirota bacterium
GGCGTCTGCCGACACGAATACATCCACGTTAAGGGCAAACGCGCTGCCAAGGTGGATGGAATCCATGCCGCGCAGCACGTTCTTTTCCAGGGCAATGATTGAGTGACGAAGCACCTCCGGGGTTAGGTCGCAAATCGCGGAATCACTGATGTCAGCCATGAGCGTGGCTTTTAACTGACGATACTGGGCCGGTGAAATACGCTTCTCTCGTTGCAGGCGGCAGAAGGCAGAGACGATTTCCGGCAGGGCAATTCCGGAAAGACAGAGCTCAGTCGCCTGGTCACACCACGAGAGGACGGCGTCAGTCCCTTCTTCGCGGACATACCGTTTGGCAAAGGCGGAAGAATCGAAAAAAACCCGCATTAGATTTTTTTCTCGCGTTCTTCAAAAATGATTCTGCTCAGGGAACAACCATCGATGACAAGCGGCTGCGCCAACCTGCGTTTCCAGGACGGGAGATCCTGCGGCAACGGCACAATATCAGCTATTGGCTTGCCGTTGCGCACGATCCGCACCGGCTCTCCCGACTCGACGATGTCGAAATACTGTTTGGCATGATTGCGCAATTCGGAGAAAGTTGCCTGTTTCATAAGACACCTCAATGTACATATTGGCGTATGACGTATTGTACGCTACGCATCCACAGAATGTCCACAATTGTTTTCTGCATTACCAGCTACAAAGTGCATAGGGTCATGAGGCTTGACGCTCATTTCATAGCAACGCCCTCATCTCCTCCAGCTTCTCTTCAGCCGCCTTCTTCCCTCGTTTCAGCAGCTCTTTCGCCTTGGAAAGATCGTAGATCGGGATCCCCTTCGCATTCACCTGAATGGCCACGTCCGCCAGCTTTTCCTCTTCACGGGCGTTCCTCGATGCCCAGAGCGCGGACAGGTGTGTTGCGATGGATATCATATTGTCGTAGCCGTCCGATTCCATGGCCTTGTAATTCACGTTCACCGAAATCACCTTTTTCATTCTTAGGTCTTCCCGAGCGGCACTAACCGGGATTTGGCTCGAAATGCCGCCGTCCACCAGGAGCTTATTATTCAACTCGGTCGGAGTGAAGAGGATGGGCACACTGCAACTGGCCTGGACTGCTTTCGCTATGGAGCCGCTTGTTATGACGACCTTCTCGGCTGTTTTCAGGTCAGTGGCTACGACTGCGAGGGGAAGGGAAAGTGCGGAGAATTTTTTTACCGGAAGCACGGACTCCATGAACTCATAGATACCGTCGCTCGATATCAGCCCTTGCTTCGGTATCGTGAACTTGAGTATGTTCTTCCATTGCGTGTTGAGGAGGAGGTGTTTGATCTGGGAAAGCGGCATCCCGGCGCAATAGAGAGCGCCGATAACACTGCCTGCGCTTGTGCCTGCGACAGCATGGATGGGGATGCCTTCCTGCTCCAGAACGTCCAGGACAGCAATATGCGCGATGCCGCGGGCTGCGCCGCCGGAAAGTGCCAGTCCTATGGTCCGGGCAGATGGTCGCGGCATTGAGTTCTCCTGTAGGGGCGTATTGCATTGTCCGCAGATTTCGCAGATGGCCGCAGATAAAAACGCAAGATCAGGTCTTTTCTTTTAATAACTGCCCAGGTCAATATAGTATAAGCGGATTATAACATGCCCCATTTAAGTTTTCAGGGTCTTCTCCCAAGTGAGTACATGAATTTAAGCCTTTTTATAGCGGCGGCAACATGCAAGTCAGGATTTTAAGACGGAGATACTCTTCATCTCGCAA
>JAYTJE010000130.1:0-4669 GCA_043731355.1 Nitrospirota bacterium
CATTCATAAAGTCGTATAATTCAACAAGTGAAGGGAGGTGAAACCACATGAAGAAGATCATCGCATTGTTCACGGCAATGGCATTCGCTCTGACCCTCGGCGTAGCATTCGCGGAGGAGACGGCGCCGGCAGCAGCCCCCGCGAAGGCGGAGACAAAGGCGCCGGCAAAGAAGAAGGCAAAAAAGAAGAAGGCCGCCAAGAAGACCGCAGCAGCAACGGCAACGGCAGCAACGGCAACGGCAGCAAAGTAGTTTTCAGTACCCTATACCGCTAATTCATTATTCGGAGCGGAAAACGGTTATTGTGGATGCAAATTTTTATCTGGCAGACGGACCAAACCGTCTGCCTTTTTTATTTCCTCCGGCGGCCGCGGCCAGGGGCTTAATCCCACCAGAGAAACAGCCGATGCGTAGCCTGCATCTCCTTCACCAGGCCGGTGACATTTCCCGGCCCCTGGTCCACCGCATCGGGACAAAAATCATAGACCTCCTCCGCAAAAGCGGCGAGGTCTTTCGGCAGGGTCTTGAACTCAATTTCCACCCAGTCATTATCCGCGCCGAGGATATCGAACGAAAAGCTTTTTTCCCAGTCCTTGAACCGCGCAACCACATCCTCGCTCAGGATCTCGTACTCCTCGCCATTGGTCCGCATGGTCCGCAGGATGTCGTACTGGTCCGTGCCCTTGATGACCCCGATCGTATCCTGTTTGAGCGCGTCCTTCATGGCCACGACAAAAGCCATATAGCGAAGCTGCTTCAACCGGGCCCTCACCGCCGTCAGGATCCGGCCTGACAGGTCCTCGGGCACATCGACCGAGATGCCGTTGACCATGACCGGGTAATCGTCCTCATCAAAACCCGTGAGTCGCTGAATATGCCCGTGCGTTTCCTCCTTGAGAATGATCAGGACCTTCCGGTCAAAACCGATCTGGCGCGCTACGTCCTCCGCTTGGGGCGAAAGAACGATCGGCTGTTCCCCCCCCGCTCCCGCCGTCAGCAGGGCAAGGACCGCCATCATCAGAACGATCATCGTTGGTACGCGATCAGTTTGCACGCCGCACCTCTCCCTGGTGACAAACCACCTGGTCAGGACCCTATCCGGATAAACAGGCGCTGATTTTACCATACCGCAAGAGACGAACACAACAAATTACTTTCCTCGCCAGGCGGTAAAGGTTATACTATGATAAATGATACTCTTCCGAGGAGGCCCGTATGGACAATAAACGATTTTCACCCATCGAGTTCACCAGCGCTGTCATGCGCTTTGTCGATGATGTCGAATTTTCCCTGGAGGGATCCACGAACTCGATCAACCTGCGGTCGGCTTCCCGTTTGGGAAAATCAGACCTCGGCGTGAACCGGAAACGGGTTGAAAAGCTCAGGACGACGTGGACGACGGAAACACGGTAGGCAAAAAAGATGATGCGCGAGAAACCGTTCATTTCGATCATTCTGCCGGTGCTGCATGAAGCGGCAACGATCAATGCGGCGATCAACCATCTTCGCGGCCTGCGGGAAAACAGCCCGATAGAGCTCATCGTCGTGGACGGAGACCCCGCGGGCGATACCCTGCGGGCGATTCAGGATGAGACTGTCATACGGGTGCTTTCGGAGCCGGGACGGGCGCGCCAGATGAACCACGGCGCTTCACTGGCCCGGGGTGAGGTCCTTCTGTTCCTCCATGCCGACACCCTGCTGCCCCACCCGGCGCTTGCCCTGATAGCGGCGGCACTGGCGGACACCCGCATCGTAGCCGGGGCCTTTGACCTCGGGTTCGATTCCAGCAGACGCATATTCAGGCTTACGGAAAAATATGTTGCGCTTCGCACCCGTCTTACGAGAATCCCTTTCGGCGACCAGGCGATCTTTGTGCGCAGGGCCTACTTTCAAACGGTCGGGGGCTACGCCGAACTCCCCCTGATGGAGGATGTTGATCTGATGCGCCGCATTAAAAGGAGGGGCGACCGGGTCCTCATCATTCCCGAGAAGGTCCTGACCTCGCCGCGCCGCTACGAAAACGAGGGGCTCCTGTACTGCACCTTCAGAAACTGGGCGCTCCAGGCGTGCTATGGGGCGGGCGTATCGCCTGAGAAACTGGCGCGATGGTACCGATGATGAACGCTATCCGCTCCGTGCTGCTCACCCTGCTTATGCTGACTATGCCCTTTGCCTCCCCCGGTTCTGACAGTCACGACCTTCTCTTCCGTGAGGACTTCAACAGCCTCGATAACTGGAAGCCGTTTTTTTTTCCAAAGATCAAAAAGCATTCCACCTACACCATCGAAACGGATGCGAAGGACGGCGTCCTCAAAGCGAAAAGCAGCGGCTCCGCCTCGGCCATCGTGTACAAAGATTCTTTTGACGTCTACGAACATCCCCGCGTAAAATGGCGCTGGAAAGTAAGCAACGTTTATAAAAAGGGGAACGTCCGCACCAGGGACGGGGATGATTATCCCCTGCGCGTCTATATCATGTTCGAATACGCTCCTGAGCAGGCCGGCGCTTTTGAAAAGTTGAAATATGGTATTGCAAAATCGATCTACGGCGAATACCCGCCCCACAGCAGCCTGAGCTATGTCTGGGCAAACAATGAGGGGCCTGACCGGTTCCTGACAAGCCCCTACACAAATAAGGCCGTGATGGTGTTGCTTGAGAAAGGACCGCAAAAAACCGGGACCTGGCAGGATGAAGAGATCAACATCCTCGATGATTACCAGAAAGCCTTCGGAGTAAACCCTCCTGCCCGCGCACGCATAGCCGTGATGAATGATTCCGACAATACCGGAGAAAGTTCGGTGTCGTATATGGAATATATTGAAGTATTTAAATAACGCTCTTTAGCGTCTCTCCCCTCCCTTCGATGGGAAGGGATTGTCCTTGAACTGACCAACCGTTTATGCAATACTGACAAACTTTCCATTGCTGAAACCATGCGCAATAAACCGATCATACTCTTGTTCGTCAAGGCCCCGTTCAAGGGGCGGATCAAATCACGCCTTGCCGCAACCATCGGAGATGATGCGGCGCTGGAACTTTATCACCGCTTTGTACTCGACACCATCGCCGCAGCGAGGCCGCTCGCAGTCCCCTTGCGGATCTGCTGTCATCCGCCTGATGCCGTGGCCCTGGTCCGGGCCTGGCTCGGCGAGGAACCGACGTATATGCCCCAGCAGGGAAGCGAACTCGGCGAACGCATGGGACAGGCCTTTGCACAGGTCTTTCACGAAGGATATGACCGAGCGATACTGATTGGAAGCGACATCCCGGAGCTATCGACCGCAGTGCTGCATGAGGCCGTGGCGGCCCTGGACAGGAATGACACGGTCCTCGGACCGGCGGCTGACGGTGGTTACTGCCTGATCGGGTTCACCGCGAAAACCTTCCTGCCGTCGGTTTTTCAGGATATGACCTGGAGCACCGGCACGGTGTGTGATGAGACCCTCGGCAGGTTAAAACGCTCCGGCAGGCGGACCCACCTGCTGCCGAAACTGCATGATATCGATACCAGGGACGACCTCCGCAGCTTCTTTAATAAATACCGGAACGATCCGGGCAACTCCTCCAGTACCCTTGCCTATCTTATCGAGCGGGAAGAAAGGGTTTTCGGACCATGAGCACAAAACCGGCCATCATAGCGGCCACCGTTGTTACTATCTTCCTGCTGGAGGACATTATTCCGCATTACCAGGGCCGCGCCACGCGGCTCCGGCATGCCTTTCCGCACGTGCTCACGGCGCTGCTGAACGGCCTTTTAACGCGGTCCATCCTTGTTGGAGGGACCATCCAGATAACGGCCTGGACAGCCGTACATTCCTTCGGGCTCCGGCGCCTGCTGCATCGTTCACCGGTTGCCGCAACCCTGGTCCTCTTTATCCTGTTCGACCTCTGGATGTACTTCTGGCACAAGGCAAACCATCAGATCGATTTTCTCTGGCTGTTCCACCGGGCGCACCATTCGGACACGCAGATGGATACCACCACGGCGCTCCGCTTTCATCCGGGCGAGCTTGTCCTCTCGACGCTCATTCGGCTGCCGGTGCTCGCGGTGCTCGGTATGACCTTTGGACAGCTTCTCCTGTTCGAAACCCTGCTGAATATTTCGACCCTGTTCCATCACAGCAACCTGGGCCTGCCGCGCTCATGGGACCGCGCACTCAGCTTTCTGATCGTGACGCCCGACATGCACCGTGTGCATCATTCCCTTGAACGCGAGGAGACGAACTCCAATTATACGAGTTTGCTTTCTTTCTGGGACCGGCTGTTCGGGACCTTCAGCATGCGGGACGATACGCGCACGATCACGCTCGGTCTGACGGAATTCCGGGAAGACCGGTGGCAGCGTTTCTGGGGTTTTTTCATCACCCCTGCCCAGTAGCTCCGGGAAGACGAACAACAGGAGAAAAGAAAGGGATTCGGAGAGCTCATGAATAAACAAGGGAAGAACATCCTGCTGCTGGTCCTGTTCATCACCGTGATCACAGCAGTACGCCTGTCTTCGCTCGGATCAATACTGACCTTCGACAATCTGAAGCAGCACCGTGAGGAGCTCCTCATGCTCGTCCACAACCACTAAGTGACAAGTTTCAGGACATCGGTTACCCGGATGTGTCAAGACATCGGTTACCCAAAATCCTGTTATTAAGTTCAGAGATTGGTTCCATTGAATC
>JAYTJE010000131.1:0-33316 GCA_043731355.1 Nitrospirota bacterium
TTAACTAATGAGCTCAGTATTTAATCTTCGTGAACTTCGTGTTCTTCGTGGTAAATATTCCCGCCATTTTGCGTAGAATTTGATTCTTTAGTAACTATACTACTTGAGCTGTGCGGCGACCTCTTCCGCGAAATTCGATTGTTTCTTTTCGATCCCTTCGCCGAGCTGGTACCGGACGAAGCGGCGGATTGTGGTGTTCTCTCCGGATTTTTTCAAGAGGGCCTTGACCTTGAGCTTGCCATCAGGATCCTTGATATAGACCTGTTCCACCAGGCAGAAATCAGTATAGAATTTTTCCATTTTGCCGTCGAGGATCTTTCCGATGACTGCCGCCGGTTTTCCAGATTCCTTGGCCTGGCCCTCGTAGATCGCACGCTCCCGTGCAATGGTTTCGGCGGGAACGGTTTCGCGCGAAAGGTACAGGGGGTTGGCCGCCGCAATATGCATGGCGATGTCCTTGCCCAGATGCTCGTCACCGCCGGCGAAATCAACCATGACCCCGATGCGGCTGCCATGCAAATAGACGGCAAGGGAGCCATCGGTCTCATACCGTTCGAAACGACGGATCGCTATGTTCTCGCCGATCTTCTGGACCAGGGTCTGCCGCCGGGCCTCGACCGTCTCGTTGCCCAGCATCTGCTGTGAAAGGGCCGCAACGTCCTTTGGGTTCCGCGTGGAAACGAGTTCGGCCACTGTCTTGGCGAACTGCTGGAACTCGGGATTCTTGGAAACGAAATCCGTTTCACTGTTGACTTCAACGAGCGCACCGGTCTTGCCCGAACTGGTGAACGAGATCATACCTTCTGAAGCCACGCGGCCGGCCTTCTTCGCGGCGGCCGAGAGGCCTTTCTTTCTCAAAATATCGACGGCTTTCTCAAAATCGCCGCCTGCCTCTTCAAGGGCCTTCTTGGCATCCATCATGCCGACCCCGGTTTTTTCTCTCAGATCTTTTACCGCACTAGCGGATATTGTTGCCATGCCGGAAGTACTCCCTTCTACCGTATCTTTCTGAATCTTCTGTTTTGTTCCTACACCTGCTCTTTGACGACCGTTTCAACAGGGGCGGTCTCAGGCATACCCGCTGCCTGTGTTGCGCCGACCGCTTTTGCGGCCTCCATGGCCTGGCCGGCTTCCCTGGCGATCGACTGCCTGCCTTCGATCACGGCATCAGCCATCTTTGAAGCCATCAGGCGGATGGCGCGAATAGCATCGTCGTTGCCCGGAATGACGTAGTCGATATTGTCGGGATCGCAGTTCGTGTCCACGACCGCCACGACCGTAATGCCGAGCTTATTCGCTTCGTGAACGGCGATCGCTTCTTTGCGGGGGTCGATGATGAAGATCACTGACGGAATGTCCGGCATGGTCTTTATGCCTGACAGGATCTTTTCCATTTTGATGCGTTCTTTTTCAAGGCCGGCGACCTCTTTCTTGGTCAGCTTCTCGTAGGTGCCGTCCTCTTTCATTTTTTCGATCTTCTTGAGGCGGTCAATGCTCTTCTTGATGGTTTGAAAGTTCGTCAGCATGCCCCCGAGCCAGCGGCTGGATATATAGTACATGCCGCAGCGTTTTGCTTCCTCGGTGATTGCATCCTGGGCCTGCTTCTTCGTACCCACGAACAGGACATCTTTTCCTTGAGCGGCGGCGGTGCGCACGAAATCATGCGCCTCCTTGAACAACTTGAGCGTTTTCTGGAGATCGATGATGTAGATCCCGTTGCGCTCGCCGAAGATGTACTTCTTCATCTTGGGGTTCCACCGTTTTGCCTGGTGGCCGAAATGCACTCCTGCTTCCAACAGCTCCTTCATGGTGATCGTGGACATTGTGTCCTCCTGTTTTGCCTCCGCGCCGATCATCCCCGGGCAGGCCCGGCGTTTATGGTCGGGACATCTGCCTGCGGGTCCTGGCGCGTGTGGATTTAGAATATACCCTAAAAGGGCGACCCATAAAATAGCATAGGTCCGGCGGCAATACAAGAAAAATCTGAATACCTGTTGAGATTAATGAGAAGGGAAAAGGGGGTAATTAATACTTCGTTCAACGCAGAAAGTCCTCAAAAAGGCAACGAGGAGACTCGCCGCATTTTTGTTTTTCAGGTTCTGCCGGAGAAGTCGCAGCGTACGGGAAAAGCATGTAACAAGTTAATTTATAAAGGTTTTCATAAAACTATCGAATGCGTGCCGATTAACAGATTATACATGAGTATCTATGGCGATATAAAATGCTTGACAAACCTCGTGGATTTGTTTATATTCACAATTCTTAAAAAAACTACACCTGAACAGGCAAGGCGGGAATTATGGGTACCTACTCGGCAAAAAAAGAAGAAGTTGTCAGAAAATGGTTTGTCGTCGATGCCAAGGGCAAAACTCTCGGCAGGATGGCCACGGTAATTGCTTCGATATTAAAAGGCAAGACCAAGCCGATCTATACCAAGCATGTCGACACGGGCGATTTTGTGATCGTCGTGAACGCGGACAAGGTGCATCTGACGGGCAGAAAGCTTGACCAGAAGATGTATTACCATCATTCGGGATTTCCGGGCGGGCTGAAGTCCATTACCGCCGGTACGCTTTTAAAGACGAAGCCCGAGGATGTGATCATCAAGGCCGTCGAGGGTATGCTGCCCAAGACGCAGCTGGGCAAGCAGATGATGACCAAGTTGAAAGTGTATGCCGGTGAAACCCATCCGCACGAAGCGCAGATGCCGGCAGCGATGAATATTGAGGCATAAGAGTACGCGGTATTATTGAGGAGGAAGTTTGATGTCAGCAGCTACCGTATCGAGATTTTACGCGACAGGAAAACGAAAAAATTCAATTGCCCGGGTGTGGATGATGCCCGGCAACGGAAAGATAACCATCAATGAGAAGTCCATGGACCAGTATTTCGGCCGGGACGTGCTCAAGATGATTATCCGCCAGCCCTTTGAAGTGACCGGCACGGTCGACAAGTACGACGTACTCGTGAGCGTGCTCGGCGGCGGTAATTCCGGCCAGGCCGGCGCCATCAGGCACGGCATCTCCAAGGCGCTGCTCACGATCGACGAAGAGTCGAGGGGCAAGCTGCGCAAGGAAGGCCTCCTGACCCGCGACCCCAGAACGAAAGAGCGCAAAAAGTACGGCCAAAAGGGCGCGCGGGCACGGTTCCAGTTCTCGAAGAGATAAGGGATCCTATTCCTACTGCTGTTTATGTTGCATATCCTGTTTCGATGCAAGGGAAGGTAGAGATGCCTTCCCTTTTATTTTGCCCGGCGGAAACGCGGGGCAAAAGCTCAGGTGCCGGTCATGGGTAACAATAAACTAAAAGTGGCAATCGTCGGTTCGAGCGGATACACGGGCGGCGAGCTCATGCGGATCCTGCTCAATCATCCGAACGTGACGGTGAGCGCCATTACGTCCGAACGCTCCGCGGGACAGCCGATCACCTCGTTGTTCCCCCATCTGGCCAGCTTGACCAGGCTTGTCTGTGAGCCCCTGGACCCCGCCCTTCTATCGAAGAAAGCCGAGCTGGTGTTTCTCGCTCTCCCGCACGTGACGGCCCAGGATGCGGCGAACAAGTTCCGGGCGCTCGGGACAAAGGTCGTTGACCTGTCCGCTGATTACCGGATCGCCGATCCAGCCGTATATGAGCAGTGGTATGAGCATCGCCACCAATATCCCGAGCTCTTGAAGCAGGCGGTCTACGGTTTGCCGGAGCTGCGGCGGGAACAGATTAAAAAAGCCTCGCTCATCGCCAATCCCGGATGTTATCCCACGAGCGCGATCCTTGGCCTCGCGCCGCTCATCAAGCAGGGCAAGGGCATGGTGGACCTCGCGAGCATCATCATCGATTCCAAGTCAGGGGTCACCGGGGCCGGACGAAGTCCTGCGCTTGCCTATCATTATCCGGAAGCGAACGAAGGGCTGATGGCATACAAGATCGGCACGCACCGCCATACGCCGGAGATCGAGCAGGAGTTGAGCGCGCTGGCGGGCTGGCCGGTTACGGTGTCCTTCACTCCGCATCTCGTCCCGATGAATCGCGGGATCCTGACGACCATCTATGCGCGGCTGACGGAAAATACGGATACGACGACGCTCCATGCGCGCTATGCGGAGTTCTATACACAGGAACCCTTTGTCCGCGTGCTCCCGCTGGGGCAGCAGCCCAACGTACGGAATGTGCGCGGATCGAATTTCTGCGATATCGGCGTCACGGCCGACCCCCGCACCGGACGTGCGGTGGTGGTCTCGGCCATCGACAACCTCGTCAAGGGGGCCGCTGGTCAGGCGGTGCAGAACATGAACCTGATGATGGGGTTCGAAGAAACAACGGGCCTTACCAGCGCAGGGCTTTTTCCGTAAGTACAGGACAGGTCCGCTTATTCTTCTGAACAGGGGTGGAGCATGAGGATTCTGGATACAAAAAGATTTTCCGTGCCCGGCTTTAAAGCCTGGGGCATCCACAGCGGCATCAAAAAGACCGACAAAAAGGACCTGGCGGTCATTGTTTCCGACCGTGAGGCGGTCGTGGCCGGGGTGTTCACGAAGAACCGGGTAAAAGCCGCCTGCGTCGTGCTTGATGCCGCAAAGGTAAAGTCGGGCAAGGGCCAGGTTATTGTGGTGAACAGCGGCTGTGCCAATGCCTGCACCGGAAAACTGGGCCTGGCCGATGCGCGCGCCACGGCGGACATAGCCGCACGGGAACTGGGAGTCGCGCCCGCATCCGTGTACGTTGCCTCGACCGGCGTCATCGGTGAATTTCTGCCCATGCAAAAGCTTGAGGCCGGCATTGTGACCGCTGTCGGACTCCTTTCGCCCGCCGGATTTGAGCAGGCCGCGGAGGCGATCATGACCACCGACCTCTATCCGAAGCTCTCGATCGTGCAGGAGGAGATCGGCGGCAAGACCATCACCGTTGCCGGTATCGCCAAGGGCTCGGGCATGATCCACCCTGACATGGCGACAATGTTGTGCTTCATCATGACGGACGCGAACATTGCCGCGCCCCTTTTCAAGAAGGGCCTCCTGGTATCGGTGGAAAGTTCATTCAACAGCATTACGGTCGATGGCGACACGAGCACCAATGACATGGTCCTCTGCATGGCAAATGGCGCGGCCGGGAACAAGAGAATTGCGGCAGGCACCAAGGAACAGAAAAAATTCCAGGCCTGCCTCGATGCCGTGACGAGATCGCTTGCGCGGCAGGTGGTCCGCGACGGCGAAGGCGCGACCAAGTTCGTGGAGATCGTGGTCCGCGGGGCGAAGAGCCCGGCAGAGGCAAAGTGTGCAGCGGTTACCGTGGCAAAATCGAGCCTCGTCAAGACCGCTCTTTTCGGGGAAGATGCGAACTGGGGCAGGATCATGGCAGCGCTCGGTTATTCCGGCGTGGATATGGACGAAAGCCGCACCGACATATCGATCGGAAAGACCAGGCTTGTGGAGAAGGGGCTGGGGTTGGGCAAAGCTGCCGACCGCGAGGCTGCGCTTGCACTGAAACAACGTGAAGTGCGGATAACCATCGATCTGCATAAGGGCAAGGCTGAATCGACGATATGGACGTGCGACCTGTCGAACGAGTACATTAAGATCAATGCCGCCTATCGGAGTTAGAGACCGGTAAAATACGATTCAGCAGGAGCGCAGCCGACAACGTACCGAAATAAAAGAAAATTTCACTTGACATTCATAGAAGGACTTGTTAACTATTAACAGGTGTTGGGAGGGAGGTGTAGCAAGGGTGCCGAGTATACGATTACGCGATAACGAGCCTTTTGAAGTGGCACTGAAAAGGTTCAAAAAGAGCATTGAAAAAGAGGGTGTGCTTTCCGAGGTCAAAAAAAGAGAGCATTACGAAAAGCCCAGCGTAAAAAAGAAGAAAAAAGCGATAGCTGTACGCAAGAAGGCGGCGAAGACCGCGCGTATCGCCAGGCGGGGTTAGTGCAGGCAGCAGGCCTTCTCGTCCAGATGTTCATGCAACGAAGCAGTGCGAGGAAGGGAACTGATGGGATTACAGGAACAGATCGACACCGATACCAAGAACGCTCTCAAAGCGGGAGCAAAAGAAAAGGTTTCCACGCTTCGCATGTTGAGCGCCGCTCTCAAGAACAGGCAGATCGATAAGCGGGCGCCGCTGACCGAGAACGAGGTGCTTGAAGCCGTACGTTCGCTGATCAAACAGCGGAGAGACTCAGTCGAGCAATTCGCAAAGGGAGGGCGGCAGGACCTTGTTGATAAGGAGACCGCGGAGATCGCGTTCCTTGAGGTCTATCTTCCGCGGCAGTTGTCACGAGAAGAAGTGGAAAAGCTGGTCCGTGAGGCCATCGCCCAGTCGGGGGCCCGGGGCGCCAAGGAAATGGGCAAGGTCATGAAGATCCTGATTCCCATGGTTGGCGGCCGCGCTGACGGGAAATTAGTGAGCGAGCTGGTAAAAAGTGCGCTGGGTTAAGGGCCTGTTTTCCGAAACGAGCCGTATTCCACGATAAGGCTAAACAGGGGGCCATGAGGACCAGGCCCCCTGATTTTTTTTGAGAAGCCGGAGTGATCCTACAACCGGCGGTGTTTGTTGTGACGGCCTATGAACGAACATACCCTGAAGGTCCTGGAGTATGACAAAGTGCGGGGCCTGGTGGCCGGCTTTGCCGCATCGGAGCCCGGCCGGGCCGCTGTTTCGGAATTGCTGCCGGCGCTGTCGCCGGTTGTTGCCGTGGAGCGCCTTCAGGAAACGCGGGAATGCACCGGGCTGATCATGGGCGGAGAAAATCCGCCTCTTGACGGAATCCTCAATGTCGGCGCGGCGGTCGCAAAGCTCCGCATCAACGGGACCACCCTGGCGCCGCTGGAATTGCTTGAGCTCGCTACAACGCTCGGAGCCGGGAGGCGGGTCAAAGGTTTTTTCGACCGTATCGGAGAGAAGGGCGCATTGGCGCGTCAGGGTGTTCCGCTGCTCCATGCCCGTGCAGCGCTCATTCAGCCGCTGCCGGGGATCGAGGCCGCGGTCGCCAACGCCATTGACGAAAAGGCGGAGGTCAAAGATTCGGCCAGCCCCGCGCTCCGCAGGATCCGGAAGCAGCTTGGCAGGATGCGCGACGATATCCTCAGTCGCCTGTCCGGCATTCTGCAGGCCGGATCTTTTCAAAAGGTCGTGCAGGAGCCGGTGATCACCATGCGGGATGACCGCTATGTGCTCCCGCTCAAGCCGAACTTCCGGCAAAGCATCCGGGGCGTGGTGCATGGACAATCGGGTTCGCGGTCCACGCTCTTTGTCGAACCGCTTGAAGTGTTGGAGCAGAACAACCGCCTCGCCGAACTTCGCATGGAAGAACGCGAAGAGGTGGAGCGCATCCTGCGGGAACTTACGGGCATGCTTGCGCGGGAGGTTGAGCCGATCGAGGCCATGCTCTCCGCGCTTGCGGCAATCGACGCGATCGCCGCCCGCGCCCGCTTCGGCATTGAGTACGGGGCCACCGTGCCGGTATTGTCAGCGCAGGGAGCGGTCCGGCTCCGTTCAGCGCGGCATCCGCTGCTTCTCGGGAAGGCAAAAACCGCGGGAGCGGCAAAAGAGATACAGCCGAACGATATTGTGGTTGGCGGAGATGCGCGGGTCCTGATCCTGAGCGGACCCAATGCCGGCGGTAAAACAGCGATCCTGAAGACCGTTGGTGTTCTGTGCCTCATGGCGCAGGCGGGTCTGCCTGTTACCGCGGCAGAGGGAAGCGAGCTTCCCTGCTTCGGTTCATTTTTTGCCGACATTGGCGACGAGCAGAGCCTGGAGCAGGACCTCAGCACCTTTTCGTCCCACGTGAGCCAGATAGCGGAGATCCTCCGGCTTGCAGACAAGCATTCTCTGGTACTGCTCGATGAACTCGGCTCGGGCACTGATCCGGCCGAGGGAGCCGGTCTCGGCGCGGCCGTGCTTGAAAGCCTGATCGAACGGGGATGCGTTACCTTGATAACGACGCACCAGAATGCCCTGAAATTGTTTGGAGCGGAGACCGGCGGCGCTGTCAATGCGGCCATGGAGTTCGATCCGGCTACCTTGCAGCCTACGTACCGCCTGACGCCGGGCAGACCGGGCAGAAGCTACGGGCTCGATATGGCGGCCCGGCTCGGCATCCCGGACGCGGTCATCAAGCGTGCGCGCGCCCGGCTCAGCGATGACGACGCCCGGCTCGAAACGCTGCTGCGCCAGGTGGAGCAGGACACGCGGCGGCTTGATAACGAACGGGAGCTCCTTGCCAGGGACCTCGCATTGGTCCGGAAGCAGCAGGGCGAGACCGAAGCCGTGCTGCAGGCGGCAAAGGAAGAGGCCCGCGAGGTCAGGGCAAAGGCGCACCAGCAGTCGCGGGAAGTCCTGGCGCTTATGCGTCAGAAGCTCAAGGAGCTTTTGAACGCGAGGACACAGGAAAAGGACGCAGTCAAGACCGCCCGTTCGGACATCGAGTCCCTTGCGCGCGAGCTCGAACCCGAGCAGGTTGAACAGGGACGCATCCCTTCGGGTACTCTGTCGGAAGTGCATCCCGGCGACCGGGTAAGGGTACCCCGCCTCGGCCGGAGCGGTACGGTCCTCTGTGTGCGGCACGGCGTTCTGGAGATCGAGCTTGACGGCAAGACGTTCAAGGTCCCGGCGAAAGAGGTGGCGCCCGGTGAGCGTGGGCAGTCGCCAAAGGCCACCGCTCCGGGATGGGGGACGGACCTTCAGGAACTGGAGCAGGCGCCTGACCGGCTGAACCTTCTCGGTCTTCGCGTGGACGAGGCCCTTTCCGAGGTGGACCGCTATCTCGACCGGGTGGGGCTCAGCGGCCTGTCCGTGGTTACGATCATTCATGGTCTGGGGACCGGGGCGCTCAAGACCGCCATGACCGGTTATTTGAAGTATCATCCCTTAGTTGCGGCAACGCGAGGGGGCGAGCCCGCGGAAGGCGGCGCCGGCGTTACTGTTGTGGAGCTGAAAAAATAAGATGTATTCCGAGGATGTCATACGGCGGGTGCGGGACAGCATCAATGTCTACGACCTGATTTCAGGATACGTCGCGCTCAAGAAGACGGGCAAGAACTGGCTGGGCCTCTGTCCCTTTCATTCGGAAAAGACACCGTCGTTCAATGTGAACACGGAAAAGCAGATCTTTCACTGCTTCGGATGCGGCGTCGGCGGAGACGTATTCAAATTTGTGGAACTGCAGGAAGGGCTGAACTTTCCCGAAGCGATCAGGACCCTGGCGGAGCGCGCCGGCATCACGCTGCCGCAGGATACCCGGGACCACCGGCAGGATAAGCGGTCTGCGGATGAGAAAAAAACACTTCTCACCATTGTCGCCGAGGCGGCAGCGTACTTCACCAAAGAGCTTGAAGGCCCCGCGGGAAGTACCGCTCGGGAGTATCTCAAAAAGCGCGGCGTCAGCGATGCGATCATCAGGGAGTTCGCGCTCGGCTACGTGCGGCCCGAATGGGACGGGCTGCTGAAGCATCTGAAACAGCGGAACTACACGCCTGCCCAGCTGGAACGGGCCGGGCTGGTGGTCAAGCGAAGCGAGGGTGAGGGATACTACGACCGGTTCCGCGGCAGGATCATTTTTCCGATCCGCGATATGACCGGCCAGGTGATCGCCTTCGGCGGCAGGGTGATGGACGACTCCCTGCCCAAATATCTGAACTCCTCGGAAACCGCGTTGTACAGCAAGAGCCACGTTCTGTACGGACTGGACATGGCTAAGGACCATGGCCGCAAGCAGGGATACTTCATCATTGTCGAAGGATATCTTGATGCGATCGCCTGCCACCAGTACGGCATACGGAACGCCGTGGCAACGCTCGGAACCGCGCTTACCGACGGGCATCTCCGCCTGATGCGGAGGTTCGCCGACAAACTCGTGTTGATCTTCGACCCCGATCCGGCCGGCGTCAAGGCTTCGCTCCGGGGATTCGATCTGTTCGTATCAAGCAGCATGAAGGTGAACGTGGTGTCCCTGCCGGGCGGTGATGACCCGGACACGTTCCTGCAGAAGCAGGGGCAGGAAGCCTTTGCCGCCCGGCTGCGCGAGTCATCCAAGTTCATGGATTTCGTGGTCGAGCAGGTGGTGAAGAGCAGTCCCAGCAGCGGCATCGACGAGAAGATCGCAAAAGCGGAGGAGATGCTTTCCTATATCTCCCGGCTGCCGAGCGGGATCGAGCGCGACTACTACCTCAAGAAAACGGCGGAGCTTCTCGATCTGGACGAGACCGTTCTCCGGCAGGAGCTGCCGAAGCAGACGCTCAAAGCGCCCCTCGCGCCGACAGGCGGGCGCGTTCCGGCCACGCCGGCAGCGGGACGGCGACGACCCCGTGCGGAGGAAACGCTGATCCATTTGATGTTGAAGGATGAAGCAATGGCGCGGGTCCTGAAGGAACGGATCGAGCCGGGTGATTTCACCGATCCCTTGTTCCGGCGCGCAGCGGAACGGATCTTCAAAATCCTGGGCGAGCAGGGAAAGCTGGATACCGGCGCGCTGCTGCGGGAAGAGGACGAGGAGCTGAACAACCTCATCTCCTATTACGCGGTGCTCGATATAGTCTACGACGATCCGGAGAAATCGTGCCAGGATTGCGTAGAGGTCATCAAGCAAAAAGACCCGGAAAAGCAAATGAAGCTGCTCATCAAGGCGATCCAGGAGGCAGAGACCCGCGGCGACCGCGAGGAATTTGTCCGACTGAGCGAAGAACAGCAGGAACTGAGCAGAAGACCGGGCAGAAAAATTCCCGGCAAATCGGGGACGAGCGCCGATTAGAAAGCAATTTTTTCTCATTGAGCGATACAGAGACGCAGAGGCAATACGTAAAGGAGCATCACACTATGCCAAAGAAGGGCAAGGCAGGGGATAAAAAAAAGCCGGCAGCGAACGCCGAGCGGGGCTACATGCCGTACGAGGAGGCAAGCGATACCGTGCCTCCGGAGGATGTTTCCACGGAACAATTAGACAGCATTATCTCGCTGTTCGGGGACGGTGAACTCGACATAGACATCACCGATACGCGGCACGACAGCAAGACGCGCCAGCCGGCCGAGGATGAGCTGGAGGAGGGCGCCGAAGCCGAGGAGGCGCACCTCGACGAAGCCGCCGAGGAGGAGGCCGAGGAGGAAGAGGTCGAGGTCGGTGTGGGAAAGACCGATGATCCGGTCCGCCTCTACCTCAAGGAGATGGGAACGGTGCCCCTGCTGTCCAAGGAGGGCGAGGTTTCCATCGCGAAGCGGATCGAAGAGGGGAAGCGCGAAGCCGCCCAGATCCTGTACAGTCTGCCTTTTTCGCTGCAGGATGTGCGCGACCTGGGCGACAAACTGCGCAAGGGAAAGATCAGCATCCATGAGGTTGTCCATGCCGGCGAGGACGACCTGGATGATGTCCAGACGCAGAACGAGGAGGAAGTGCAGGCCCGGGTGCTCAAGCTGATCAATGAGATCGACCGGCATAGCAAGGACCTGCATACGTTCGAGGACCAGGCGTCCGGCAGCCGCTGCACCGACGCGAAGAAGAAGGAACTGCGTGAAAAGATCCAGACTACGCGGTATGCCCTCTTCGATAAGCTCGAAGCGCTGAACATTCATTGCCGTCAGACGGACCGTGTCGTCATGAAGCTCCGGGAGCTCGTCAGCGAGGTCCTGCAGTCAGAGCGGGAGATCCACGGGCTCGAACGAAAGACCGGCCGGTCCCTGACCGAACTGAAGGACGCGTTCAAGAGAATGCGCCAGGGCGAGCGGGAGATCAAGAATGCCGCGAGGCGGTTCGAAATGCGGCAGGAGGCCCTGCTGGCGATCGAGCGTACCTACCGCACTGCCGTGAAGCGCATCAAAAAGGTCGAAACAGAATGCGGCATACCGGCCGAGGACCTGAAAAAGGCGCTCCGGTCCTACGAGCGGGCTGAAGAGCGCGCCAAGTACGCCAAGAGCGAGCTCGTTGAGGCCAACCTGCGGCTGGTTGTCTCTATCGCAAAAAAATACACCAACCGGGGCCTCCAGTTCCTGGACCTGATCCAGGAAGGGAACATCGGCCTCATGAAAGCGGTGGACAAGTTCGAATGGCAGCGCGGGTACAAGTTCAGCACCTATGCCACGTGGTGGATCCGTCAGGCCATCACGCGGGCGATCGCGGACCAGGCGCGGACGATCCGCATCCCGGTGCACATGATCGAGACCATGAACAAGCTTATCCGCACCTCGCGCGGGCTGGTGCAGGACCTCGGACGGGAGCCTTCCACGGAAGAGATCGCGGCCACGATGAAGCTGCCTGTCGAAAAAGTACGCAAGATCATGAAGATCGCCAAGGAGCCTATATCGCTGGAAACGCCGATCGGTGAGGAAGAGGACAGCCACCTGGGAGATTTCATCGAAGACAAAAAGGTGGCCTCGCCGCTCGAATCAGCCATCCGGAAGAACCTGCATCAGCAGGTCCGCAAGGTGTTGAACACGCTGACCGAACGGGAAGAGAAAGTGCTCCGCTGGCGGTTCGGCATCGGCGAGCAAACGGACCATACGCTCGAAGAGGTCGGCCAGGAGTTCGACGTGACGCGCGAGCGCATCCGGCAGATCGAGGCAAAGGCGCTTCGGAAACTGCGCCACCCCAGCAGAAGCAAGCAGCTCAAGAGCTTCATGGAATAGACGGGGCCGTTTCACCGGCGTTTCCTTGACATTTAACAGGCGTTGTGGCAAGATGCAGTTCGTTGTGACAAGCCTGCAGGTCATAGGGATCATTCCGAAACACGTTTTCCGCAGGGCCCATAGCTCAGTTGGTAGAGCTACCGGCTCATAACCGGTTGGTCCCAGGTTCGAGTCCTGGTGGGCCCACCACTCTTTGATGGAAGGATGTACAGCAGATGCAGGGGATTGCAATGACAATGAGGTTTACTACGGGTATCTGCCTGCGGACAGCACGGTAGGTTTCAATTCACAAGAATGCGCCGAGAGGCGCATTTTTATTTTTGGAGGCGCAATGGACGAACAGCTCAAGATGCTGGTGCAGCTTCAGGAAATTGATGGAAGGATCAGAGCGCTACAGGGACAGAAAAAACATCTGCCTGAGGCCCTTGCGGGGCTGGAAAAAAAGCGCGCCGCAAATAGGGCGAATCTCGAAGCCGTGAAAGAAGGACTTCTGACGGCACAGAAAAACAAGCGGGACCGCGACAAGGACCTGGAAGCGGGTGTGCAAAAGGTCGAAAAACTCAAGGTCCGCACCTCGGAGATCAAGAACAACAAGGAGTACCAGGCGCTGCTCAAAGAGATCGAAACGTTCGAGCAGGAGAACAAGGCCGTAGAGGAAGACATCCTCGTTCTGATGGACAAGATCGAGACCGCCGCGGCGGGGATCACTGCCGCCGAACAGCGGGCGCGGGAAGAAGAGGCCGCGATCCTGGCGGAGCAGAAACAAGGCGAGGCCGAATTCACGAAGATCGAAAAGGAGCTGAAAGGGGTGGAGCAGGCCCGTCAGGAAATGGTCTCGCGTGTTCAGCCCGCCGTGTTCAACCAGTATCATAAGCTGATCGTCAGCAAACAGGGGATCGCCATTGCAGAGGCCCGCGGCGAGTCCTGTTCCGGCTGCTACATGAGCATTCCCCCGCAGGTGTATGTGAACGTAAAAAAGAACGCAAGCATCATTACCTGCCCGAACTGCGGCCGCATACTGCACTTTAAAGGCGCGATCGCGCCAAAGGTACCCTGAGCAATAAAATGTTTTCAGCATTCAGAGCGGGTGAGGTGATCGCTCTCCGGCAACGGAGGGAGGAAAGTCCGAGCTCCGCAGGGCAAGGCGGTCCCGAAACGGGACAGGGGGCGACCCCATGGATAGTGCCACAGAAAAGAAGACCGCCCGCAAGGGTAAGGGTGAAACGGTGGGGTAAGAGCCCACCAGATTCCCGGGCGACCGGGAGTGCTTGGAAAACCCCGCCTGGAGCAAGGTCACATAGGGAAGCGTCTCCCGAGCAATCGGGAGTAAGGACGGCCCGTCCGAGACTTCCGGGTAGATCGCTCGTGCTTTCGAGCAATCGAAGGCCCAGATAAATGATCACCACTCCCGGGCAACCGGGAGGACAGAACTCGGCTTACGACCCGCTCTGATTTTTTTTCAAACCCATGCTGAAGATCTGGCATGGGTATTTATTTTCTTAAACCAGCGGCAAATCCTGGATTGAAAAAAAGTGAAGAGAGTGCTTGCCAACAAGCGCTTAATAGCTTATAGTTGCAGCATTGAAAACGTGATTCTACTCTACAGGAGGGCAATACATGGCAAAAGCAATGACGAAGTCGCAGTTGGTGGCAAAGCTGGCGGAGAATGCATCTCTTACCAAGAAGGCAGCAAGTGACATCCTGGAGTTCATCGCAGCGGTGGCCTATAAAGAAGCAAAGAACACCTTTACGCTTCCGGGCATCGGCAAGCTCGTGCTCGTGCAGCGCAAAGCGCGTATGGGAAGAAACCCCGCAACCGGAGAAGCCATCAAGATCAAAGCGAAGAAAGTCGTCAAGTTCCGCGTTGCCAAAGCGGCAAAAGACGCAATCCTCGGCGCAAAGTAATTTATTCTTTGTAAAAAACAGGCCCACTCATTTTCTGAGCGGGCCTGTTTTTGTCAGACTTTGCGAAGACGCTGATCAACACGTCCACATCCAGCGCCAGCCGGTCAAGCGCTTCCACTTTGGCTTTTGTGTTCAGGTCAATGTTCCAGAAATAGGGCGTCATTGCCAACAGGTCCATAATCTCCTGGTTGCTCTTCAGCTCCAACTGATAGCGCACCCTCTTTTCCCCGGCAAGCGAGAAAAGGCCCCTGGCCTGTTCAGTCCTGGTGGATGCCGCATGTTCCCGGGCCACGGGGTAAATAAGCTCCCGCAAGCCATTGAGGTGCAGCGGGCCGGGGCCCGCTATCACGAGCTTTCCCGAGGCCTTCAGAATCCGCGAGAACTCGGCAAAGTCGGCAAGCGAAAAAACATTCAAAATTATATCAAGGGAGCTCCCGGCAAAAGGCAGATCAATGATGCTCGCAACGAACCAGTTCATCGTTGTATCGCGCTGCGTGGCCCGGCGGACACCGATCTTGGAAATGTCGACGCCGTAATAATCGATGGGGCGTTGCGCGCCCGGCTTATGTGTGAGAGACTCCTTGAACCGCTGGAGATAAAATCCTTCTCCGCACCCGGCGTCAAGAACCTTGTACACGAGTCCGCGCTCCAATCGGTCCAGGTCCCCGGCGAGGACCTCATTGAGGCCATCAGAGAGCCTGTCGTAAAAGCCACGGTCCAGAAAGCGTCTCCGGCTTTCTATCATTTCCCGGTTGTCGCCGGGTTCCTTGGAATGCTTCTTGTGGGAAAGCAGAAAATTGACATACCCCTGACGGGCGGCGTCAAAGCGGTGCTTATTAAGGCATTGGTAGCCGCCTGCCGAGCGGAGCAGGACCTTCCGGCAGACCGGGCATTGCAGGACGGAGTTTTCGGCGGCGTTCATAAGGCAGCATGATAATCTCGGCGCGGGAGGTTGTCAAGCGCGGTCCGTCATTCGCAGCTCACTTTCCATCTTCTCAGTGCGGCGCATTTATGGTATGATGCCGTCCGTGGAGGAAGCAATGACTGTTCATCAGCGCGCGGAAAAAAAACTCAGGCTCGGCGCCGCGGCCTTGTTCCTCGCGCTCGCCGCGGCGATGGTAACGCAGCAGCCGGCGGCGGCCCAGTCCGTTGATGAAGCGGTCCTGGCTGTTGAGCATCATTACCGGGAACTCATCGACCTTACGGCAAACGTGGTCCAGAAGAACCACCTCAAAGCGCTTGACAGGACGCAGACCTTTGATGCCATGCTCCGGATCAGAAAGCCGGGCAGGTTGCGCCTTGATTATTCGAATGGACAGGTCATCCTTGTCGACGGCAAGGCAGCGCTGTTCTATTCACGGAAGAGCGGGCAGGTGATCAAAAAAACCTTTTCCGCAATCGAACAGATGAATATCCCCGTTGCCTTCCTCCTCAGCGCGGCGCATATCCGCGATGATTTTGAAGTGGGCAGGCCCGACCCAACGACCCCGCGGGTGCTCGAACTTGTCCCGAAAAAGACCGGCGCCGCCATGAAAAAACTGGTCCTCCGGTCCGATGACGCCGGCCGTATTGCGTCGCTTGATATTTTTGACCAGGCGGGGAACCGGACGGAAATACTTTTTTCCGACGTGCGTGAAGGCGCCGGTGTCGATGAGAAGCTTTTTGTATTCAAGGCGCCCAAGGGCACGGAAGTTATAGAACAGTAGAGGAGGCAACCATGGCCGCGGAAAATTCTTTTGATGTGGTGTCAAAGATCGACATGGCGGAGGTCACGAACGCCGTGACCCAGGCAATGAAGGAGATCGGACAGCGTTTCGATTTCAAAGGAAGCAAGTCTAACATCACGCGGGAAAAGGACGAGCTCGTGGTCGCTTCGGATGACGAGTATAAGCTCAAGAGCGTCATTGATATCCTTCAGGCAAAACTCGTGAAGCGCGGTGTGCCGACGCGGAACATCTCCTACGGTAAACTGGAGCCGGCCCTCTCGGGCACGATACGTCAGCGGCTGACCCTTCAGCAGGGCATCCCCGTCGACAAGGCTAAAGAGGTCGTGAAGGCGATCAAGGACGCTAAAATAAAAGTGCAGGCCTCGATCCAGTCGGACCAGGTGCGCGTCAGCGGCAAAAGCAGGGATGACCTCCAGACGGTCATTCAGTTCCTGAAAGGCAAGGACTTCGGCATCGAGCTGCAATTCGAGAACTTCAGAAATACCTGACCCCACGGGAGTGGAAAAATAAAAGGCGTCTTTGTTGCCGGGAAGCGCCTGCTTTTGTAATTTGAGATTTTCTTTACCGGCGGCTCGCTTCTTCGTCCAGTCTTCGTGGTCTCCTTGCCCGCCATCATAAAAAATAATTCTCTGGTATGGCCAGCCCAGTGCCTGGGTCAGCCCGGTTTTTTCCTCTTCTGCCCACCCGCGCTAACTGATTAATTAATATTGCATTTGTTGTCTAAACTGCTATAATTTGGCGATACTGCACTAGGGAGAATGCATGAGCCTTGTCGGCAGGCTGGAAGATCTTGCCTTACCGGATATTTTCCAGATCATCAGTCTCAGTAAGAAGACCGGCACCCTTGTTGTGCGCAGCCGCAAGGGAATGGGGATGGTTGTCTTCAAGAACGGCCAGGTCATCCAGGCCGCCAATGACAGCATCCGCGATTCGCTGGGCAACATCCTTGTTTCGCAGGGCATGCTGACCGAACCGGCCCTGGCGCAGGCGCTCGCGCGACAGAAACGGGAGGCCGATACTCCGCTCGGCATGATCCTGGTAGACATGGGGCTGGTCCAGCCGGAAACCCTTCAGACCGTTGTGCGGAAGCAGATCGAGGAGATTATTTACGACCTGCTCGCGTGGGAGGAAGGGTTTTTCAATTTTGAGCTCGGCGAGATAGCGCCGAAGGACAAGATCGAGATCGATACCCAGGAGTTTCTTCTTAAGTCGGGCATCAGCGCCGAGTATTTGCTGATGGAAGGCACCCGGATCCTCGACGAGCGCCGCCACGACAACCGGAAAGCAGCGCCTGCCCCGGCGCCCAAAGCCGCCCCAGCACCAGCAGCGCAACCAAAGCCGCGGCCCAAACCGCAGCAGCCGGTCGCGGCCCCCCCTTCCGCTCCGCCGCATATCAGCTCCGAACCCGCCAAAGAAGAATTTCGCAGCCGCATCGAGACCGAATCGCCGCAGCGGGAGCTCTCGGTGCTCAGGTCCATGTTCGATGAGCTTCGATTTCCCACGGCGACGTCCGAGGTCACGCTGCTGATCCTGCGCTATGCCAGCGAAGTAGTGAACCGCGCCGTTCTGTTCATGGTCAAGAAGGAAGAGGTGCGGGGGCTTGGCCAGTTCGGCATTGAGATGAAGGGGCGTTCGGCCGACCAGGTCGTACGGAATATCAGGATTCCGCTCAACAAACCGTCCCTGTTCCTGACCGTCATCGAGAACCGGCGCAGCTATCTGGGGCCGTTCGAAGCGAACGAGTGCAATAATTATGTTGCCAACGAGCTCGGCGGCGTGCAGCCCGACATGGTGCTTGCCATTCCGCTGGTCGTGGACAACAAGGTGGCGCTGGTCGTATACGGCGACAATCAGCCCGAAAATCATCCCATCCGGGGCGTCGACACGCTCGAGATCTTCATGAACCAGGCCGGCATGGCGCTCGAAAAGGCCCTGCTCCAAAAGCGCGTCACGGAATTGCAGAAGGAGAGAAGATGAAGAACATTCTCCTCGTGGAGGATTCCAAGGCGATTCGCTCGATGATCCGCCTGTCGCTTGAGGAGTCCGGCGGGTTCTTCGTTGTTGAAGCGGGGAACGGATTCGAGGCCCTGAAAACACTCCCGACGCGCCGCTTCGACCTGATCATCACCGACATCAACATGCCCGATATCAACGGGCTTGAACTGATCGGCTTCGTGAAGACCAATCCCGCCTACCGGGACATCCCGCTGGTGATCGTCAGCACGGAAAAAACCGAAGAGGACGTGAAGCGCGGGCTGGCGCTCGGCGCCGTCGGCTATGTGGTGAAGCCCTTCACCAAGCCCGAGCTCATGGCGGCGGTGAAGAAAGTGCTGGAGGAGAAGTAGCGTGTCGACAGACCGGCCCATAAAAGATTTTTTAGCGGAGGCGGAGGACATCCTCGAGACGGCCAACCATGCGCTCTTGTCGCTGGAGAACGCCCTGGGCGCCGGTCGCACCGATCCGGACGTCCTGAACTCGCTGTTCCGCGCCGTACATTCGTTCAAGGGCCTGGCCGGGATGTACGGGCTCAAGGCCCAGTCGGACATCACGCATAAGCTTGAGTTCCTGCTGGACGAGCTCAGGCTCGGCAAGGTCGCTCTGGGCCGACAGGCCCTGGATGTGGCGCTCGAAACGCTTGCGCTCCTCGGACGCCTGGTGCAGCAGGTGGCCGCCGGCCGGCCGAACGACGACATCTCGCCCGCCATCGAACGCATTGACGCGGTCCTGAAGGCAAAGCCCTCGGCCGCGGAAGGCCGGTCGCTGCTGGAGCAGATCGAGCTCGACCGGGGGCTCCTGCAGGTCCTGACGGAGTATGAGGAATACCGGCTGACGGAGAACATCCGCGAGCGCACAAACCTGTTCATGGTCAAGGCCTCCTACGAGCTTACTGATTTCGAAGCAGGCATCAAGGCCCTGAACGAGACCCTCAAAAAGAACGGAGAGATCATCTGCACACTGCCGACGGCGGGCGCACAGGGAAGCGGCATCGGTTTCACCATGGTCCTCGGCACACCCAAGGACCGGTCTGAGCTGACCGCGGCGTTGGACCTGCCGAATGTCTCAATTACGCCGGTGGCCTACCGCCAGGGCGCGAAGTCCGAGGAAGTAAAACCCGAAGCAACGATGCTCAAATCCGTGAGCAATACCGTGCGCGTCGACATCTTCCGCCTCGACAGCCTCATGAACACGGTGGGCGAGATGCACCTGACCAAGAACATTATCGGCCGGATCGTGAAGGAACTGCGGCAGCTCCAGGGCTATACGGGAATCTCCGTGGAACTCCACAAGGCGCACAAGAGCCTGGAGCGCAAGTTGAACGAATTGCAGGAGGGCATCCTCGAGGTACGGATGGTGCCCATCGGCCAGATCTTTACGCGCCTCTCGTCGGTGGTCCGCAAGTACGCCAAGGATGCGGACAAGGAGATCGAGCTGCGGCTCCAGGGCGAAGAGACGGAGCTTGACAAGCTCATGATCGAAGACCTTGCGGACCCGCTGATGCACCTTATCAGGAACGCCATTGATCACGGCATCGAACCGCCGGAAGCGCGGCGGCAACTCGGCAAACCCGAGCAAGGCAGCGTCAGGCTCACGGCGTTCCCGCGCGGCAACCATGTGGTGATCACCGTCGAGGATGACGGCGCCGGGATTTCTCCCGAGGTGATCCTGGCCAAGGCCGTGGAAAAGGGTATTCTGGAAAGCGATCACGGGCTTGATCCGGTCATCGACCGCAAGGACATTCTCGACCTGATCTTTCTGCCGGGTTTCACCACCCGCGAGACGGTGACCGAAATCTCCGGCCGCGGCGTGGGCATGGATGTCGTAAAAAAGAACGTCTCGCGGCTTTCCGGCATGATCGACATCGAGACCGAAATCGGCATGGGAACGAAGTTCACCCTGACCATCCCGATCACGCTCGCCATCATCAAGGCGCTGATCGTTGAGGCGGCGGGCCAGGTCTTCGCCATTCCGCTCAATGCCGTGCTTGAGATCCTGCAGGCGACACCGGACCAGGTGGGCACCGTGGAAACGCGCGAGGTCATCGCCATCCGGGAGGACACGGTGCCGCTGATCAGACTGACGCGGGCCTTCAATCTGGCGGGGGAGCAGCGGTTCGGATCGTTCTATGTTATTCTTGTCGGCCTTGCGGAGCGCCGTCTCGGGATCGTGGTGGAAGGGCTCAAGGACCAGCAGGAGATCGTGATCAAGCCGCTGGGGAAGCGGCTGGCGGAGCTCCCCGGCATTGCCGGCGCCACCGAGCTCGGGGACAAGCGGGGCGTGGTGCTGGTGCTCGACGTGGAGTCGCTCATTGAAGGAGCGTTCAGAAAAACAGTAGTCAGTAGGCAGTAGACAGGGGACAGGGGGCAGTAAACGGTAAACAGAAACTAAGGAGTGCGGCGGTGGTTTTCTCCTGTCTGCTGTCTACTGTTTACTGTCTCCAGCTACATCGCTATGTACGAAGAATTTTACGGACTGAAGGAAAAGCCGTTCAGCAAGACGCCGGACCCGCGGTTCCTGTTCCCGGGACGGAAGCATGCCGAGGCGCTGGCGCGGCTGCAGCTTGCGGTGGAAGAGCAGGACATCGTGCTTTTGACTGGCGATATCGGGTCGGGCAAAACTACCTTGTCCCGCGCGCTCATCGATTCCCTGGACAGCGGATATTATCCGGTGCTGATCATCAATCCGCTGCTTTCTCCGTCGCAGCTCTTGCGGACCATCACGCTGCGGCTCGGCCTCGAGGACGCAAGCCGGCATCGCCATGAGGTGCTCGAGGCGATCAATGCGAAGCTCTTTGAGCTTTTTGAAGCTGGCCGGCGCACCGTCGTGATCATTGACGAGGCGCAGCTTATTCCGGGCAAGGACACCTTCGAAGAGCTGCGCCTGCTCACGAACTTTCAGCTCGACGACCGGAACCTCATGGCGCTGGTCCTGATCGGTCAGACCGAGCTTCGGGACCGGCTGAACAAAAAGCCCTACCGGGCGCTTCGCCAGCGGATCGGTATGCAGTATCACCTGGGGCCGCTTGATCTTGACGAGACCCGTGAGTTTGTGCGGCACCGGCTGCGCGTTGCAGGCAGGACCGAACCGCTGTTTGACGAGGAAGCCATCGCGGTCCTGTACGAGCATTCAGGCGGCGTTCCGCGCCGCATCAACATCCTCGCCGGGAACGCCCTGTTCGAGGGCTTCGGCCGGGGCGTAGCAGCGATCGGGGCGGAAATTATCGAAGATGTGGTGAAGGATTTAGGGTAGAATACAATTACGAAAACAACGGATGGACTTCTGATAATGCTCTGTTGCTTTCAAGATGACACCTTACCACCCCTATCCCCTCCTGAAACAGGAGGGGGGCTTGATGGCTCCCCTCCTTGATAAGGAGGGGCTGGGGGTGGTCGGTTTACGTACCAGGTTGATTTGAATCTTGCATTAAAGGTAAACCATGGACATTCTGGCAGCGCGAAAAAAGGCAACGGAACGGGCACAGGCGGAAAAGAAGAAGAAAGAACTGTCCGCTTTTGCCGGGCAGCAGCCTGTATTTGCAGCGCCGGAACCCGCCAAAGCGGAAGCAGTCGTTCCGTTCTCTGCGGCGCCGGTTGAACCTGTGGTGCAGGTTACGCTGAAGGCTGCGGCGGCAGCGACTGCCGCACCTGCGCCGGAGGTTGCTGACGATCTGCGCAAGGATGGGCCGTCCCCGGAAGCTGTTGCCGCTGAAGCAGCATCGTCACCGGCTCCCGCGGCAGAAACCGAGATGCTCGCTTTTCTGCTGAGCGGGGAAGAGTATGTGGTCGCCGTGGAGCAGGTGAACGAAGTGCTCAAGATGTGGAGCCTGACGCCGGTGCCGAACGCGCCGGAACATATCCTCGGCGTGAGCTCGCTCCGCGGCACCATGCTGACCATCATCGACCTTGGCAAGCGCCTTGGCCTCGGCGCGGCCGCCATGAACGAAAAGTCCCGGGTGGTCGTGGTCACGGTGGACGATGAAAAGGTGGGGTTCATTGTGGACCGGGTAAAGGGCGTGGTGAAGCTTTCGCCCGACCTGGTGCGGGCAGTGCCCGAAACGGTCGAGCATGGCGTCGAGTTTCTCCGCGGGATCGTACGCAAGGATGACCGGCTGTTCATCCTGCTCGATCTCGACAAGGTAGCAGGCGGCTAAGAGCGGACGCAGGGCCGCGGCGCGACGCCGCTTTCCTGCCCCGATAAAAAAATACATGCGCAAATTGGTGAAGGAGGTAATACGTATGCAAAAGCGAGGAATGGCTTTACTGCTTCTGGCCGCGTTGTTCGCGGCCGCCCTGACAGCCGGATGTGGTGGTTCCGCAAAGGAAGCGCAGCCGGCGGCAACAGGGGTCGTCTCGTTCGTGACGGGGACGCCCATTGGAATGGACAACTGCATCCGGTGCCACACAGTGGTGACCGCTGACTGGATGAAAAGCAGACATGCCAATGCCGAGAACGGCCTGAGCAGCGTCGGCTCTCCGACCTCCGGCGCCATGGCGGACACCGCTTGCAAGGCCTGCCATGACCGGCTCGTCGACAGTGCCCGTCTTGTCGCAGGCTATACCGGCAATGTCGATCGCCCGGTCGTAGGCTGCGAGGACTGCCATGGCGGCGGCGCCAATCATAACGGCTCCGGTCCTGTCGGTTTTACGACCATGAATGCGGCCGTAATCGGCGGAGCCACGAGTTCGCTCCAGGTATCGGCGCAGTTTCTGACCTGCTCCCGGTGCCACGAACTGCTGGATCCAAACGATCCGGTAAGTTCCCCGACCCTGACGGCGATGCATTCCGCAGCGAGTGGTACGATACCGACCGGCAGTCAGTACATCATCACGGACACACACTTTGCCACGTCAGGCAACTTTAGCGGCGGTGCAAATGTAAACAATATCACGGGTTATGCCATGGATTATTCAAGGGAAGAGGTCTGTATCGACTGCCACAACCCGCATGGGACGGCCGATATCAACAGGGACTGGGCCCAGTCGAAACATGCCGATAAATCTGTCGCGGGCGCATGGGCGCACTACAACTGGTCACAATCGACCAGGAGAATGTGCGAGCGGTGCCATACGACCACCGGATATTCAAACTATGCCGATGCGCTCCGCTCCGGCGACATGACGCAGGCCGAGTTGATTCGGAGCGGCGCAGTGACCATGATAACCGAAACGACCGGGTGGAAGCCCGAGATGCTGGTATGCAACGGCTGCCATCTCGACAACAGGGGAACCCTGAGGGACCCCGGTCCCTATACCGCCAACTACAATTATTCAACAGCAGGTGCAGAGGCTACGGCGTCCTTCTCCTATCCCGAGGCATCAAGCTCGAACGTCTGTATTCCTTGTCACAGCGCGAGGCAGAACGGGGCTTCGGTCAAGAACCTGGTCTTTTCAAACCCGTCAGTAACCAACTTCAGCAATTTGTCGTTCCTTAACTCCCACTACCTGTCCGCAGCCGGCACCCTCTATGGCGCGACCGGCTATGAGTTTCCCCGGTCCTATGCAAATCCGGCCACCTACAAGCACGATCAGATCGGGACGTCCGCTGCGCCGAATACCGGAAGCGTCGGGCCCTGCGCGGGCTGCCATATGCACCGTACCGGCTCGATCGCGAACCATCTGTTTCGCGTTGTGGGCAAGGACGGCGCCGGCGCGGTCACCAGCATTGTAAGCGAGGCCTGTTATCAATGCCATGCCGGCTCCAGCTCGTCGCTTGCGGCGATCGTGGACCAAGAGCGGGTCGAGTATGAAGACGCCCTGTACGCGCTGATCGACCAGCTGGACAAAAAAGGCATATCTTTCCACCCGTCCTATCCTTACATGTACCAGCAGCGAACAAGAACAGGAACAGTTTCAGTTGTAACCGGAACTAATGGTGTCACCGGCAGCGGCACTTTTTTTCCATCCGATGGCGTGACGACTTCCGGCTACTTCCGGGCAACCGTCGATGGTTCGGCCTACAAGATAGCGAGCATTGTCTCGGGTACGCAGATTACGCTGGCCTCGAACTTTACCGGCCCTACCAGTACTGTTTCCGACTACGTTATCATAAAAAAGTCGGTGCCGGGCGCCATGAAAAACTGGTCCTTGGGCGGGTCCCAGGAGGACGGCCGCAACAATCTTGGCGCTGCGTTCAATCTCCAGCTCCTGGAGCATGAGCCGGGCGCATACGTGCATAACAGCAAATACGCAAAGCGGCTCATTTACGACTCGATGGACTGGATCGACGACGGAGCGCTCAACAACTCGGTGGGCGCGAAGCTGGACGCTCTTCCAGCCGAAACATCTTATAAGGCCGGCGCGATGACCTATCTCCTGCCGAGCGGACCGCTCTGGCGGGGCGCTTACCCCGACGGATACGGCGTTGACAGCGAACGGCCTTAACCCACAAATAACGAAGGAGGTTTTGCATATATGGAACAATTTCTGAAATGGAGGAAGTGGCTGGCAGCCGGGACCATCGGCGTGTTCTTCATCGCCGGATGCGCGGCCCTCAAGGAAGCAAAGCCCATTCTGCCGATCAAGGAGTACGAAAAGATGATCGCCGGACGGCTCGACGCCGACTATATCGGCACGGACGCCTGCCTTGCGGCCTGTCATGTGCACGACAAGAAGCGCGCGGACTTCGACCTCTCGACCATGGGCGCCCAGCTCTCGCGTGAATCGGGCATGCCCATCGTGAACTGCGAAAGCTGCCACGGGCCGGGCAGTCTGGCTGTTGACGGGATCACGCCGGAGCGTGTGCAGGCCGAGGCCCGGGCAGGCAAGGTAACGGCCTGCAGCTACAAGACCTTCATCGACATCAAGAACCTTCCGGCGCAGGCCAAGTCGCTGATCTGCCTCAAATGCCATACGGCCAATGCAACGTTTAACCTGCACAATTGGAACGCGGGTTCGCATTCCGTGGCGGACGTGTCCTGTTCCGACTGCCATAATGTGCATGCCGGCCACAACCTGAAGGTGCGGCAGCGGGACCTTGCCGAGATGTGCGAAAAGTGCCACCAGGACGTGAAGGCGGCCTTCGCTCTCCCGAACCACCATCCCGTGCCGGAAAATAAGATCTTCTGTACGGACTGTCACGATCCGCACGGCAGCACTTCGGAGAAGAGCCTGAGGAAAGACACGGTGAAGGCCACCTGCACCCAGTGCCATGCGGAGAAGGAAGGGCCTTTTGTATACGAACATGCCGACCTTAACGAGGACTGCCGCTCCTGCCATACGCCGCACGGGTCCGTGAATAAGAACATGCTTACGCTGCGTGACCCCTATCTTTGCCTGCAGTGCCATCCGACCCATAACAGCGATTTCAGCATGAGCACCAGCGAGAGAAAACGGGCGTACTACACGCGGTGCTCGGACTGTCATTCCCAGATCCACGGCTCGGACCTGCCTTCGCCAAGCGGCAAGGGCAGGTTCCTGCGATAAGGAGGCTCCACGATGAAACAGAATATAGTGATGCTGATGGTCCTTATGTTGTGGGCCTCCCCGGCAGCCGCGCAGCAGACCGGGGGCCCGGCCGCGGCGGTACCGGCGTCGGAGCAGGAGAAGCTTGAGGTAGATGCCGTGCTGGGCTACTGGAACATTACCCAAGGCGGCAATCCCCGCGTCGCGACGTACGACTATCTCAAGTCCTCCGTTGCGGGCGGCCTGAACGTCGAATGGGACCCGCTCCCGCACCGGTTCGTGTTTGAATCTTTCGCCCTGAACCGGAAGGACTATTTCGGGTCGATGGACTACGCCTACCGCGACGTGGTGGTATTCAATCTGTATGCGCGAGGGTTGTACCACAACCTGAACCACGTTAGTTTGGGGCAGTACGATCCGCTTACGCTCTCGCCGAGCTTTCTGGACAGGAACCCCGGCGAAGACTACGCAACCGAGAACAAGCTGCGCCGCGCCTTTCTCCGGCTCAAGACGCCTGACTTTCCCTTTCATGTCTACGTTGATGCGCAGACTTACGACCGGACCGGGACGATCCAGCAGCGGTTCCTGCTCGATCCGGGCAGCATCAACAAGATTTCGCAGTCCCGGGATATCGACTGGAGCACCCAGGAAGTCAAGATGGGCCTCAACAGCCATCTGGGCCCTCTTGAGGCGGACCTGAGCCACACGGAAAAAACGTTTACCGCGCACCTGGATAAAACGCTCTTCGATACCATTCCCGCGACCACGATATCGTACCCGCACAATAGCACACCGGACCTGATTTCTTCGACGGACACGCTCAAGATCCATACGACCTATTCCGGCAGGATCGTGGCCGCCGGGACCTACTCCAAAGGCGACAAAAAGAACGATGACAGCGGGGCCAAGGCTGACTTCAAGAACGTGGCGGGGGACATCACCTATACGCCGATCCAGTATCTGGTGTTTACTCTCAAATACCGGCAGTACGATCTCAACACGGACAATCCCGCCACGACGACAGTGCCGACGGTCATCGGCACGACAGTCTACAATGTCCGCGATTCACTGTCCTCGACGCGCGACCTGTTCACCGGCCTGGTCAAATACCGGATGACGCCGCGCCTGACCTTCAAAGCCGAGTATTCGGTCGACACGACCGAGCGTGAGAAGTATTTCGGCAACGCCATAACCCCGCTCCAGGTCTCACCGGCGCCGGCCGGGTCCGAGCAGAACTACTGGGATGTGGCCCACAGCACTACCAAGACCACGACCAAGGCCGGGTTTACCTACCGGGTAACGAACAATTTTTCCCTGCGCACGGACTATAGCGCCGCGCAAGTGGACAATCCAGCCTATGCAAGCGATGCGGACAGTATCGATACCCTCAAGGCCTCGGCGACGTGGAGGCCGTTCCAATGGCTTTCCGCGCTCGTGAGCTACGGCGGGATACGCGAAGAGCGCAGCAATATGTCCGCGCCGCTTGCAGGCGGCAGCAGGAAAACGGACCGCGACCAGACGCTCGGCAGCCTCACGTTCCTGGTGGGGAAACGCTCGTCCGTCACCACCAGTTATTCGGTGTATGAGAACAAGAACAATGAAACCCTGACCTATCGTATGCCGGACAATTCGCTTGCGACCGAGAACGGGGTGCTCATTTCCAACGGTTTCCAGGTCGGCTCGGTGGGGGCGGTATACGCGCTGAGTGACAGCCTGCAGCTTACCGGTGAAGCCAGCAGATGCCGGTCGAAGGACAAATTCAGGAATGCGGCATCGGTGGCGAACACGCAGAACGACGTTCTCGCGGACACCCTCATTATCGAGGATGCATATACCGCGGGCATCGATATGCAGCTTGCCAGTAATCTCACAAGCGAGCTCCGGTACCAGTACACGAACTACAACGACAGGACAGACGATACGCAGGATGGATGGGTGAAAACGGCCATGGCGACCCTGTCCCTGAAATGGTAGCGGGAGGAAGAATGAAAGCAATGAGATGGATACTGACGGCCGCGCTGCTGCTCTGCGCCTTGCCTGCCGGGGCCGCGGACAAAACCGTGGGTGTTATCATGTCCGGCAACATGGGCTATTATCAGGAGGTGCACAAGGCCTTTTCCGCGGCGCTCGGGAAAGAGGGGTTCGATTTTCGCTCGGTTGACACGCTGCTTCAGATGCCGTCTCCCGACTCCCTTTCCTGGGCCAACGCCGCCCGGAAGCTCGTGGTGGCGGAAGTGAACGTGCTCGTGTCCTACGGCGCGCCCGCGGCGCTGGCCACGATCCGGGAGACGAAGAGCATTCCCCTGGTGTATGCCGGCGTGTATGATCCCGCGGCTTCAGGCGTATCGGCGAGGAACATGACGGGCATCAGCGCCAAGGTCCCGTTGACCAGCCTGCTGAAGTACCTGAAAAAGATGACGCCCTTTACCAGGATCGCGGTGGTCTACAATGAATTTGAGCCCGATTCGGTCAGGCAGGTGGAGGAACTGGGCGAGCTGGAGTCCCAGTACGGGTTCAAGACGATCAAGATGGCCGTCAGGCGGCCTGACGAGGCCAGGAAACTTGTCTTCACCGGCAAGGCCGATGCCGTGTTCATCTCCGTAAGCGCCGCGGCGAACGAGGCCATAGATTCTCTCGTGCAGCAGGCGCGGGAGGCGAAGATCCCGGCGATCAGCCAGATCGGCGGCACGGCGGAGCACGGGGTGGTCCTGAGCCTGGCCCCGAGTCCGTCCGAGCAGGGGGCTGCCGCGGGGAGAATGGTGGCACGGCTGCTGAAAGGGGAAAAGCCGGCAAGCATCCCGGTGGAAGTCCCCCGGATGGTGGAGCTCGCTGTCAACCTGAAGGAGGCGGGCGCCCTCGGGATCAAGGTGCCCGTCGACCTGATCTCTGACGCGACCAAGGTGATTAAATGAAATTCTTCTCCGGCATGAATCTCAAGACGCGGGCGGTCGTTGCTACCGCAGCCATCATTTTGCTGATCCTGGCGTTAACGACGCTCATCAATGTTTCCACGGCGACGAGCCGGTATAAGGACGCGTTGATGGAGAAGGTCTCGGCAATGGCGGAGGGCGCCCGGAAAGACATCAACAAGGCCCTGGGGTTCGGCATTCCGCTCAATGCGCTTGAGGGAATGAGTGATAAGCTGGTCGCGCTGGTCCAGGAAGATAAGGACCTGTCGCAGGCCATGATCATGGACATGAGCGGCAAGGTGCTCTATGCCAGCATGGCTGGGGCTGAAAATACGATGAAAGCTGACGACGCGAGCAAGCGGGCCCTTGCCGCGGGCGGCGAGCTGGTCCAGGCGTACAGCGATGCAGGCGGCAGCCATTATGAAAAGGTCATTCCCCTTCTGTCGGCCGACGGCAAGAAGGTCGGCGTGTTCCGCATCGCGCTCAAGGCGGAGGCCGTGAATCGCCAGATCCGGGGCCTGCTCCTGTCCTCGCTCAGTGTGGGGCTGGTCAGTTTTCTTGCCGCCATGCTTCTCGTCTATTTTCTGGTCGGCAAGGTGATCACCGGTCCGATCATCGCGCTGTCGAAGACCGCGGGCAGAATGGCTGCCGGAGACCTGTCTCAGGAAATCACGATCGAAGGCAAAACAGAGATCGCCACGCTCGGCGCGGCCGTCAATACCATATCGCTGAACCTCCGGGAGATCCTCGGCAGGATCATGCAGACCGGCGCCAGCATCGGTGAAGCGCTGAAGCTCCTGGCCAGCGCCGCCCAGAAAATGACCCTGGGAGCGCGCGGCCAGCAGGAGGCCACGGAGCAGACGGCCATGACCGTGAACGAGATGGTCGCATCGATCCGCGGCGTGGCGGAGCATGCCGGAGATATGTCCCAGTCCGCGTCGAACGCTTCTTCATCGGCCACCGAGATGGCCTCTTCGTCCGAGGAGGTCGCGCGGAATGCGGGGACCCTTGCAAAGGCCGTGGAGGAAACGGCGTCTTCCATCAACGAGATGCTGGCCTCCATCAGGCAGGTGTCGGAAAATACCGAGGCGCTTTCGGCTTCGGCCGAGCAGACGTCGTCGTCCATCACCGAGATGAGCGTGTCGGTGAAAGAGGTGGAGCAGCGCGCCGTCGAGTCGGCCCGGCTGGCGGAAAAGGTCGCGGCCGACGCCTCGGAGCGCGGCATGACCGCGGCGGCGGAAGCGGGCAAGGGCATGGACCGCATCAAGGAAGCGGTCGAAGCAACAGCCGATGTGGTCAATCGCCTGGGCAAGCGTTCCCAGGAGATCGGCCAGATCCTGAAGGTGATCGACGAGGTGACGGACCAGACGGGTCTTTTGGCGTTGAACGCAGCCATTCTCGCGGCGCAGGCCGGCGAGCACGGCAAGGGCTTCGCCGTGGTCGCCGAAGAGATCAAGGAACTGGCCGAGCGCACGGCCGCGTCCACGCAGGAGATCGTCAGCCTCATTGCCTCCGTGCAGGAGGAGACCGCGCAGAGTGTGCAGGCAATGGCGCGGGGTCTCAAGGCAGTCGATGCGGGCGCGGCCCTCGTTGCCGTGACCAGCGACGTGCTCGAGCAGGTTGCCGAAAGCTCGCGGCAGGCCTCGGGCATGGCGCGGGCCATTGAAAAGACCACGGCCGAGCAGTCGCGCGGTCTGGCGCAGATCACGGACGCCTCCATCGGCATTACCAACCAGATCGAGCAGATCGCCGCGGCCATGCAGGAGCAGCGGCGCGGCAGCGAACGGATCGCCCAGGCGGCGGAGCAGATGCGCGAGGTCACCCGGCAGGTGACCACGGCGTCGCAGGAGCAGACCACGGGCAGTCGGCAGATCGCGAACGCGGTCGAGTCGGTGACCATGCAGGCCGCATCGGTGGCGCGCTCCACGTCGGAGCAGAGCCTCGGGGCGCAGCAGATCAGCCAGGCCGTGGACCGTATCCAGAAGATCACGCAGGACAATGTCGATGTATCCATCGAAATGGACATGGCCGTGCAGACGCTCAAAGCCCGCGCTGATGCGCTCCAGGCCGAGCTTGCGCGGTTTAAGTTTTAGACATCCTTAGGAAGAATTTACGGAAAAGGGCAAGGAAATTTGGTTTCGGCTTTTCAGCAGGTCGGGGGAATTATGCGCATAGGCATACGACAGAAACTGATCTTCATGATTTTCGCCGGGTTGTTCGTGACCATGGCGCTGATCGGCGCGTACCGCTACGTCATAGAGAAGCGCTCCCTGATGAACGAATCGCGCATCCGGGGCGAACAGTCCTGCAGGCTCATCGCCGAGCTGGCAACACCCTATCTGCTGACGTATGACTTCGGCGGCCTCAATGCGATGGCGAAGAACTTCATGCACCTGCCGGATGCGCAGGAGGTGTTGATCACCGACGGATCGGGTCGTGAGCTTGTCCGTGACGGCCGGCCGTCACTGGAGGAGAAACGCCTGATGATCGGGCCGCTGCCGATCCTGTCCGAACAGACCCCGCTGGGCGAGGTCCGCCTTTCGGTGTACCCCGCGGACCTCGACAGCAGGCTCCGGTCCTATGCCATAAGCACACTTATCGAACATATCTTTATCTTCCTTATATTAGCGGCCATCCTCTATTTTTCCCTTTCTCGCACCGTGACCGGCCGCGTCCGGGCGCTGGGTGACGCGTTGACGAACATGATCGACAAGAAGGACTTCACCCAGCGCGTCGAGGCCGGAAAGAACGACGAGCTTGGCATGCTGGCCAACGGTGTAAACTATCTGGTCGAGCGGCTGGAGCAGTTTATAGACGAGATGAGCGCCATTGCGGGGCGCATCAATGACCTGGGCCCGTCGATCGCGGAAGACTCGCGCGTCATCCGGAAGAATTCCGAGGCCGAGGCCGAGGCCATCATGAGCGTTTCCGCGTCCGTGGGAAAAACGTCCTCGTCCATCCAGTCGATCGCCGAGAACGCCGGGAGCCTGTCGAAGTCAGCCGAAGAAACCTCGTCGGCCATCCTCGAGATGAATGCGTCGAACCTGGAGGCGGCGCGCCACACGGGAGAACTGACCTCCTCGGTGGAAAGCGTGACCGCTTCGGTGCTTGAAATGATCGGCTCCATTCGCGAGGTTGCCGGCCATGCCGAGACCCTGTCATCCGCGGCGGAGGAAACGTCGTCCTCGGCGATCCAGATCGAGGCGACCATCCGCGAGGTGGAGCGGCTTGCACAGGAGTCCGCGCGCCTGTCGGAGCAGGTTTCTTTCGAGGCGCGCGACAGCGGCAGCCGGTCCATTCATGAGACCATGCGCGCCATGGACAGCATCAAGGAGGCGGTGGAACACTACTCCAGCCTCATTACCCGCCTCGACAAGCGCTCCGGCGAGATCGGCAAAATTCTCGGCGTCATCGTTGAAGTAACGGAGCGGACGAACCTGCTGGCGCTGAACGCCTCGATCCTGGCGGCGCAGGCGGGCGAGCACGGCAAGGGCTTCGCTGTTGTGGCGGGAGAGATCAAGGCCCTTGCGGACCGGACCGCCGGTTCCACCCAGGATATAGCAAAGCTGATTACGGCGGTCCAGAAAGAGGCGAAGGAGGCGGTCACCGCCATGACCGAAAGTCTGGCTGCCGTGGACCGCGGCGTACAGCGGTCACAGGACGCCGGTTCGGCGCTGGAGAAGATAGTGGGAAGCTCCAGCCGGTCCGCCGAGATGGCCACCATGATCGAACGCGCCATGATGGAGCAGACCCGCGGGATCAAACAGGTGAGCGAGGCGGTGGCGCACGTCAAGCAGATGATGGGCCAGATCGCGGCGGCCACCCAGGGGCAGAGCAGCGGTTCCGAGCTCATTCTCAAAGCCTCGGAAGGCATGCGGGACATCGCCCGCCGCGTGAACAGTACGCTGGAAGAACAGGGCCGCGGCGGCAGGCAGATCGCCGAGGCGGCGGAGAACGTGACCGCGCTTGCCGGTCAGATCGCGGCCGGCGCCCATGAGCAGCGGCAGGCCAGCGACGGGATCCGCGAAGCCATGGAGCGGATCCAGGACCTGCCGCGCCAGACCATGAAACGGGTGGAAGGAATGACGGGCGCGCTGAAGATGTTGAATGAACAGGCGGCGCTGCTGAACCAGGAGCTGGCGGCCGTGATGGTCAGCGCCAGCGGCCCCCGGACCGCTTCCCATAAAGGGCTGAAGTTCGGGGTCATCCCGCTTGAAGCGCCGGCAAAGATGCACCAGCGGTTCCTGCCGCTTACGGAATATCTGTCGCAGGTGATGGGCCGAAGGGTCGAGCTGGTCGTGGGCCTTAATTTCACGCAAACGATCGAAGACCTTGAGAACAACGCAACGGACCTGGCTTTTCTGACGCCGACGACGTATATCGAGGCGCATGATAAATCCGGCGTCGTGCTTCTGGTGAAGGCGCTTCGCAAGGGGGCGCCCTATACCCATGCGGCGATCATAGCAAAAGCCGGGAGCGGTATCGAACGGCTTGAGGACGTTCGGGGAAAGCGGTTCGCCTTCGGGGACCGGATGTCAACATCGAGTTATCTCTTCCCCCGGTCCATGCTGGCTGAAGCGGGAGTTCGCCTGACAGAGCTTAAGGACCATGCCTTTCTGGGGCATCACGATGATGTGGCCCAGGCGGTCCTTGCGGGTGAGTATGACGCCGGAGGGCTCATGGATTCCATTGCGGATAAATTCCTCGACCAGGGTCTGAAAAAGCTGAAGACCTCCATCGATATTCCCGAGTTCAATATCTGCGCTTC
>JAYTJE010000132.1:0-8244 GCA_043731355.1 Nitrospirota bacterium
GCTTCGAGATGAAGAGTATCTCCGCCTGAAGATCCTGACTTGTATGCTGCCGCCGATCTAAAAAGGCTCAAAATCGTGTCATCAACTTGGAGAAGAGCCAGTCTTATAAAAAGCAAAAAGGCTGCTTTCTCAATTCACATAGAATGTCCTACTACCAGATTTAGAAAGATTTATAAGACTTTCGATGAAGAGTATTCGTTTGAAATACCATCAGATTACTTAGACGGCCGCGTCCAAGTGTGCTCATTTATTCTTGCAGCAGAGGACATCCCCAGCTATAGGAATAGCAATTTTCATTCTGATTACGGCGATATGTCATTCAAAGTGCAGAAAGGCGATGTGTTAGCAATCGATCGCGACCGGAGTTTTGACGCCGATAAAGATATTGATCCTCTAAAAAGAATTCCATCTATCTTTCAAGTGATAAAGAACAATTCTGACAATCCCGTTTCATTTGACCTCGACTTAAATGGCCCAAAAGTTGTTATTGTGCTTTCCCCGGAAATATACGATCAGTATAAGCTTCTAAGCCAGGCGCAGGACCTTCAAGCAACAATTTCGTCAATGTTAATTCTTCCTGCCCTGATAGATCTGCTTGAGAGAATTAAGCCGAGCGCTACGGGCAATGACAGCATAGGCTATGAAAATCAGCGCTGGTACAGAGTGCTTAAAACAAAACTCCTAGAATTGGGAATTAACTTAGAATCAGCCAACAGCTTCACGGAATCATCTCTTGTGATAGCGCAGAAATTGATCGGCGAACCGTTGCTGCCATCATTTAAAACATTATCCGCGTTCAACGAAGAGTAAAGAAAAGGAGCACGACGATGATTATCTGCTATATGAAAGAAAAGGCGATGAGTGAATTAAAAGTGAATATAACTGCGAATAAAGAGCGCTACCACCTTGCCGAACCTTGGGTGGAGGGATTCTTTAAGGACGCCAGTTGGTATCTGCAGTCCAATATACGAATTGGTTCGGACGTAGAGCTCGTGCAACCGAAAAGCCCGACAGAGCACTATGACTTGGAAAACACAAAGCTTGTCTATACAGCTTTGAAACATCTTACCGTTACTCAGGCAACTGAAGAGCGTCTTTGGGCCCATTTGTCCCATACAACATTCTGGAAATATATGCGTTCAAGATGGCCCATAGAATCTTACACTGAAAATGATAGGCTTGTGGAAAACGTCCGAGAAAGATACTTCTTTATGTCCAACAGGGATCGTGCTCTCATTAGAAACGGCATCGCCCGTCTCTGGTGGTACGGCTATGTATCCTATGATGAGAGCCGTGAAGACCCGTTCGAGCTGACGAAGATTTTGCTTAAGAATTTGGACATCGCTGAAAACCTTCTCGGAAGATCATTTTCTCGAAACCGTACATTGACAATCACTGTTTTGTCTGTGCTGGCAGACCTTGAGAAGCTGAGCAAACCGTTTTTCGACAGAGAGAAGTTCAGAAACCTGATGAAGTATATTAATCAAATAGGCGGTGTTACCGTTCTCGACGCACTCGATTCTCCAGATATTAAGAAAGTCGTGATCGGCAAGATAGAGCATCTTTCCAAAGCATAAAACAGAAAGCTGCGGGGTGCATTAATGCCCGATAACATGTCGAAGAAGCAAAGATCGGCAACGATGTCGAAGATCCGGTCGAAGGGCAACCTGAGCACTGAATTGAAGATGGTTCGGTTGTTAAAGGCAAACGATATTCATGGCTGGAGAAGACATCAGAAGCTGGTTGGCAGTCCCGATTTCATATTTAGAGACGCAAAGATCGCTGTTTTTATCGATGGCTGCTTTTGGCACGGTTGCCCACGTTGCTACATTAAACCGAAATCAAACGTTGAATATTGGACTGGCAAGATCAGAAGAAATAGGGCGAGAGGTAGGAAAGTCAATCGCGAACTGCGACGACTTAAATGGACCGTGTTACGTTTTTGGGAGCATTCTTTCAAAAGACAGCAATATATTGCGAATAGAATTATCCGTCTTCTGAAAGGGACATCATAGGGTCACCCATTTAAAGGGCACCGTCAAGAGAAAACAGCTATCTCGTGACGAGAAACGGTACGTTTCTCGTCGAGCCTTGTCGTTATCTTCATCCTTACCATTGCCGCAGTTTCATTGGTTTCGGCGTCAGTCTTCACTGCACCAGTCACCCATCGGGATTAAGGTCATTGGTGAAGCATTCTATCCATGACCCTTTCCGCCTAATGGCGGACCAGAAAATATTCGGTTCCATGCCGTGTCCAGGAGTTTTTACAAGTCTTATGGTTGTTAACCAGCCCCAAGATGGCTCGCGGTATGGGCAGCAAAGATGCTGATAAAACCAATAGGGTCAAGTCTCTTTTGTTGCATGGAGACGGGAACCAATAGGGTCAAGTCTCTTTTGTTGCATGGAGACGCGACGAGGAAATCTTAGGGTCATTACTGTTGACATGGGAACCTACGAGGTCAGGTTTTGGAATTAACATTCTCAGTGAAGGGATCACACCAGATCAGCTTGTAGACAGACGGCGAGGGGCGTAGTGGCCGAAGTTGCTATGATGGGACAGTGATTACCATTGATGAAACAGAAAATCATTGAACGCCTGAAAACAATCGAACAATCTGAAAACAGCAAAGTTCTCCTGGCCGTGGAATCCGGCGAGCAGGCATTGTTTCGAGAAGAAATTGAACTACCCCCGCGCTTTCTCGATCTTATTATATCCGTGTCGTGTCTATTCGTATGATATTCCCCCTTCTCTTGATGCAACTTCTCTATCAAGCACCCGTTGCCATGAGCCACAGGGCGCGCCAGTTCTTTACCTCCTGACGTTTCCACGAAGCAGGGTCTGTCAGTTCAATCCATTGCACCATCATGGTCCTCCACGATCTGACGAACAAATCGCCCTTGTCCACGGTCACCGTAAGCGCCCCGTCTTGGTCCGTCCTGAAGAGCCGTGTGCCCGCTGTCTGGTAGCGCTCCACTACTTCCGGTGAAGGGTGGCCGTATCGGTTTCTTCTGCCAACCGTAACGATCCCGATTTCTGGCCGCGCCCGAAAGAGGAAGGGCTCGGAACTCGAACTTTTGCTTCCGTGGTGCGGGACCTTGATGAGGTCGCACCGGAGGTCTGCTTCACGAAGCAGCATATCCTGCTCCGCATCCCTGCCGATATCTCCCGCGAACAAGAATACCTTCCCTTCCATCGCGATCCGTACCACCAACGACCGACTGTTCTCCGCTGCATAGGCTTTGCGTTCGCGGGAACGAAAGCCTGGAGCGGGGTGGAGGATCCGAACCTCGGCATCACTGATTACCATAGGCGGGTCTGTTGCGGATACAACTCGGATAGGTATCCCTCTGACGGAGATCAGGCGTTCCAGTTCAGCATACCCCGGCAGGTCCCTGTCCAGACCCGAGGTCCATACCTCGCCTATTGCAAAAGTTCTGACAAGGTATTTAAGGCCGTTCATGTGGTCCGGGTGCGGATGGGACAGGATCACCAGGTCGATCCGGTGGATGCCCTGGTTCCAGAGGTAGGGGGCCACAATGCGCCTGCCGATGTCAAAACGGTCGTCATAGGCGCCGCCGCCGTCGATGAGGATGTTCTCACCAGAAGCAAGCGTGATGAGCGCGCAGTCGCCTTGCCCTACATCGGGAAACTGTACGGTCCCGGTCCTGCGAGGCACGAAAAAGATCGTCACGGAAAGGATAAGCAGCAGTCCCGAGACCGCTGCAATGATCATCTGGTTTCGCGGCACACGGGAAGAGCTTGCAAGCGGTTGATAACGATAGAGCAGGACCGACCTGATGATCGCATACCCGGAGCCAAAGAGCAGGGCGCAGGCCAGGAGGACAAGCAGGCCCGGCGCAGGGGGGTGGAACTGGGCCAGGGGCAGGCGTGAGAAGAATGTGACCGTGTCGCAGAACCGGCCGGCAACGAGCTGGTTCAGCGCCGGGAGGGGCAGCGTGCCCGTCAGGAGCGACAGAAGCCCCGAGAACAGGCCGAGCGGCACGACCACGAAGCCTGCGAAGGGAACGATAATCATGTTTGAAACCACGCCGATGAGCGAGAACTGATTAAAGTAGTGCGCGACCAGGGGAGCCGTCGCAAGGGTGGCGCTGAGGGAGACGAGGACGAGCAGGAAAGCGCTGTTCCGGAACCGCAGAAAGCGGTTTTCGGCGGGCACGTGCAATTCGTTCCAGAGCAGCACCACGGAGGCGATGGCCAGGACAGAGAGAAACGAAAGCTGAAACGATATGTCGAAAACCGCCTGCGGGCTGGCGGCGAGAATGAGCAGGGCCGCGAGGGCAAGGGAATGGAGCAGCGCGTGCTCGCGGTCGAGCAGGAGGGCCGTTAGCGCGGCAAGGAGCATGATGAGCGAACGGACGGTTGCGACCTGTCCCCCGGCAAGGAGCGTATAAAAGATCAGGAACGGCAGGGTGAGCCAGGCCGCGATCTTTTTCGGATCCGTTGTGAGGGTCAGGCGGAGATACTGCCGCTCCGGTAAAAGCCGCAGCGCGGACCTGATCAGCCCAAAACAGAGGATGGCTACCATGCCGAGGTGAGAGCCGGAGATGGAAATGATGTGCGTGACCCCGGCTGCCATAAAGCGGTCGCGCATTTCGTCCGTGAGCCCGCCTTCTTCTCCAAGGGTCATGGCCTGCAGGATCGCCGAGCCCTGCCCCGTTGTTGAGGCAAGAAATGCCTGACGGATGCGCTCCCGCCAGTCCTGGATCAGTCTGAACAGCCCTGATCCGCGCTGCAGGATCTCGATTTCGCGTTCCTGTTTCAGGCTCACGGTCCGCCGTATGCCCTGCGCCTGAAGGTATGCCGCATAATCGAAGCCAGCGGGATTGCTGAAGCCCCCTGGTTCAAAAAAACGGCCTGAGAAGCGGATGACGTCGCCATAGCCGAGGCTGGTTGTTGCCGTACGAACCGTCATCCGTATCGCGCCGGATACCGGCGTGTCGTCGATACGGTGCAGTTCAACGATGAAGCCGGTCCTGTCCGGGTCCCGGTCCAGCGCGGACGCGATGGTACCGGTTATTTCATGTTTTCCCGTGATATCCGGAAATATTCGCGTATAGTGATCGGACGGTATCCAGGCTGCGGAGTAGATATAGGCGGCCATGCCCAGAGCGCAGGGGACGGCAAGGACCAGGAGGCGACGGAGGGGCAACACGCCGAACCACGAGCAGGCGCCGGCGGTCATCAGGGAGAACACGATGAGCGCGCTCACGACAGCGGGAGCATACAGAAAAGAGTTCCCGAGCAGAAGACCGGCGACAGAGGCAAGGGTGAGGGTGATGAGAGGTTTTTGCATAAACGGCCGCTCCGTTCGGTCGCGGCTACCCCAGGTTTTCTTTGATAAGCCCCGCCAGGTCTTCGGCGAGCTGTTTGATCTCCGCCTCGTTCTCGCCCTCGATCATCACGCGGACCTTGGGTTCGGTGCCGGAATACCGGACGAGCAAACGGCCGGTGCCTTCGAGTTTTTTTGAGATATCCGCCATGCGTCCTGCGAGCTCCGGGATCGATTCGAGATCGCGCCGTTCCCGCACTTTCACGTTGACCAGCGTCTGGGGAAAGGTTTTCATGCACGAGGCAAGCTGAGACAGGGACTTGTCCGTCTGCTTCATGATCGCAAGGATCTGGAGCGCCGAGATGAGGCCGTCACCAGTGGTATTGTGGTCCAGGAAAATAATGTGGCCCGATTGTTCGCCGCCGAGGTTGTAACCGCCCTCGATCATTTTTTCCATGACCGAGCGGTCTCCTACGGAGGCCCGGACTAATTTGCCGCCTGCTTCGCGCATGGCGAGCTCGAGCCCCAGATTGCTCATGACCGTGGCGACCAGCGTGTTGTGTTTGAGCCTGCCGTGTTTCATCAGCTGAAGCGCGCAGATTGCCATCGCGTGGTCTCCGTCGACGACCGTGCCGTTCTCATCGCACAGGATCAGGCGGTCGGCGTCTCCGTCGAAGGCAATGCCGATATGTGCCTTGTTCGCCACGACGGCCCGCGAGATCACTTCAGGATGGAGCGAGCCGCAGCCCTGGTTGATGTTCATGCCGTTCGGCTGGTCGTAGAGGGAGATGACGCCGGCGCCGAGCTCGATCAGGATGCGCGGGCCGATCCGGTAGGCGGCGCCGTTGGCCGAATCCACGACAATGCGGAGCCCCGCAAGGTCGAGGCCGCGCGGCACTGATGATTTCACGAACTCATTGTAGCGGCCGATTGCGTCGTCGATGCGGGTCGCTTTGCCGATCTCCGAGGCCGTGGGCCTGATGGTGTCGATCGCTCCGGAGAAGATCAGGTCTTCCATTTTTTTCTCAAGCTCGTCGGGAAGTTTGAACCCGTCGCGGCCGAAGAACTTGATGCCGTTGTCCTCGTAGGGGTTGTGGGAGGCCGAGATCACGACGCCGGCGTCCGCCCGCAGGCTTCGCGTCAGGAAGGCGATCCCCGGCGTGGGCACCGGGCCGACCAGCAGCACGTCGATGCCCATGGAGCAGAGCCCCGAGGTGAGGGCGCTCTCGATCATATAGCCCGACAGGCGCGTGTCCTTGCCGATGACGATGCGGTGGCGCCGCGACGAATCGCGGAACACATGGGCGGCGGCGCGGCCGATGCGCATCGCCATTTCACTGGTCATGGGGTCCTGGTTCGCCACCCCGCGGACGCCGTCGGTCCCAAAAAGTTTTTTCATGGCCGCACCCTTTCTATGACGATACGGACGTTGAGCTCCTTGTCCAGCAGCTTGACCGGCTTGCCGGCATAGTCGAGTTTCGGTTCCACGGTGATCGTCTTTGTGGCGCCATCGATATCGATGGGCATGGTCTGGAGCGTGGCCAGCGGTTTTACGACGCCTGCCGGGCCTTCGATGACGATGCGCGGGGGGTTGGCCGTGGCGCTGGCAACGCGGTAGCCCCGGGCGGGAACCCCGTGGAGCGCCGGGGTGATCCTGACGGACTTGCGCAGGATGGGCTCGAGCCTGACCGTGATCTCATAGGGAGACAGACGGGTCACGGCGATGCCGGAGGGCCGGGTGATATCGTCCGGCGAGACGCGGACGCGGTTCTCCCCTTCTTTGGCCAGCGAGAGGTCAATGGACCCTGACACCTCTTTGTCCGCGGCGATATCCCGGAGTAAGCGTTCCTGGCCCTGCAAACGCACCTCGAGGTAGCCAGGCACGTCGCCGACCACGGCCATGCCGGCGGGGATGTTCTTTAATTCCAGCGGGACCGTGAGGGCGAGCTCCAGCTTCCCTTTTGACGTTATGTTGAACCAGAGGATGAGCGCCAGTCCGAGGGAGATGAGCTTGATGCCCCAGTTTTCAAAAAAGATCTTCCGGTAGTCCATAGTATTATTTCCTGGCCTTCGGTTTTACAAAAATGTCCGACAAGGTCTTTCTGAGCGCCTGGGCGTCGGCGTTGTGCTCGATCGTTCCGCCGGACACGACCGAGATCTCGCCGGTTTCCTCCGAGACGACGACCACGATAGCGTCCGACTCCTCCGTGAGGCCGATGGCCGCGCGGTGGCGCGTGCCCAGCGCTTTTGAAATGTTCGGAGCAAGCGTAAGCGGCAGGAAACAGCCCGCGGCGATGAGCCTCCCGTTCCGGATGATGGCGGCCCCGTCGTGGATCGGCGAATAGGGCAGGAAGATGCTGATAAGCAGCTCTTTGGTCACTTTGGCGTCCAGCTCCGTCCCCATTTCCACGATGGTCGTCAGGTCGGTGTCGCGTTCGAGCACGATGAGCGATCCGATCCGTTTGTTCGCCATGGAAACGGCGGCCTTGACCGCTTCTTCTATGAATTTGGAGCCCTCCGCGGGCGAGAGTTTCCGGAAAAGATTGCGCTGTCCCACCTGGGCGAGGGTGCGCCTGATCTCGGGCTGGAACAGGATAATGATGGCAAGGATGATCTGGGACCAGAAACTGCGGATGAGCCAGTCGAGCGTATAGAACTTGAGCCACTGCGAGGCGCCGAGCACGAGCATGATCAGTCCGATGCCGACCAGCATCTGAAAGGCGCGGGTGCCTTTGATCAGGAGCAGCAGCCGGTAGAAGAGGTAGTAGACGAGCGCGATGTCCACCGTATCGTTCAACCACCGGTAGTGCGCCAGAGCTTCCTTGATTTCAGTAAAGGAGATCATTCAGCAAATCCTAACCCGGACAAGCCGGAGCCAAAACCTTGAAACCACGAAGGACACGATGAGCACGAAGGGATTAATTTCTTGTTTTTAACTAATGAGCTCAGTATT
>JAYTJE010000133.1:0-12708 GCA_043731355.1 Nitrospirota bacterium
GGAAGAGGGTTACATCAAATGGGTGCTGAACGAGGTCGGCGGGAACAAGACCATCGCCGCCCAGATCCTCGGCATCGACCGGGTATCGCTCTGGCGGAAACTTAAAAAGTACGGATTGGAAGCGGAATAAGCGTTCAAGGAGCGTCGGCCGCCATACGAAGGACTCTGAAATGATGCACACCTTTTACCGTAAATACTCTTATCTTATCGTCGCGCTCATCCTTGCTCTGCAAGGATGCAGCTTCACCAGGCTGATAACCACCCGCCCGGAGCAGCCGACCTTCACCTACCGGGGAGCTGAATTGATCGAAACCTCCCCAAGCGGGGCGATCGTGAATTTTTTGTTTTCCGCGCATAATCCCAATGAAGCAGGTTTGAAGAACGCCACCTGTTCGTACGAGCTTTTTGTGGAAGGGCGGAAGTTTCTGACCGGAACGGACATCCCTTTGGAGCTTGCCCCGAAAGGCGACACGGAGATCAAGGTTCCTGCGATGATCGCCTATGCGGACCTTGCGCCGGTATTGCGATCGGTCATGCGAAGGCTTTTGTCAGGCCAGAAAACGATACCCGTAACCATTGATGCCGTATTTTCCGGCAGACCCGCGCTCTATGGCGAAACAGGGCATGAATTTCCGATTTCTTTCGAGAGAAGAGTCGTCAAAATCGCCGACATTCCTTTGCAGCAAGAGCGAAAAAGCAGGCTCCCCGAAACACCTCAATGATATCTTCGCAGGTAAATTAACCTCCCCCTTAAACCGTACGGTATATGCTGTTTGAATTTTGTACACCATATTGTTAAGCTCCTCGACAGAGAAGCTGACGACAAGGAGATGATCCCCATGGTTGGAGCGAACGCGATAAAGATATTGCACGAGGTCATAGAAGCGCATGGCGGAATGGCCTACTGGAACAGCATCGGAGCGCTCGATATGGAGATCTCGGCGCGCGGATTTCTGTTCACGGCAAAGAGGCGGCCTGCTCTGAACCATGTCCGCATGCGGGCATACACCTACGAACCGAGGTTCACCTTTTTCGACTTCCCGCAGCCTGGCCTCACTGCGGAACTTCTCGCGAACAACAGGGTCCAGATCCTCAACAGCCAGGGAGAAGTTATCGCAGAAAGAGCGAATCCACGGGAGGCGTTCCACGGTATGCGCCGGTTCTTCTCCTGGGACGACTTGGATTTCATCTACTCCGCGGGCTATGCCACCTGGAACTATCTCACAACGCCATTCATGCTCATGCGTAAGGGATTTACCATCGAGGCGCTTGAACCTTTAGAGGGATCTCTCGGATTAAAACCGCTGCCCGGGCCGACACTGGTGGAAATAGACGTCCATGATGTCCAGCCGGTCCTCCTGGACCTCAGTTCAGGAAGAGATATCCAACCGACTTGCCCTTGATGAATACAATACTTAACGAAGGCTGTGAATACCGCGAACAGCTCGGCAGTGATGCCGACGCCAGGACCCTGCTGGCTTATCTGAGTGAACGCTATGCTCATTCCACCTCGAATGAATGGGCGGAACGCATTGCATCAGGTCTCGTGCTCATCGATTCCCAACCCGCGCGGCCCGAAACCCTCTTAAGGAACGGACAGGAGCTTGTCTGGCAGCGGCCACCCTGGATCGAACCCGATGCTCCCCGGTCATTTACCATTATTTACGAAGATGACGACGTGCTCGCAGTCGACAAACCGGCAGGACTGCCGACGCTTCCCGGCGCAAATTTCCTTACATCAACGCTTTTGTATCTCGTACGCGCCCATGCGCCTGACGCCTCGCCGCTCCATCGTTTAGGACGATGGACATCGGGACTGGTGTTGTGCGCCAGGAACCATCATGCCAAGACCGACCTGATGCGGCAGTGGTCGATGAAAAATATCGGCAAACGCTATCGCGCGCTCGCAAGCGGGGACCCTGAACTGAATGAGATGACCATCACCACACCAATCGGCCCCATACCGCATGCTTTGCTCGGAACGATTCATGCGGCGTCTCCGATTGGCAAACCGTCCCTGTCGCAGGTGCTCGTTCTCGAACGCAGGACCACTTCCTTCCTGTGCGATGTTCGCATCGCCACGGGACGTCCCCACCAGATTCGGATCCATCTGGCGGCGGCAGGACATCCGTTAGTCGGCGATCCGCTGTATGTCGCAGGCGGTCTGCCCGCGCCGGATACGCACACGCTGCCCGGCGACCCGGGCTACCATCTTCATGCCGCTGAGTTGAGTTTTCGCCATCCCAGGACAGGATGCGAGGTCGTCATCAAGTGTGAGCCGCCGCAGGCGCTGCGAAGTTCAACAGAAGCATGAGGTCATGTTCAGACGGGATTGGAACGCGGGTTTTCGCAGAAGGGCGCTGATTTGAGAACATGCTTCAGGTCCGCTTTAAGCCGTGCAATTCTCCAATAGAGAGGATGAACGGTATGATTCTGCCCTTTTCGTCCTGCCGGTTTTTTCTTGACAAGGTTAACTCATTTGTTTAACATTGTTTAACAAATGAGCTGTCTGGCGATCGCGACCAGGAGCCGGAAAGGATTTTACCATGCTTGGAGTAAGACTTGGTGAAAAACTCGACAAAAAACTGAGCCGAATCGCAAAAGAGAATAAACGTCCGAAGAGCTTCTATGCCCGGCAAGCTCTTGAAATGTATCTCGATGATATCACTGATTTTGAGGAAGCATTGAAACGGCACAATGACCCCTCGGATAAGTACATCAGCATGAAAGAGATGAAAAAGCGCCTTGGCTTATAAAGTCGTTATCAAGGAGTCTGCCGAGAAAGATTTAAAAGGCATCGACAGATCGCAAGGAAGACGCATTCTTGCGGCCATTGAAAAGAAACTATCATCGGCGCCCAGGAAGTTCGGCGAACCGCTAAAAGGCAAATATGAAGGGTTTTGGAAACTTTACGTTGTTCCCTATCGTGTTGTTTATGTAATTGATGATGCACGGGAAACTGTTTTTATCGACAAAATCGGCCACAGAAAAGACGTTTATCGGTAATTTGCAAATCTGAATTCACAACACCTAAAGCATTCTTTATTCTGCCAATACCGAGCGGCCCTCTCCATCCCAGCATTATTGATGGTCTCGTAAGAAGTCTGTAAGTGCCTCCCTGAATGAAGTGATGGGGCACTCATCGTATTGAGAAAGCGAGAGTCTCCGCTTCGCTCAGACAAATTGAGTGGTTCTCGACTTTTTACGAGTTTATCAGATCTTATCCGCGTCCAGACGATTTTTCCTTGCTACTATTTATGTCCTGTTCTTCATAAACGCAGCCTTCAAAGCATTCACATCATTCCGCGGTTTCGATTGAGGTTTCGGCTGCGGCTCCGACCGCACCTGCTTCGGCCGTTGCGCGCTTTGGGGCTCCTTCTTGAGCGAGAGCGATATCCGCTTCCGCTTCACGTCCACTTCGAGCACGGTTGTCATCACCTGCTGATTCACCTTCACCGCCTCGTTCGCATCCTTAATGAAGCGGTCAGCAAGCTGGCTCAGATGGGCCAGCCCGTCCTGATGCACGCCGATGTCTATGAAGGCGCCAAAAGCGGTAATGTTCGTCACGACCCCGGGCAGCTTCATTCCCGGGACCACGTCCTCGATCTTCTCCACTCCCTCGGCAAAGTTGAAGGACTCAAACTGCTCACGAGGGTCCCTGCCCGGCTTGGCAAGCTCGGCCATGATATCCTTGAGCGTGGGCAGACCGACCGTCGCGGTCACATATTTCGTAAGATCGATCTTTTTGCGAAGTTCCTCGTTCTTCATCAGGTCCGGGACCGAGCAATTCAGGTCTTTGGCCATGGTATCGACCAGGTGATAGGTCTCGGGGTGGACCGCGCTGGCGTCGAGCGGATTGCGGCCGTCGCGTATGCGCAGGAACCCCGCTGCCTGCTCAAAGGTCTTGGGCCCGAGCTTGGGAACCTCTTTCAACTTGTCGCGTGACAAGAAAGGGCCGTGCTGGTTCCGATATTCCACAATGCTGCCGGCAAGCTGGGGGCCAAGCCCGGAAACATAGGTCAACAGCTGCTTGCTCGCGGTGTTGACCTCGACGCCGACATTGTTCACGCAGATCATGACCACATCGTCCAGGCTCCGTTTAAGCGCAAGCTGGTCCACATCGTGCTGGTACTGGCCCACGCCGATGGACTTGGGGTCGATCTTGACGAGTTCGGCAAGCGGGTCCATAAGCCGCCGGCCGATCGAAACAGAACCGCGCACGGTCACGTCCTGGTCCGGGAACTCCTCGCGGGCAACGTCTGACGCGGAATAGATGGATGCCCCGCTCTCGTTCACCATCACGATCTGGATCGCTGACGGCAGGCCAAGCTGCCGTACAAAGGTCTCGGTCTCACGGCCTGCGGTTCCGTTGCCGATGGCAATTGCCTCGATCTGGTACTTTTTGCAGAGCGCTATGATCGTCGTCCCTGCTTCGGAAACGTTCTTCTCTGAAAAATGCGGGTAAATAACATCGTGATGCAGCAGTTTTCCCTGGCGGTCTACGCAGACAACCTTGCAGCCGGTGCGGAAGCCGGGGTCAATGGCCAGCACGTTCTTCTGGCCCAAAGGCGGCGAGAGCAGGAGCTGGCGCAGGTTCTCGGCAAACACCCGGATCGCCTCGGCATCGGCACGTTCCTTGGTCGCCACGCGCATCTCGGTCTCCATGGACAGAGAAAGAAGTCTCTTGTAGCTGTCATGGAGCGCAAGCTTCACCTGCTGGGAAGCAGGGCTGTCGCCTTTGAGAAAGAGCGATTCCAGCAGGGCGATCGCATCCTCCTCGGGCGGCGCAGCGCGCAGGATCAGGAAGCCCTCTTTTTCACCCCGACGCATGGCCAGGATCCGGTGCGACGGGGCTGCTGCAAGCGGCTCCTGCCAGTCAAAGTAATCCTTGTACTTGATCCCTTCTTCTTCCTTATTGCTCAGGACCTTGGTCTTCAGAGTCCCTTTTGACGTATAGAGTTGGCGCATCTTGACGCGGGCGTTCTGGTCCTCGGTCACCCACTCGGCAATGATGTCCCGGCCGCCTGCAAGAGCGTCTTCCGCGGTCTCGACGCCTTTTTCCTTGTCCACGAACGCGGCCGCTTCTGTCAGCGGATCCATTCCTGCATCCTGCGAGAACAGGCGCTGGGCAAGCGGCTCAAGCCCTTTTTCCCGGGCAATGGTCGCGCGTGTGCGGCGCTTGGGACGATAAGGCAGATAGATGTCTTCCAACGCAGTCATCGTTTCCGCCGCCAGTACCTTTGCTTTGAGTTCTTCGGTCAGTTTGCCGGTTTCTTCAAGAGATTTCAGGATCGCTTCGCGCCGTTTATCCAGTTCCCGGAGCTGAGCAAGCCGGTCGCGGACCGCTGTTACCGCCAGGTCATCAAGCGAACCCGTGGCTTCTTTCCGGTACCGGGAGATAAAAGGCACGGTAGCGCCCTCGTCAAGCAACTCAACACAGGCCTGCACCTGCCGCATGCCGACTTTCAGTTCAGCAGCGATCGTCTTGATATGTTCTGTTGTCATGAGTGTCCTTTTTCTGGTAGGATAAGGCGGTCATAGTAGCAAAAGAACGGGTGGATGTAAAGGTTTATACGATAGAGATGAAAGACGTTAGCAAAACCTTGGACACGGAAGAAGCGGATTAAAGGGCGGATACAAATGGCTCTTGACAGGAGCGATATAGTATGTCCCTAAGTGTCCCCCCCCCCAAGTGTTCCACCTCCCGGTCTCGACCGTGGCAAGACAAGAAATCTCAACCATAGGGCGAAATTTCTAAAAAATCCTCATCTAAAAAACTGTCACCGCTTCTGCAATAAAACACAACATTTTGTAATCACCCGAAAATACCCCGGTAAAATTAGAATTTTACGTTGCAAATCCCTTTGACATTCTATAAACTCTACAGCACAAATATTTTAGTAGTGCCTTGTTTTTTGCAATGCAAGACCCTATTTGAGAATTAATGGGTTTTACCAATAGGCAAATTTCAGCTATTCGGGGGACAAATGAAAAAATCAGTATATGTAATCATGTCAGTCATTACAGCCGTTTTCATCTTTATCAGCGTCCACACCAGTTATTCGAGCACGAAGACCGGCTACAGTGCGCTGGCGACGGGGTCTTCGGCAACCAGCGTTTTTTGCATCAATGACGGACAAGAAGTGGTTGATGTCGTAGATATTAAAACCAGAATGGTTACGAATACCATTCTTCACAACAAGGACATATCGGCCATTGCCGTGGACGAGCAAAGGCGGATAGTAGCGGCGGTCGGTGAAAGAAAACTTTATATCGTATCAACAGATACCTACGACACGTTGAAAAACATACAAATCACCGACGACCCCACGTCCATAGCCATCGACGCCATTGCCGGACAAGCGGTTATCACCCATAAGCATGGCATTGTTTCCGTAATCGATCTGGTAACCTACGCTACCATCGCCAGGATCGATGTGTTGAGGAAACCCGTTTCAGTTGCCGTGGACCCCGGGCTTCGCATCGCCGTGGTTGCCCACGAGAGCGAAGAAGGCGATGACGACCATGACGACCATGACAGGCGTGAGCGCGGCCACAGACATAATAGGAATGACAACATCACTATCCTCGACCTGAACACGCTTTCCATCATCAAGACCCTTCAGGCAGACAAAGGCCCTATCCAGATCGCAATCAACGCCTCAACTCACCAGGCAGCGGTTGCGAATGAAAAGAGCGATGCGATCACGATGATCGATCTGACAACGCGTCTTGTGACAGGGACCTTTTCCGTGCAAAAGCACCCGAGAGCCCTTGCGTACAACGAGTGCCTGAATACGCTTTCGGTAATAGGAGGCGAAGACAAAGCCTGGCTCCAGGTCATGGACGGGGCAACCGGGGCCATACAGGCATCTTTTGACCTTTCGAACAAACAGAAGGATATCGTACTCTCTTCTTCTCTCAACCAGGCATTTCTCGCGGGCAGGAACGGGTTGACCGTCCAAGACCTGCCCAATCCCGTACCCGAGCTGGTATCTCTTTCACCGAACAAAGCATTGCGGGGAGGTCCCTCATTCAGCTTGACGGTGGCAGGTAAGGGCTTGCTGGAAACTACAGAGCTTTACCTGAATGCCAACAAGACCGAAACGACATCCGCCACGTGCAACAGTGTGACCGTAGAGGTCCCATACACCTATCTTACGACGCCGGGCCGGATAGAAATCAAGGCCGTCAATCCCGCGCCGGAAGGTGGCGCATCGAACGTACTTGCGCTCGCCATAGAAAATCCCCTGCCGGTTCTCACCACGATTCAGCCGTCTCAGGTAACAGCAGGCGCGAGCGGTCTGATCTTGACCATAAACGGCACGAATTTATTCAGTGACACCGCGCTTTACGTGAACAATGTCCAACGGATATTCACGCTGGTCAGTCCGACACAGCTTCAAACGACTCTTACTGCAACGGACCTGGAGAACGGGGGCAATCTCGACATCAACGCGGCAAATCCCCAGCCCGGCGGCGGGTTGTCGAATACCCTGTGGTTCACTGTCCAAAATCCCGTACCTTCCCTTTCGTCCATTGATCCGTCAACGATGAAGGCAAACAGCGCGGATACCGCGCTGGTCCTGACAGGCGACAACTTTGTCAGGAGCTCCAAGGTGTACGTTAACGGACAACCCTATTCAACACAGTTTGTGAATAAAACCCGTATAGAAACCACCATTCCTGCCTCGTTTCTGGCAACATCCGGCTCATATCCGGTAAACGTCATCAGCCCCGGTCCCGGCGGCGGCGAAACTCAGCCCCTTACCCTGACCGTGTCTCAGCCCGGCAACACGACTGTCGAACCACTTGCAGAAGGTTCTTTTGGCAAGCAATATGAAGAGCTTATCCCCCTTGACGCCACCATACCGGCCTATACCGCGAAGCGCTTTGCTATCGTGACCGGCCTTGTTCAAGACAGGAACCAGAATCCGGTGTCCGGTGTCAAGGTCTCGTTCCTCGGACTCCCTGAATATGGGACCGCTCAAACGGACGCCGGGGGCCGCTACTCGATTCCCGTGGACGGCGGCGGCGCACTGACCATGGTTTTTGAAAAGACCAGCCTGATCACGAGCCACAGACAGGTCAACACCCCCTGGAACGACATCATCAATACCGAAACAACCACCATGCTTGCTGAAGACACGAAGGCCACCACCCTCACCTTTGACGGGAACCCCGCAACGGTCCTGGTTCACACCAGCTCAGTTGTCACGGATGACCGCGGTCCCCGCTCCCTCACCATGGTTTTCACGGGCGACAATAGGGCCACGGTAACAGATGCAAGCGGCAATCAGACCGTCATGACGACTATCACGACCCGTGCGACGGAGTTTGAGACGCCCGAGAGCATGCCGACTAAACTACCGGCCACGAGCGCATATACCTATTGTTCCGAGCTTGCCGTAGACGGCGCGAAGAACGTCACCTTTGAAAAACCTGTGACCATGTATGTGGACAACTTCCTCGGGTTCAACGTCGGAGAGGTCGTGCCTGTCGGGTATTACAATCGGGGCAAAGGCGTATGGATGGCCTCGGACAACGGCGTTGTGGTGAGGCTACTGGATACCAATGGAGACGGCGTCGTCGATGCTTTGGATACGGCAGGAGACGGGCAACCGCATGAGACGAATGTGGTGGGGTTGACCGATCCCGTGAAGTTCAAGCCCAATTCCACGTACTGGCGGGTGCAGGTAAGTCACTTCAGCCCCTGGGATTGCAACTGGCCTTATGGTCCGCCGATGGATGCTATTGATCCGAATCCGGAAGGAAATCCTGTCCCTGACCAACAGCAGGACAATGATGACATCGATTGCACAAACTCATATTGCGAGCGTAAGAGTCGAATATTTCACGAAGACATTCCCCTTGCCGGCTTGGACATGACCCTGCATTACGCGAGCAACCGTGTCCCGGGGTACAAAACTGTGGTCACGATACCGGCGAGCGGGGCCTCGGTGCCGGCAAGTTTGACCAGGATCATCGTGCGCATGGAGGTCGCGGGCCGAGTGTTCGTGGCAACGCTGCCGCCTTCCCCGTACCAAAAAGCGGTGTTCAACTGGGATGGGCTGGATCATCTTGGAAAACGCGTCATGGGTTCGAGTACTGCCAAAATAAGCATTGGGTTTGGCTATAGACCGGTTTACTATTCCGCAAGTAGTGCTTTTGCCCAAGCATGGGAAGGGGTCGGCAGTAGCGCAACAGGCATTCGGAGCAGGGAAGAGCTAATTTTATGGAAACACACCACAGTGACGCTTCAGCATGGAGGGTCTTCTCAACTTGCCGACGGCTGGACTCTCTCGGGCCATCATTCCCTCAGCCCTCTGGCGCCGGAAACGCTCATGAAGGGCGATGGAACGACAAACGAAAATAATGCGATTATAATCGAAACGGTAGCAGGCAACGGGCAATGGGGTTACGGCGGCGATGGAGGCCCTGCCGTGGAGGCAAGCCTTTCTTATCCTTACGCGACCGCAGCGGACAGCGCGGGGAATGTGTACTTGGCGGATCAGATGAACGCCAGAGTAAGAAAGATCGATACGAACGGAATTATCACGACAGTCGCGGGCAATGGGCAATGGGGATACAGTGGAGACGGGGGTCCCGCTGTTCAGGCAAGTCTGTACCATCCCCAAAGTGTGGCCGTAGACAGCACGGGGAATCTCTACATAGCGGATCATAGCAATAGCCGCATACGCAAGGTAGACCCGAACGGCATCATAACCACCGTGGCAGGGAACGGGCAATACGGCTATTCCGGCGACGGCGGCCCGGCAGTTCAGGCATCAATCAAGGGTCCCTACGATGTGGCAGTGGACAATGCGGGAAATATTTTCATAGCAGATTTCTATAATTTTCGAGTGCGTAAAGTCGATGTTAACGGTATCATCACCACCATCGCCGGACCCGGTTACGGAGAATCTTTCAACACCGGATTCGAAAACGGCGGTCCGGCAATAATGGCCTCCGTGTCGCCAGCAGGGGTAACCGTCGATAACAAGGGCAATATCTACATTACGGATGCCCGCGGTTTCATAAGGAAAGTAGACGCCAGCGGCATCATTAGGACTGTAGCCGGCAATGGACAGCCGGGGTACAGCGGTGACGGGGGGCCTGCCGTTCAGGCAAGTTTATATCATCCTAAGAAAGCCGCCCTCGACAATGCAGGAAACCTGTATATTGCAGACGTTTACAATAACCGGATACGAAAAGTAGATTCAAGCGGCATCATCACCACGATCGCGGGCAACGGACAGCCGGTGTACGGCGGCGACGGAGGAGCTGCGGCGAAAGCCTCTTTCCGATATCCCTACGGAGGAGTGTCAGTGGATCCGGCAGGCAATATCTATGTTTCGGATACCCTCAACGTCCGCCTGCGGAAAATCTCGCCTCCGGGCATCCTGAAGACATACGGTGCAGCCGGAGATATTCCGTTCGTGGAAGAGAGCGGGACCGCACATATCATGAGCAGCACGGGTATGCATAAATCGACCATCGATCTATCGAGCGGCAAGACCCTGATGACTTTTGGTTATAATCAGGCAGGTCAACCGGTTTCTATGACCGATCGCTTCGATAATACGACAACAATTGAGCGCGATTCCCAGGGGAAGGCCCTTTCCGTCACCTCGCCTGACGGAATCGTCACGCTCCTCACGATAGACGGGAACAACCATCTGAAAGAAGTCGCTTATCCCGACGGATCGTCCTATTCCTTCGACTACACCCCGGACGGTCTCATGACCGAAGAGTATGATCCTGGCCGGAAACTCTTTGTGCATGAGTACGATGGGAATGGAAGGATTTTAATGATATCCGACCCTGAGGGCGGGACCTGGAACTACTCGCGGACCGTGGACCGGGCAGGGTATGTCTTTGCCGGTGTAACGACCGGCGAGGGCAATGTCACCGCCTATAAAGACCATACAGACTCAACCGGAGCGTATACGTCGGTAAAAACAGACCACTCCGGCGAGGTGACCACAGTAACGCGGTCAGCTGATAGATTGAGTGAAACCACGGAAACCTCATGTGGCATGAAGCAAACCACCAGCTATGACCTCGATCCGCTGTACAAGTTCAGCCATCCCTCGGGATCAACAGTCACGTCGCCCGGAGGTCTTATCCAGACAGGGGCTTTCTCCCGGACCTATCAGGACACCAATGCCGACACAAGGCCTGACCGGATCACGGATACCATAGTGAAAAACAGCAGGGCGTGGACAACGATCAACAACACCCTGATTGGCTCAATTACCGGCACGTCCCCGAGAGGGAGGACCGTGACAACGACCTACGATCCCGCAACGCTCTTGACGCAGCAGATCACGGTGCCCGGTCTTTACCCGGCAGCCTTCGGCTACGACACCCGTGGCAGACTTGTGACCGCAACCACTGGCAGCAGGACGACTACTGTTGCCTACGACACGAACGGATACTACGATTACGTCATAACCCCTGACAATAAAAAGGTCGATTACAGCTATGACGCCATGGGCAAGCTGCGAGGTCTTCAACGGCCGGACGGCTCGCTTATCCAATACGATTACGACTTGAACGGCAGCATGACCGTGCTGACCAATCCCATGAGCGTGACCAACACCTTCGGCTATACGGGCAACAAACAGCGAAATATTTGGACCACGCCGCTATCGGGCAGCTATCAGTACAGCTATGACAAAGAACGAAAACTCAAGACGATTACGTTCCCGTCAGGGAAGGTGATCAGCAACACGTACACGCATGGTTTGCTCACGAACACGACCACGCCTGAAGGCACAATCAGCTATGCCTATGGCTGCGGAAGCAACCTGTCCAGCGTGACCAGAAGCAGAGAGAGCAACGCCTTTACCTACGATGGTTCGCTCGTGAAAACCGACACACGAACCGGCACCCTCAGCCAGAGCATCAGCTATGCTTATAATAACGATTTAAAGCTATCGTCAATGACCTACGCCGGAGCAACCCAGAGCTTCGGGTACGATAACGATGGCCTGCTGACCAGCGCCGGGACATACACGGTAACGAGAAACGCATTGAATGGCTTGCCGGAACTCGTGAGTGATGGTACGATGTCGATCAAAAGAACGTTCAGCGGATACGGCGAGCTGGATGAGAGCACCTATGCAGTCAAAGGAACGCCGATTTATGATTGGACCGTAGCCCGCGACAACGCAGGCCGCATCGTGCGGAAGACAGAATATATGCAGGATGCAGCCATGGTGTGGGATTATGGGTATGATGACCTCGGACGGCTTACAACCGTGAGGCAGAATAATACTCTTGTTGAAAGCTACACTTATGACGCGGATGGCAACAGGCTGACAGAGATAAATGACTTGCGGTACTCAAATAGGACGTACACCTATTCAGCCGAGGACCATGTTCTGACAGCGGGAAGCGACAGATATCAGTTTGATAAGGACGGATTCCTGACAAACAAGGTCACATCAGCAGGAACGACAACATTCAACTATTCTTCACGCGGCGAACTGTTGAACGCGACGCTGCCCAATGGCACTGTAATCTCTTATGACCTTGACCCGATGGGGAGAAGGATAGCGAAGCGTGTAAACGGTGCGATTACGGAAAAATATCTTTGGCAGAGCATGACCCGGCTTCTGGCGGTTTATGATGGCAGCAACCTTGTTATGCGCTTTACTTATGCCGATGGGCGCATGCCGGTATCGATGACGAAGAACGGCG
>JAYTJE010000134.1:0-14605 GCA_043731355.1 Nitrospirota bacterium
AGTTCACGAAGATTAAATACTGAGCTCATTAGTTAAAAACAAGAAATTAATCCCTTCGTGCTCATCGTGTCCTTCGTGGTTTCAAGGTTTTGGCTCCGGTTTGTCCGGGTTAGGGAACTTGAATATGACCAAACTCACTACAGACCTTGTTTGCGAAATCCTGCTCAAGAACAACGCGATCACGCCCGATCAGGCGCGAGAGGTCAAGATCAAGCAGGATGTGCAGCGGATGAAGATCCTCAAAGCGCGGGGTGAAACGCCGCAGCGCGGACGGCTGCGCCTCGAGGACGAAGTCTCGGCCATCGAGGTCGCCGCCTCGCTTAACTTTGAAATGCCCGGCCAGCCGGGCCGCTTCCTGACCGAGGACCTCATCACCTCGGCGGTCGCGGAGCATGCCGGCCTTCCCTATAAGAAAATAGACCCGCTCAAGCTGAATCCTGACGTGACCACGCAGATCCTTTCCCGCGCGTTCGCACGGCGCACCGTTTCGGTCCCGATCGAGCGCACTGACGACAGGCTCACCCTTGCCGTGGCGGACCCCTATAATATAGAAGTGATCGAAAATATAGAACGGATGGGCTACAAGGTCAGCCTGGTTATCGCGTCGAAGTCGGATATCCTCAAGATCATCACCGAGTTCTACGGGTTCCGCTCCTCGGTCACCGCCGCGGCCAGGGAAATGTCCTCCGACGTCGACCTCGGCAACCTCGAACAGTTCGTAAAAATGAAGTCCGTGTCCGAGATTGAGGCCACGGACAAGCATGTCGTGAACGCCGTGGAGTTTTTGTTCCGGTCCGCCTTTGACCAGCGGGCCAGCGACATTCATATCGAACCCAAGCGTGAGGCGAGCGAGGTGCGGCTCAGGATCGACGGCATGCTGCATACGATCCACAAGATCCCCAAGGCGGTCCACCCGGCTTTCGTTTCCCGCATCAAGATGCTTTCCCGCATGGACATCGCGGAAAAGCGGCGGCCCCAGGACGGACGGATCAAGACCGAGTATAAGTCCCGCGAGGTTGAGCTCCGCGTCTCGACCATGCCGACGGCTTTCGGCGAAAAGGTCGTGATCAGGATCTTCGACCCGGACATCCTGCTGCAGGACCTGGAAGAGATCGGGTTCGACGCGAGGGAGTACGAACTGTTCCGCTCGTTCATCACGCGGCCCTACGGCATCATCCTGGTGACCGGTCCCACGGGCAGCGGGAAAACAACGACGCTCTACTCGGCGCTCAAGACCGTGGCCACCCCCGAAGTGAACGTGGTGACCATCGAGGACCCGATCGAAATGGTCCATGACCGCTTCAACCAGGTGGCGGTGCAGCCGCAGATCGGCGTCACCTTTGCGAGCACGCTCAGGACCATCCTGCGCCAGGACCCGGACATCATCATGGTGGGAGAGATCCGCGACCTCGAAACCGCGGAAAACGCTGTACAGGCCGCGCTTACGGGCCACCTGGTTTTCTCGACGCTGCATACGAACGATTCCGCAAGTTCCATCACGCGGCTCATGGAACTGGGCATTCCGTCCTACCTTCTTTCCTCGACCATCATCGGGGTCATGGCGCAGCGGCTCGTGCGCAAGATCTGCAGGCAGTGCGAAGTAAACCACGATCTGCTGCCGGAAGAGGCGGAAGCGGTCGGGTTGGTTTCTGATAAGTTTACGAAAATCACGGTCAAATACGGTGAAGGCTGCGTGCAGTGCAGAGGCACGGGGTATTTGGGCAGGACCGGCATCTTCGAGGTCATGGAAGTGAACGATCGGATCCGGGCGATCCTCAGGGAAAAAGCGGACGCTGAAACGATCGGCAGGGCCGCCATCGCCGACGGCATGGTGACCCTGCGCCAGGCGGCCGTCAGCAAGATGCTGAAGGGCGAGACCACGTTTGACGAAGTGATCAGGGTAACGGGGGAGAAGCTGTAAGAACAGGGTACAGTAGTCAGTATCCAGTAGCCAGGGAAAGCGAGAAGCCGGACCTTGTGACTAAAAAACTATGGACACCTTCTATACATTCCTATCGACCTATGGCCTGTTCCTGGGTCTGGCAATCCTGGCGATCCTGATCGCCGCGTTCTTTGCGGCATCGGAGACGGCCATTGTGTTCGCCAATAAAACGCATCTGCGCGAGCTTGCCGGCGCGGGCGACGCCCGGGCAACGGCCGTCCTGAAACTGCTGGAGCAGCGGGACCGTTTTTATGCCACGCTGCTGCTGGCCGAAAATATTTTTCTCACGGTCGCGGTGGCGATCTTCGCCGTGCTTGCACTGCATTTGCTCGAAAACACGTTAGCGGCAGTCGCGGTCACAACGGCGGTCATGAGCGTCGTGGTGGTGGTTTTCGCCAAACTGGCGCCCAAGGGTCTGTCTGCGCGGAATCCTGATCGTTTCGCGCTGGCCGTGGCCGGAGTCATTACGGCGGTCATGACGCTGCTCTCTCCCGCAACACGGCTGCTGGCTGCCTTCGCGGACACGTTTGCCGGTCCGGGACCCCAGGGCCTGACCTGCACCGCGGTGGTCACGGAAGAAGACATCAAGGCCATGATCAACCTCGGCGAAGAGGGCGGGTCGCTGAATGAAGATGAGAAGGAACTGCTGCACAAGGTGTTTGAGTTCGGCGACACCCTGGCCTCGGAGGCCATGCGTCCGCGCACCGAGCTGGTGAGCGTGCCGACCGATGCGCTGCTCGAGGACGTGTTCAGCCTCGTTTCCGAGTATGGCTATTCCCGCTATCCCGTGATCGAAGACACGGTGGACACCGTCGTCGGCATCCTCTATATCAAGGACATCCTGGTCGCCATGGCGGCGGGCGAGGTGAAGCGCAGCGACAGCATCAAAAATTTCATCAGGCCCGCTTACTTCATTCCCGAGAACAAGCGGGTGAGCGAACTGCTGGCGGAGATGCAGCGCGAACGGTTCCAGCTTGCCATCGTGATCGACGAATACGGCGGCACCTCCGGGCTGGTGACGCTGGAGGACCTGATCGAGGAGATCGTGGGCAGCATTCACGATGAACTGGAATCGGCTGAAAAAGAAGTCGAGATCGTGGACGAGAAGAACTTTGTCGTGTCTGGCCAGTCGGCCCTCGATGAAGTGAACGAAATGCTCGATACAAAACTCCAGTCCCCTGATTTCAACACCCTCGGCGGGTTCGTGTTCGGACTGTTCGGCAGAATGCCGAAAGTGGGGGAGCTGCTCAAGTACAAGAACCTCAAGCTGGAGGTGCTGGAGCTTGAGGGCAGGAAGATCAGCAAGGTGAAGATCACGAAGCTGTAAAAAATAGGATTTTTAAGAAGCAACATTGTGCTGAATAGTTACAAAAGAACAAACCTTTGACACGGATAAAATCCGATAACGGCTATGATCAGGGCGGAAAAATCAAAGATGGTATCCTGCCTCTTCATACTAAAATCCGCCCTTATCCGTGTCAAAGATTCTTTTTTCGTAACTATATTATGACTTGAATTCTCGATGGAGGTATTTTTGTGCGGAAGAAAGTAACGGTAGTGGGAGCGGGCAACGTAGGGGCGACGCTGGTGCAGCGGATCGCCGAAGCGCGGCTTGCTGATGTGGTCATGGTCGACGTGGCGGAGGGTGTGCCGCAGGGCAAGGCGCTGGACCTCATGGAGTCCGGGCCGATCATGGGCTACGACTGGAATATCACGGGGTCCAACGGGTATGAAGAGACCGCTGGTTCCGATGTCATCGTTATTACCGCCGGCCTGGCGCGGAAGCCCGGGATGAGCCGCGACGACCTCCTTGCCGCCAATGCCGGTATCGTCAAACAGGTGGCCGCGGAGACCGGCCGTCGTTCTCCCCAAGCGGTCATGATCGTGGTGACCAATCCTATGGACGTGATGGCCCATGTTGCCATGAAGGCAACGGGCTTCCCCCGGGAGCGGGTCTTCGGCATGGGCGGGGTGCTCGATTCAGCTCGGTTCCGGACGTTCATCGCCATGGAGCTCGGCGTCTCGGTGGAGAATACCCACGCTTTTGTGCTCGGCGGGCATGGCGACACCATGGTGCCGCTGCCGCGCTATTCGACCGTGGCCGGAATCCCCATCACGGAGCTGATGAGCGCGGACCAGATCAACCGCTTAGTCGAGCGCACGCGGAACGGCGGCGCCGAGCTCGTGGCGCTGCTCAAGACCGGGAGCGCCTACTACGCGCCCGCGGCAGCGACACTTGAGATGGTCGAGGCAGTGCTGCAGGACCGGAAAAAGATCCTTCCCTGTTCCGTTCAGCTGAACGGAGAGTACGGCGTGAACGGGACCTTTGCCGGTGTGCCGGCGAAGCTCGGCGCCAGGGGCATGGAGCAGGTGATCGAGATAAAATTAAGCGCCGATGAAAAAACGGGATTCATGAAGTCCGTTGATGCGGTGAGGACGGCATGCGAGAAATTCACGTAGACGAGATCCGGGACCAGGTCGCGCGGATCTGCATCGAAGCGGCATACAACTTAAACGACGACGTGCTCACCGCGTTCGACCGCGCGCTCGAAACCGAGACCGCGCCGTCGGCCCGGGAGATCATCGGCCTGCTGAAGGAAAATGCCCGCATCGCGAAGGACGAGCACATTCCCATCTGCCAGGACACGGGCATTGCCATCTTCTTCGTCGAGCTCGGCCAGGACCTGCGGATCAAGAACGGGTTCATTGTCGAGGCCATCAATGAAGGCGTACGCAAGGGCTACAAAGAAGGTTTTCTCCGGAAGTCCGTGGTCGATCCGCTCACGCGCAAGAACACCGGCGACAACACGCCGGCGATCGTGTATACCGAGCTGGTCCCCGGCGACAAGCTCAAGATCTCGTTCATGCCCAAGGGCGCGGGCAGCGAGAACATGAGCGCCATCCGTATGCTGCGGCCGACCGAGGGCATCGAGGGGATCAAGAACTTCGTGCTGGAGTGTGTGCGGAAGGCAGGCGCCAACCCCTGTCCGCCTGTCGTGATCGGCGTCGGCATCGGCGGCGATTTCGAAAAGGCGGCGCTCATAGCAAAGAAATCGCTGCTGCGCGCCATCGGCAGTCCGAATCCGAAGCTCGAACTTGCGTCTCTTGAGGAGCTGCTGCTGAAGGCCGTGAACAAGACCGGCATCGGCCCCGAAGGCCTGGGCGGCAAGGTGACGGCAATGGCGGTGCACGTGGAAAGTTACCCCTGTCACATTGCGAGCCTGCCCGTGGCGGTGAACATCAATTGCCATGCGGCGCGGCATAAGACGATCATATTATAACCGGGAACCACGAAGCGCACGAAGGTCACGAAGGGGATCACCTCTCGAAGAACTATACGGGTGTAATGATGGAGTTCGATGAACTGTCTCATAAAGTCCTTGGGCATGCTCTTGAAGTACACAAGGTGCTCGGTCCCGGTCTGCTTGAAAGTGCGTACAAACATTGTTTCGCGTATGAACTGAGTCGAGCAGGCATTCCATTTATTTCGGAGGCGGAATTGCCGGTTGTCTATAAGGATACGCGCATATCGTGCGGTTATCGGATAGACTTGCTCATCGATAACAAACTTATCATTGAATTGAAAAGCGTTGAATCGTTAAATCCGGTCCACGAGGCGCAGCTCCTTACCTACATGAAACTTGCAAAGGTTCCCATCGGACTTTTGATCAATTTCAACGAGAAATACCTGCGGAATGGAATCAAGAGGTTTGTACTATAACCTTCTTCGTGAACTTCGTGTTCTTCGTGGTTAATGAGGTTGTCTTGCAATGAATACGATAATTAAGCTGTCTACACCACTAACCGACGAGGTTATCGAAACGCTGAAGGCCGGGGACCGCGTGGTCATAAGCGGGGTGATGTATACCGGCCGTGACATGGCGCACAAGTACATGGTCGAGGCACACCAGAAGGGCCAGCCGCTGCCGTTCGAGCCCAAAGGCCAGATCTTGTACTATACCGGTCCCTCTCCCGCTCCTCCGGGAAGGCCCATTGGGTCGGCGGGGCCGACAACCAGCTACCGCATGGACAAGTACACTCCGTATCTCCTCGCTTTGGGGCTCAAAGGCATGATCGGCAAGGGGCCGCGCGGGCAGGACGTGAAAGACGCGATCGTAAAGCACAAGGCTGTATACTTCGCCGCCATCGGCGGAGCAGGCGCGCTTATCTCAAAGTCCATACGCAAGGCCGAGGTGATTGCCTACCACGAACTCGGGACCGAGGCGGTCATGCGGCTCGAGGTCGAGGATTTCCCCGCCATCGTGGTGAATGACGCGCACGGCGCGGACCTGTACAAGATCGGCGTGGAGCAATATAGGGAGATCGGTGCTGCTGAAGAAGAGGCATGTTAGATACAAACGCTCTTAAACCACGAAGAACACGAAGCACGCGAAGTTAAAAGTATAATTTTCTTTTTCTTTTCCTTTGTTTTTTCGTGATCTTCGTGCCCTTCGTGGTTAAAAGGTTTTGAGTCCGGCTTGTCCGATCAAGATTTCACGCTTCGAGCTTGGAATATATGAATATGTAAGGAGAGAACAATGCCCATCAAGTCAAAGATCAGGACCATCCCGGATTACCCCAAGAAGGGGATCATGTTCCGCGACATCACCACGCTCATCAAGGACCCCGTGGGGTTCCGGCTCGTTATTGACAGCCTGACCCAGCGCTATATCCATTCAAACTATCAGTTCGACACGATCGTCGGCATCGAGTCGCGCGGATTCATCATTGGCGCCGCGCTGTCCTATGCGCTCGGAAAAGGTTTTATTCCCATCCGTAAGAAAGGCAAGCTTCCCGCCGAGGTCGAGTCCCAGGAATACGCGCTGGAATACGGCACGGACCGGATCGAGATCCATAAAGACTCGCTCAAAAAAGGTGAACGGGTGATACTGGTGGACGATCTGCTTGCCACGGGAGGCACTGCGCTGGCCGCAGCTGCGCTCATTGAAAAGATCGGCGGCGTGGTCGTCGAGATGGCGTTCATCGTTGACCTTCCCGAGGTGGGCGGGCGCAAAAAGCTGCTCGATAAGGGGTATAAGATATTCTGTTTAACGGAGTTCGAGGGAGAGTAGAAAGTTTAGCGGTTTTTTATCACGATATATCCATCGTTACTATTAAGTGTTTGACATTATGTCCGATATGACATATATTAAATAGCAGACGATGAAGCCAAAACCCCTTATCTGGCTGCATAGTGAAGTGAAGACTCCGCCGCTCTCGACGGAAGCGAGGATCGAAGCGGGGTACCTTTTGCGCCGACTGCAAAATAGCGAAAGGTTGTCGCTTCCCCATTCCAGACCCATGACGTCTATTTGCGCGAGAGGTCATGAACTGAGGATCAATGACAGTGACAAAACATGGAGGATCATATACCGCCTGGATGAAGATGCCATCGTGATATTAGCGGTATTTGAAAAGAAGAGCCGGACAACTCCGAAGACGGTGATCGATATCTGCAAAAAAAGAATTATTTCTTATGACCGCTGTTAAAAGGTGATAGCCATGAAAAAAGAGAAAATAAAAAAACTTGAGAAACAGGGTTGGAAAGTCGGTTCGGTGACCGATTTTCTCCAATTGAGCCGTGAAGAGGAAGAGTATATTGAAATGAAGCTCGCTCTCTCGAATTATTTCCAGGAACTGCGAAAGAAACAGCACCTTACACAAGTAGAGGTTGCGGAGAAGATAAAGTCGAGCCAGTCGCGGGTGGCCAAGATAGAACGCGCCGAGTCATCGGTGTCACTTGACCTTATCGTGCGCTCGATCTTCGCCCTCGGTTCTTCAAAGAAAGAAATCGGCAGGATTATTCTTGCGAAGACAGCATGAGGTCTAAAAGAGGACTGGGCTATTAAACCAGCAAAGGACATGATTTAAAACCACTGTTATTTTTTTGTGGATGAGTAAAAAAACTTGTTGACAGCCAGCCTGTGAATTGCTATATATAAAGTGCGCTGAAAATTACGGTACATGAAATTTAATTTTTATTAAGGAGGAATTGCTCATGAAGACATTTATGCGGAAGGCTGGTTCCAGAGTGGCGCTTCAAATTTCGCTGGTGCTGCTGGTCGGCGGGTCTTTTTCTGGCTGCATGCGGTAGTGATTCCAGTTCCCCTTTCTATTATTCAAGCTGCAAATCCGGCTACGTAGCTTGCTCAGGTACCGGAGGCAAATGTTGTCCAAGCTCGTCCCCTTATTATTGTTCTAATAAAGTCGATAAATCGAACGGCTCGGCAGATGGTTGTTTTTCCTCCAATTGTGGATCCGGTTGCTGTAACACGCAGTTTACACTCTGTTCATAGCATTGCCTCAGCTGGTTCAAGCTTGAACCGACAAGAGACTAGCAAGAGCAAGAGGCTTGCGTGAAACAATAAATTGATTGAACGCCGGACGGGATTCCGTTCGGCGTATTTTGTTTATTCACATCAGACAGGGAGCATGTCCATGAAAACGCCTGAGACAGGTCAGCAGGAGTTCTTCTCCAAAAAATTTCTCATTGTTATTTTGGCTGTCAGCATCCTTACCAATCTCATCCTGCTCGTCAGACTCAAGTATCCCGATGCCCTGAACACTATCCAGATCGCGCTTTTGCCCGCTCCCAAAGTCCTGCCGACCGACCATGTGCGCGGCAAGGCCAACGCAAAGTTTACGGTCATAGAATACGCCGACTTCCAGTGCCCTTATTGCGCGCAGATGCATGAGGAGATGAAGGGCATTGCAAAAGAAGCGGATGTCCGCTGGGTGTTCCGTCATTTCCCGATTCCCGGGCATCCGCTTGCGGCAAAAGCTGCCGAGGCATCCGAGTGCGCGGGAGCTCAGGGCAAGTTCTGGGAATACAGTGATTCCTTGTTTGCTCTTAAAGCGCCGATGACGGAGGGCACGTTCCTGAAGACGGCGCAGGACCTGGGGCTTGACTGGGTTTCTTTCTCGGTCTGCCTGAGTTCGGGAACGCACGGCAAAGCAGTGGCGGCGCAGTATGAAGACGGGGTAAAAAATAAGATCACCGGCACACCAACGTTCTATCTGAACGGCAAACGCTTTGACGGGTTTGTGCCTGTGGAAGAGCTCAGGAAAATGATGGGAATGACGGTAGTGGAAAAGGTGAAGGAAGGGAAGTAGGGGGTGGAAACGGATTTCTCTGATTGCTTTGCCAACAGAAACGATATGATGATAAACATAGAGAAGGATCATAGTTATGTAGCCCCTCCCACGAGGGGAGGGGTGACTGAAAAATCACCTGAATTCCTGCACCAGCCGATACAACTCCGGGTAGTCCTTCTGCGCGGCCGCGGTCTCTTCTTTTAGCAAACGAAGTGCCTCTGGAATGTGCTTCAGAAAATACTTCTTCCCCTTGATCCTGGACAGGAACCCATACGCCCCGAGCGCCTGCATGTGGCGCTGAAGGCGGCAGGGGACGAGGCTTTCCCGGAACAACGCTTCACTAAATCCCTTCGCATGCTGCTTCATCTCATCCACGTAATAAGCTACCAAACGTTCACGCAGACGGTCATCGAGCCGGTGATAGGGGTCATAGAGAATGGACGCGACGTCGTATGCAGCGGGCGCCATGCGGGCGCCCTGAAAGTCTATGACGCGCGGCACGTCATTCGGCGTGACCATGACATTCTGGCACTGAAAATCGCGGTGGATGACGCTTTTGGGATAGGCGTCGACTTTTTGCGCGAGGCTGTGGAAATCCAGTTCAAGGGCCTGCTGGTCAGCCGGCGTACTGTTCTTCAGGCCCTGAACAAATTGCGCGAGGAAATAGCCTGTTTCCCAGCGCAGATAATCATAGTCAAAGATCCTCGCCTGGAGCAGCGGGCATTCATGGATATGTTTGGTTACGGCGCCATGAAGCGTGACTAAGATGTCGAGCACGCTTTGGTAGAGGTCTTCGATATGCGCGCCGGTGTGCGGGAGCTTCATGCTGGAGAACAGGCTGGTGTCGCCAAGGTCCTCGAAAAGCGCTCTCTTACCGGCGTCATCCACGCTGAGGAGGTCCGGCACCGGCATGAGGTGGGCCGAAAAAAAGCGGGTATATACGAGATGGCGCTCGAAGTCGGCGTCCTCTGGCCCGCACTCCATGAGCACCGCGGTCCTGTTGCCGTTGCGAACGCGGAAGTAGCGGCGGTCTGAACCGCCGAGGCCGATCAGGAGAGCGTCAGCTTCGGTGAGGTCATCGCCTAAACCACCGGTCACGCCGAAATAGCGGATAAAGAGCGGGTCCGCAAGAGAGACCTTCTTCTGTTCCGCTGCGTGGGCAGTAGGCTGCATCGCGGCCTCGCCGAGGTCAATGGCGTAATCGGGACCGAGAATGCGGTCCGCATGGATCCCGGTTACTTGTGCGCCCGGCAGCACGATGCAGTTCCTGAGCCGGGCGTTGTCCCGGACCGTGCCGCCTGCTTCGATGACCGCGTAGCCATCGATTTCAATCCTGCCGCAGTGCGCTTGCGGCGAGCAATAAACGGTCTCGCCTTGTTCCCGCAGCATATCAAGCACGGCCGCCGCGTAGGTCGCTGGTGTGCCGACGTCGTTCCAATAAGAACCGGTGAAGTCCAGCGCCTGGATCCTGTGGCCGGTTTTTGAGGCGGCGATCCAGGCGACCGTGGCATGTGAAACTCCCTCGGGGAGGAACGCGAGGATGCCGGGCGAGTACAGGGCGATGCCGGTGTAGGCGACCTTTTCGGCGACCCGGCTCGGGTCGGGCCGCGAAGCGCCGGGGTTCTCCACGTCAATGACCAGATCGTTTTCATCAATGACCACATTGCTCAGCGTGGGATGTTTGTGTGTCACAAGCGTGGCCATGTTCCCGTTCTTCAGATGGGTTTCGATCAAACGGGTTACATCGAAATCCAGCAGGATGTCTGAGTTGTGGACCAGGAAAAGGCCTTGCGAAAGCAGGGAGGCGGCATTCTTGAGCGCGCCGCCCGTGCCGAGGATGGGGTCCTCGGGAAAGAACCGGATCCGGTCCGCGTAAGGAGGGCGTTCCGCCCATGCGCGCAGCAGCTCGGGTTTGTAATGAAGATTGATGCCGATGGGGCCGGAGCAGACCGCGGTGAGCCGGTCGAGGATGAGCTCGATCAGCGGTTTCCCGAGCACCGGGAGCAGCGGCTTGGGCAGATGGTTCGTGATCGGCCTGAGGCGCTCGCCGAGCCCGGCTGCGGGGAGAAATAGGGTTATGGGAAATTTTGACATAATTTTTACTGCAGACTCGGAGAAGTCAACAGCTTTGGACACGGTACCGGCGGAAAAGGCGGATAACGGCGGATATGGCAAAAGCCCAAGCCTGGGTTTAAAACCAAAGCTGAAGATCTATCCGCGCTAATCCGATCTTTCCGCTTCTTCCGTGTGCAAGGTTGTTGCCGTTGCTTTCTCCGCGCCTCTGTGTCTCGGCGGGGGATAATGATCTTTGCGAAAGTATCATTTATAAATCAAAAACTGTTTCCGTGTCTTCTCGAACGACTTCGCCTCGTCCTTCCACCACTTTTCCATTTCGTCAAGGTCCTTCCAGGACTCAATGTCCATCCGCAGCCGCTTGGAGCCGGCCAGGATGTCGATGGGGAGGTTGAGCTCTTCATACTCATAGGGCGGCTGTTTCCAGGAGAATTCGCGCGGGTAGGTGTTGTGGATAGCCTTCAGAATGGCCACGCCGGTCTTGAAGGGCTTGAACTTCATGCGGTCCGTCACATGGAGCTGGGCGCCGTGACAGAGCGTGTTCGCATGTTTCTGGAACGTAGGCAGGAACGAAAGCGGCCGGAAGGCCACGCCGGGCAGTTTATATTCCTTCAGCAGCCCCACGATGGTCCCGGCATGGACAAAAGGCGCGCCGAAGAGCTCAAAAGGCCGGGTCGTGCCCCTGCCTTCGGAAAGGTTCGTGCCTTCGAGCAGGCACATGCCGGGGTAGACCAGGGCCGTGTCAAGGGTCGGCATATTGGGCGAGGGCATGGCCCAGGGGAGGCCGGTCTGGTCGAACCACTGGCCGCGCTTCCAGCCCCGCAGCGTGACGATCCGATAGTCCAATCCGTGATGACAGGTCATGCACAGGTAGAGGCCGACCTCGCCGATGGTCATGCCGTGGCGCACCGGAAGCGGCCGCAGGCCGACAAAGGACGCGTACGCTTCTTCGACTAACGGCCCTTCAACAAGGCTGCCGCCCAGGGGGTCCGGCCGGTCGAGCACGAGCAGCGTTTTTCCTGCTTCGCAACAGGCCGTCATGCAGAGTTCCAGGGTCCAGATGAAGGTGTAGTACCGGCTGCCCACGTCCTGCAGATCGACGACGAGCACATCAAGGCCGGCAAGCATCTCGGGAGTGGGTTTGCGCGTCGCGCCGTACAGGCTGTAAACGCGCAAACCCGTGGCCGGATCACGGAAGCCTTCCCATTCGATCATGTTGTCCTGGGTCTGGCCGAGGATGCCGTGCTGCGGCCCGAAGAGCGTGGTGAGCTTGAACTTTTTAGAGCGCAGGCAGACGGAGACGGCGTGTTCGAGTTTATGGTTGACGGACGCGGGATGCGCCACGAGACCGACACGGGCGCCAAGCAGGTCTTCGGGCCAGAGTTTTTCCATCTGGTCAAGGCCGGTAAAAACCGCTTTTTTCCCCGTTGACATGGGCAGATTATATTGACTATGACCATGAATAGCAACAGGAAAGTAGCTGCGGCCCTCCCCCCAGCAGGGGAGATGGAGCGCGTCGGATGTCCTTTGGCGCTTTCGAGGCATTACCCTGAAAATACCCCGGCCGGGGTATGGCGCATCGGAAACGGGTATGATACAGTTCTCGCATGAAACTCGCTATTGTAGAAGACGACCCGCTCCTGCGCGACAATCTCAAGGTCCTTCTTGGCGGAGAACCGGGGATCACCGTGGACGGCGTGTATGCGAACGGGGATGACGCGTTGAAGGCAATGAGAAAGTCCCTGCCCGAGGTCGTGCTGTGCGATCTCGGCCTCCCCGGCATGTCGGGGATCGAATTCATACAAAAGATCAAGGCCGAAGCTCCCAAGGTCGAGATCATGGCGCACACGGTCTTCGACGACCGGGAAAATGTTTTTTCCGCGCTCAAGGCGGGCGCCTCGGGCTATCTCCTGAAGGGCTGCAGTCCGCGCGAGATCATCGAGGCGATCTACGAGCTCTACAAAGGGGGCTCACCCATGAGCCCGAAGATCGCCCGGAAGGTGATCCATGAGTTCCAGGATGTTGACGCCGCGGAACAGTACATTTTAAGCCAGCGCGAGAAAAACATTCTCAAATGCATCGAACTGGGCATGACCTATAAAGAGATTGGCGCGGACCAGAATATCAGTTCCCATACGGTCCACTCGCATATCAAAAGGATATACGAAAAACTGCACGCAAAGGACCGGACTGAAGCGCTGGTCAACGCCCGCAAGGGCGGCTTTATTTAACGTTTCAGAAAACCTCCTCCTACGGCGGCGGCCATACAGTATCGGCCGCCGCTGGTTTATTCTGCCGAAGAACAATCCGGAACCAGAACATTTAACCACGAAGGGCACGAAGAGCGCGAAGACACCGAAAAGCAGGTGTTAGATTATTTCTTTTACTTCGTGCACTTCGTGTTCTTCGTGGTAAACCTGAAGAGTACCATAGTCTTTCTGTGAATTTGCAATCCGGGCTAAAATTTCATATAATGCCGCATGGCCTACAAAGTTATTGAAACGTGCGTGGTGACCGATGAAGCGATCGAGGATCTCCTGAACCGCTGGACCGCGCAGGGGTACCAGTTCTCGAGCATTCATTTCGTCACCACCGAGGCATCGCGCCGACCGGGCATGGCCTTTCTCTTTTTCACCGCTGCCGAAGAGAGCGGTGGGAAGGTATGAACGTCCTCATCGTCAAGAACATTGCGGCTGAAGGCCCCGGCACCATCGAGGACTATCTTCGGTTGCAGGGTCTGCCCTTTACGGTCGTTGACCTGCAAAGGGGCGCTTCCGCGCCCGACCTTGGCGGTTTTACCCACATAGTCATCATGGGCGGTCCCATGGCAGTGTATGAGATGCATCTCCATCAGCATCTGAAGAACGAAGCTCTCGTGATCGAGCGGGCCATCAAGGCCGGAAAGCGGGTGCTCGGCATTTGTCTCGGCGCTCAGATGATCGCCCACGTGCTCGGGGCCGGGGTCTATGCAGGAGGCCGGCGGGAGCTCGGCTGGTACGAGGTGGCTTTGAGCGACGCCGCGATGCTGGATCCGGCCATGGCAGCGCTTGCCATGCCGGGCAGACAGGCTGCAGAGGTGTTCCAATGGCATGGCGACACCTTTGATCTGCCTGCCGGCGCGGTGCGGCTGGCGTCATCAAGCTTGTATCCGAATCAGGCATTCAGATTCAGCGACCGGGTCTATGCGCTCCAGTTCCATATCGAAGTCACCCCGTCCATCGTGCAGGGATGGCTTGAGCATGAGAAAGACATTGATCTTCCCGCCATCTCCGCGCGCTCTGAAAGGATCTACCCCGCCTACCGCACGCGGGCCCGGAGTTTTTACAGCGCGTTTTTCAAGCCCTGACCCTCGCGGGCCCCGGCTTCGGCAAGGGGAAAAGTCTTTTTCCGTCAATTACAGCAATTCCGCAACAAATTTATATTTTCTACGTAACCCTCTAAAATACCGACAGCATTTCTCATAACTCGTAATCGAGCAAATTCGCATTCATGAAA
>JAYTJE010000135.1:0-4053 GCA_043731355.1 Nitrospirota bacterium
CTGAGCCATCAGCGCTGGACTGCGGCGAACGAGGCAGGCAAATTCAGGAACGAGATCGTGCCGTTCTATGTGCCTCCGAAGTTCGAAGCGGTGACCGAGGACTTCGGGCCGCGCAAGAACCAGACGCTGGAAGCGCTGGCAAAACTGCGGCCCTATTTTGACCGCGCATCCGGAACGGTCACCGCCGGCAATTCTTCACCCATCACCGATGGAGCCGCTGCGGCGCTGATCATGAGCGCGGACCGGGCAAAATTGCTGGGGTACAAGCCGCTCGGCGCCATCAGGGCCGTGGCCTTTGCCGGGCTCGATCCATCGCGCATGGGCCTGGGTCCGGTCTTTGCCACGCACAAGGCGCTCAAGCTGGCAGGCATGACGATGAAAGACATTGAGCTCATTGAGTTCAACGAAGCTTTTGCGGCCCAGGTCTATGCCTGCGAAAAGGCCGCGGTGTCGCATGAGTTCTTCAAAAAATACCTTCCCGGGGAGGAACCCTTTGGCGAGTTCCGGCGCGAGATCATGAACGTAAACGGCGGCGCCATCGCTCTCGGCCACCCGGTCGGATCGTCGGGCCTCAGGATCGTGATCACGCTCCTGAAAGAGATGGAGCGAAGGGGCCTGGCCGTCGGCCTGGCAACCATCTGTATCGGCGGCGGACAGGGCGGAGCGATGATCTTAGAAAGAAAGTAAAATTCAAGACTCAAGACTCAAGATTCAACAAAACACCTTTGAATTTTGAATATTAAATTTTGAATGAGGTCCATATGTCAGCCTTCACCTATGAAATAAACACAGACGGTATTGCCATCCTCACGTTCGACGCGCCCGGCGAAAAGATCAACAAACTCACGACGCCGGTCATGTCCGAGCTCGACCACATTCTCGATGAACTCTCCCTGAAACGCGAGCTCAGGGCAATGGTCGTTCGAAGCGGCAAGGACAACAGCTTCATTGTCGGCGCGGACATCGCCGAGATTCACGGCATCACGGACGCATCCGTTGGCGAAGCGCTTGCGCGCAGAGGTCAGGCCATTCTGAACAAGCTCTCGGCCCTTCCCGTCCCCACCATTGCAGCGATCCACGGCCCCTGCATGGGAGGCGGCATGGAGCTCGCCCTGGCCTGTTCGTACCGCGTGATCAGCAATGACCAGAGAACGGCCCTTGCCCTGCCTGAGGTAAAACTGGGGATCCTCCCCGGATTCGGCGGCACCCAGCGGCTGCCGCGGCTGGTGGGACTGCTCAATGCTCTTGATATGATCCTGACCGGAAAATCGGTCTATGCGCGCAAAGCAAAAAAGATCGGACTGGCGGACGATGTCACCTACAAGGAGACGCTCCTTGCCGCTGCCCTTGCCAGGGCAAAAAAGTCCATCAATAAGCCGGCGCCGGTGAACATACGCGCAAAGAGACCGCTGCTCACCGTACTGCTCGAAAGCAATCCCTTGACGAAACAGATCATTTACCACCAGGCTGAAAAGAACATCCTTCGTGAAACGCACGGCAACTATCCCGCCCCGCTTGCGGCGCTGGAAGCGGTGCGCTATGGTCTGCGCACGGGCCTGGCGGCCGGCCTCCGAAACGAGGCGCGGCTCCTCGGAACACTAGCGCCGACTGAGATATCGAAGAACCTGATCTCGGTCTTCTATTTGAACGAAATGCTCAAAAAAGACACTCATCCGTCGCCGCTTACCATCTCGTCCGCGGGTGTGCTCGGCGCAGGCGTCATGGGCGGCGGTATTGCGCAGCTCTTCGCGGAAAAAGGCATGACCATCAGGATCAAGGACATCACCACAAAGGCAGTAAGCGCAGGTCTCAAGGAAGCAGCGGGAATATTCTTGAAGCGGAAGAAAAAAGGCATCCTATCCGATATCCAGGCGCGGGACGGCTTTGACCGCATCACCGGCACTGTAGACTACAGCGGCTTCAGCAGGACGGACATGGGCGTTGAGGCAGTGGTCGAGAACATGGACGTCAAAAAGGCGGTACTGGCGGGTTTTGAACAGGCAACACCGGAGCAGGCCATCTTCGCATCGAACACCTCGTCCCTTTCGATCACCGAGCTGGCAAAGGCGTCAAGCCGGCCGGACAAGGTCGTGGGCATGCACTTCTTCAATCCCGTTGAGAAAATGCCGCTCGTGGAAGTGGTGCGCGGCAGAAGAACGTCGGCAGAGACCGTCGCCGCCATCGCAACTCTTTCCCGCAGGATGGGCAAACTGCCCGTCGTGGTGAACGACGGTCCGGGCTTCCTGGTGAACCGCATCCTGATGCCCTATCTGAATGAAGCTGCAATGATGCTCGAACAAGGCGGAACAATTGAAGGGATCGATCGGGTGCTGCTCAAGTTCGGCATGCCCATGGGCGCATTTATTCTGCTGGACGAGATCGGCATCGACATCGCGCACAAGGTCGCGGACATCCTGCAGAACGGCCTGGGCGAACGGGTCAAGCCTTCGGGCCTGCTCGCAACGCTGTATAAGGAAGGATACCTTGGGAAGAAGAACGGGAAGGGTTTTTATCTTTACGCGGACAGGAAACGCGGCAAGCCTGATGTGTCACTCTTAAAGCTGATCTCTGCGGGGACAGTGAAAAGAGACGCCATTTCCCCTGACGAGATCATAGACCGGACAGTGCTGCTCATGGTAAAAGAAGCCGCGCTCTGCCTTGAGGAAAAGATCATCGATCAACCGAACCTGCTCGATGCCGCGCTCATTTTCGGCATCGGGTTTCCCCCGTTCCGCGGCGGCCTGCTTAAATATGCTGATTCCCTCGGCGCGAAGACCATCGTCGAAAAGCTCGAAGATTTCGCAAAGAAGTACGGCGAGCGGTTCACCCCGCCTGCGTCATTGGTGGAGATGGCAAAGAGTGGGAAGGGGTTTTATTAGTGATATGACATAATGCTGCGAATGACAAATGAGCTCTGGTCCATTACCTGACTGTCAGTTTCATTATCCACCCGTTTAAAAAGAAGCCTCCTGTCAAGAACATGCTCAGCGCGGAATAATCCCTTGGACAGGAGGCCTCTTATCAAGCGTTATTCACTATCGAGCCACCATTAGATGTATTAACTGTAACATCGTCAAATGTGGCGCCCGTTGTTATGTATCTGAGTAGCATACCAATGTTATTATTTAACGCTGCGGATATCACCCAACCTGTATTCAAGGATCACCAGATGAATATCATCGGAACGCTTTGCAATTCTGACAGCATGACGTCCAGAAGACGCAATGACGACCTTGTACTTGCCTTCAAAAATGCAGGCGTAGTACCGGGTCATGGTCTCGTCGTCATCCACCAGGAGAATTGTCTGTTGCGTCATCGGCATTCCTTGAGCGTCGGCCAATAGGCGAATGATGCCTTGAAAAATATACTTGTGTTACCACGCGCCCTGCTGTCAGCCGCAGAACAATTCCGGTTCAAATACGAATAGCAGCTTCACGGTGTTTCTTTTTATCATATACAGAAATGCGTGGCAAGATAAATGAAGCGTAGCGTCGGGGTAATTTAAGGTGATAATAATTGTAACTTGAACCCAGTTTGTTGCATTCAATAACATCTCATTCAACATCTTTTACCACAACCGGACCTGCTCGATGCAGCGCTCATTTTCGGCATCGGGTTCCCGCCGTTCCGCGGCGGCCTGCTCAAATACGCGGACGCAATCGGCGCGAAGAACATTATTGAGGAGCTCGAAGGATTCACAAAGAAGTACGGCGAGCGGTTCGCGCCGCCAGCCTCGCTCGTGGAGCTGGCAACGAATGGGAGGGAGGGGTAATTGGTAATGGAGACTGGCTTCGGAATCGGACCGAAAGCAAACCATGCACGGCTGCCCAACGGGTTTGAAGCCCGCGGCCGGCGCCAGCCGACTGAGCCAGTCAAAGCGAATGCGCTTAAGCCCGATCCCCGTTACACCCATACGACCTTGTCGAAATCCTGCATGCCTTCCACAATATGGTTCGTCGTGCCCCTGTGGCCGACCTTGAGCATTGACTCGAGGTCGTAGTGTTTAAGGCAGGTACCGCAGGAATATATCTCAATACCCATGGCCTCGATGTC
>JAYTJE010000136.1:0-13536 GCA_043731355.1 Nitrospirota bacterium
TTAACTAATGAGCTCAGTATTTAATCTTCGTGAACTTCGTGTTCTTCGTGGTAAATATTCCCGCCATTTTGCGTAGAATTTGATTCTTTAGTAACTATATGGCCTCTGCGGACGATGTCCGGCGGGACACGACAAATAAAAGGCCCCCTCAAGGGGGGCCGTGTTTACAAATTGATACGCGGATACACGAGCTTACTTCTTGGCCGGTTTGACCGGAGCCGGCGCAGGCGCCGGAGCCGGGGCCGGCACGGGAGTCGGGGCCGGCGGCGGGGCAACCGCGGGCTGTTCCGCCGGCTTAGGAGCTTCCGCTTTCTTTTCGCAGCCGAGGAATGCGACGGACAATACCATGACAAAGGACAGCAGAATGATGGATATTTTTTTCATGAAGGTTCACCTCCTCTCGGGAAAAAGTTCATTGCGGGACCGTTCACGGGAGCTGGCGGAATACTATAATACGAATTACAATATCCGCGTTGCCACCGAACGGGTTACTGTCAGTTCTTTCACCTTCTGGCCGAGCTTCTCATCCAGCAACAACTGCTGCTCTTCGCTGAGGCGAAGCCTGAACACTCTCAGCTTGTTCAGCGAGCGTTTTGTCAGGTATATCTGCGTCAGCTCAAAACCTATCTGCTTCTTGATTTCAGAGGATTGTTGAGGTGTCAATTCAAGGACAACGGTTTCTTCCATTCAAAGCACCCTCCATAGGAGCGAATTATAGGCGTTTGAACTTTTGAATTCAAGTTTTATTTAAGCATAAGCGCTTCGGGTTTTGCAACCACCAAAATTACCTGTTCTGCCCAGAGAATTTCAGCACCGGGCGTTTCCATGTCCTGCGTTTGTCCAAGCCGTTCATTCCGCAATGGTCACAGACCACGATGTCCGAAATCTAAATTGCCTACCCTTCCATTACCAGCTTTTTAACTATCGTCTCGACCGCTTCCTCGATTTTAATTTTTTCTACCACGCCGGTCTTTCGTTCCTTGATCTCAATAAGGCCTTCCTTCAGGTTCTTCTCGCCGATAATGATCCGGTACGGAATGCCGATAAGGTCGGCGTCCTTGAACTTCACACCGGCGCGTTCGTCGCGGTCGTCCATCAGGACCTCAAAACCCTTTTCTTCAAGCGCGGCATAGAACTCTTCCGCAAGCTCCATGGACCTCGCGTCCTTCACACTCACCGGCACGATCAGGATCTGGTAGGGCGCGATCGCCAGCGGCCAGATGATGCCGTTCTCGTCGTTCCCCTGTTCGACGGCCGCGGCCGCAATGCGCGCCGGACCGATGCCGTAGCTGCCCATGACGATAGGCTTCTCCGCTCCGTTCTCGTCCAGATAGTTGGCCTTGAGCGGGACCGAATAGCGCGTCCCGAGCTTGAAGATATTGCCGATCTCGATCACCCGTTCGGTCCGGAGCGTTTTGCCGCACTTCGCGCACCCGTCTCCCGCTTTTGCCTCGTGGATGTCCGCGAACTCGGCATCGCTGAAGTGTTGAGCAGCGGTGACTCCCTTCACGTGAAATCCTTCTTTGTTCGCTCCGGCAATGAACACGCCCTGTTTGAGCGTGGGATCGGCGATCTTTCTTATCTTGTGGCCCATGGGTCCAATGAACCCGGCAGGAATGCCCAGCGCGGCCTTGACCTCGTCCTTTTGCGCAGGTCGATGAGCGCCGATAAGCTTTGACAGCTTCTTTTCATGCACTGCCTGGTCGCCGCGCACGAGTGCCAGCACCGGCCCCGCGTCGGTCATCACGAGGATTGACTTGAGCAATGCATCGGGCGTCACCTTCAGGAAGCGCGTCACCTCGTCGATGGTCCTGCGTTCGGGGGTGGCGATCTCCTCGAAGGCCGCTTCGGTTGATTTTGACGCAGGCGGCGTGGATTCGGCAAGCTCCACATTCGCCGCATACCCGCAGGAGTCGCACAAGGCGACCACATCCTCACCCGCGGCCGAAGGCGCCATGAACTCGTGCGCGCCGGTTCCGCCCATCATCCCCATGTCGCTCTGTACTACATAGAATTTAATACCGCACCGGGAATAGATCTTCCGGTACGCTTCGAGATGGATATCATAGGATTTATCGAGACCCGCTTCATCGCGGTCGAAGCTGTAGGAGTCCTTCATCACGAACTCGCGGGTGCGCAGGATGCCGCTCTTGGGACGCGCCTCGTCGCGCAATTTCGTCTGGAGCTGATACCAGATCTGCGGCAGATCGCGGTACGACCGCAGGTCGTGCGCCGCGAGCCAGGTCATGACCTCTTCGTGCGTCATGGCAAGACACATGTCTCGGCCGCCGCGGTCCTTTAACCGGAACATCTCATCGCCGATCGACTCCCAGCGTCCGGTCTGCTGCCACACCTCGGCGGGATGCAGCACCGGCATGGTCACTTCCTGGCCGCCGATGGCGTTCATCTCCTCGCGCATGATCCGGTCGATCTTGTCCATCACGCGCTGGCCCAGCGGCAGATAGATATAGAGGCCGGCAGCAAGCTGGCGCACGAACCCGGCGCGCACCATGAGCTTGTGCGAGATCGCCTCTGCCTCGGCAGGCGCATCTTTTAAGGTTGGGATGAATAAACGGGAATAACGCATGGAACCTCCGGGCTTTCTTTAATGCAGTGGAAAAAATACCATATAGGGGATTTAGAGCAGATCCTTGAATTCGTCTTCGGTAAGCCCCGCGTCCTCTATTATTTTAGCAAGTGTGCCACGCTTCAGGTCTTTCGCATGAAAGGGTACAACAACCATTGAAGCGCCTTTGATATAGATTCGGTGACTGCCCTTTTGCCGGTGAAAAACGAACCCCTGCCGTTCAAGGACGGCAATAAGTTTCTTCGGCTTGATAGCCGGTAGCCTGGTCATACAACGCACTCAACCTCGACAACATGGCTCTTCTCGCGAGGCATGGATTTGCCGCGTTCTTTGAGCGTTTCCAAGTACAACGACATTGCCTCTCGAATATTGTCCAATGCTTCGCTGTAGGAATCGCCCTCCGACACGCAACCCGGCAATGAGGGAACATATACTGTGTACCCTCCCTCCGGCGCAGGTTCGAATATAGTTTTGTAGAAATGTGATTTGGACATGACTTTCCTCCGCTTGCAGACTAAACTTCACTATCAGTGCATCTTCGCAAGCCGCAGCTTTTCGGCAATGCGCTGGACCTTGTTTCGTTTATCCATTATAAGATCGTCCTTGTCTACCGCTTTTTTATTTTCATAATAATAGGAAAGAGCGTCATATACCTGCGGAAGGCTTATGTGTGAAAACTCCTTAACAAGCTCATCCGGGGTCATCCCCTGCTTGAGGACATAGAAAACAATGGAGCGAACGGGGAATTTCGTCCCGGATATAATCGGCGCACCACCGCAATGCGACTTCGCGGTCGTAATATACGGATGCTTGAACTTGATCTTCTGTGCAGTAATCATCGTAGTATCACCTCAATCTTGACTTTCCTTCTTTTTGCCTTGCAGGTGAGCAGTAATAATTCCTTCGCAGATGCCGATATAGTCCTGCCATCTTTTCGGTTTGAAGCTTGCTATGGATGTACCACCAGCGGTAATGTCCTGAGAACTTTTTGAATTCACTGTCTTGACAGCATCGTTAAACCGCGCTTTCGATTTTTTAAGCGACGTTACCTTCACGGCGTCCTCCCGCATGAATCTGTATGCTTGTATTATGCATGTTACGTGGAGCATTGTCAATTAGAGCGGCAAAACATGTCATCGAGCCTGGCAAATATCTGTCGGGTTTCGCATGTTCTACCCGACCTACGGGTTGCGGTGCCAAAATCACGGCTTTCATCCCACGACAAGGCAAAGCCACTATTTGGGCACTGCTTAATTGATAGATAGAAGTTCGACCTCGAAGATCAACGTAGCATTGCCGGCGATGTTCGTGCCTGCGCCGCGTTCGCCGTAAGCGAGGTTAGAAGGGATATAGAGCTCCCACCTGGCCCCTTTCTTCATGAGTTGCACCGCCTCAGTCCATCCGGGAATCACCTGGTTTAGAGGAAAGGTCGCTGGTTTCCCGCGTTTATAGGAGCTGTCGAACTCTGTGCCATCGATCAGCGTTCCTCGGTAATTCACTGTTACCCTATCCGTGGCCATAGGAGACTTGCCCTTGCCTTCAGACAGGACCTTGTATTGAAGGCCACTCGGCATAGTGATAACGCCGTCCTTCTTTTTATTGGCCGCAAGAAATGCCTCACCGTCCCTCTTGTTTTTTTCCGCGACGGTCATTGATTCTTCCTGCTGATTTGTCATCGTGGTTGAAGGAACAATCGCATCCGCTACCGCCACCCCCATCAGTTTCCCGGCCACCTGTTTGCTCAGCTTGATCAGATCATCTACCTCACACTTGCACTCCTGATCCTCAACCAGTTCCACCTTGCCCGACTCAACATTCACGAGAGACAGGGACAGGAGATAGGTCTTTCCAACCATACTGACTGAACCCACTATTATCTTTCCCACACCAAGAAGCTGTCCGGCCTCGACTGCGCATTCTTTTGAGGTGCATCCGGTCATCTGGAATGCCTGCTCCTTCAGCACTTTGTCCATATTACCGCGATCCATAACCTCGTACTTGCCAGCCTTCACAATTTCCCGCCGAACACTGTCCGTCAATGGCCGGACCACATCCTTCTCCACCTTGCCCACAGTCTCCAGGTCAAGAACAGCAAGATAGTTTTCAGCACTCTTGATTGGTTTCTTTTCAGCTGCAAATGATAGTGCCGCAGATAAAAGAAGGACGATAATAATGGTCAGAATCTTTTTCATGAGCCCCCCTCACCTAACCTCTCCCCGATAGGGAGAGGGATTTTATTTCAAAAGCTTCCCGACTTTCTCCCGCAGCGCTTTTTCAATATTCGGCCCATTGCGAAACACGTCTTTAATCCTGCCATCTTCGCCGATAAAAAACGTTATGGGAAGACTGGTGACACCGTACCTCTGGCCTGTCTTGCCATAAGTGTCAGAGAGAATGATCGGTTTATCCACTTTGATATCGTCAAGCATAGCGCCGATCTTATCAAAATCTTCATTGGACCCGACAATCACAACTTTGATGTCCTTCTTTTCAAATTCATCGACAAGGCTATTTAGGATCGGCAGCTCATGTTTGCACGGTTCACAGTATGACGCAAAGAAATTGAGAATGATGCCCTTGACCTGATGTTTTTTCTTGGGGCCAATATAGTCGCTGAAAAAGAAATTTCCACCGTTGCTGTCCCGGAGGGAAAAAGAGGGGGCGGGATCATTCACCTTTAATGCCAAGACTGGCGAGGCCGACAACAAGAGCAGAAATGAAACGAGTATGAGTTTTCTTATCAACATGGTGAATGCCTTTTCGCAAGTTGCACTGTATCAGTAACGTTCGCACCTTAACTTTGTTCTGTCTTCTTGCTACTGGCTTCCGCCTTCCGCTTTCTGCTTCGCCACTATCTCTTCCACTTCCTTCACCAGCGCGTCGGCAAGGTCTTCCTCGGAAAGCTTTTTCACGATGTCGCCGTACTTGAACAGAAGGCCCACGCCCTTGCCGCCGGCAATGCCGACATGCGCCTCGCGCGCTTCGCCCGGCCCGTTCACCACGCAGCCCATGACCGCCACGGTGATCGGCTCCTTGATATGGGCGAGCCGCTTCTCCACTTCCTGGGCCAACCCGATAATATTGATCTCGGTCCTGCCGCAGGTGGGGCAGGAGATGATGTTCACGCCGTGCTCACGGACCCTGAGCGCTTTCAGTATCCCGAAGGCCACACGCACTTCTTCGACAGGATCAGCCGTCAATGAAACTCTCATCGTATCGCCGATGCCTTCGGCAAGCAGGATGCCGAGCCCCACGCTGGACTTGATCGTGCCGGAGGAAAGCGTCCCCGCTTCGGAGACGCCGATATGCAGCGGATAATCGGACCGTCCCGCAAAGAGCCGGTACGACGCCACCGTGGTCATCACGTCGGAAGCCTTGAGCGAAACCTTGAGGTCCGTGAAGTTCAGGTCCTCGAGGATGCGGATATGGCCGAAAGCGCTCTCGACGATCGCCTCGGGCGTGGGATGCTGGTATTTTTCGAGCAGATGCTTTTCGAGCGAACCGGCATTCACGCCGATGCGGATCGGGATTCCTTTGTCCTTGCAGGCCCGGACCACTTCGGACACCTTGTCGACGCCGCCGATGTTGCCGGGATTGATGCGCAGCCCGTCCACTCCCTGCTTGATCGCCTCAAGCGCAAGACGATAATCGAAGTGGATGTCCGCGATCAGCGGAAGCTTCGTGCCTTTGCGGATATTGCCCAGGGACTTCGCCGCCGCTTCATCAGGCACGGCAAGCCGCACGAGCTCGCAGCCCGCCTGTGCGAGGTGACTGATCTGCTCAAGCGTCTTCGCGGCGTCGCGCGTGTCCGTGTTGCACATGGACTGGACAGCGACTGGAGCGTCGCCGCCGATCTTCACATTACCGAGGGTGATCTGTTTTGTCTGTTTGCGGGTTATTGTGTTATTCATAGCGCAGTCTCCTGCCAAAATAAAAGAACAAACCTTTGACACGGATCAAATCCGATAACAGCTATGATCACAGCGGATAAATCAAGCATCTATCCGGCCTCTTCATACTAAAATCCGCCTTTATCCGTGTCTAAGGTTTTTTCGGTTTCGCACGATTGATGGATTTCTTACTTGCTGAAGAACATCCTCATGACATCATTATAGGACACCACGACGATCAGGGAGATCAGGACCGCGGCGCCGATGTTCTGCGACACCGCCATCACCTGCTGACTCATCGGTTTCTTGCGGACCGCCTCGATCGCCAGGAACAACAACAGCCCGCCGTCAAGGACCGGGACCGGCAGCAGGTTCAGGATGCCGAGCGAGATGCTGATCATGGCCAGGAGCGACAGGAACGACGAGAGCCCGGCGGCGGCGGCCTTGCCCGACATCTGGGCGATCATCACCGGCCCGCCCAGCGTCTTGATTGACAGGTCGAGCGTCAGCAGCTTTTTGAGCGTCACGAAGGTGAGGTCGATGTACTCGATGGTTTTATTGAAACCCAGACGCACGGAATCCAGAAAACCGTACTGCTTGAATACGAGCCTCATGAGCGGCTCAACGCCGATGACAAACTTCCCGTCCTTCTCGATCGGCGTGACCGCGATCACCAGCGGCTTGCCTTCACGCTCAACCGTGAGCGCCAGCTTCTTCCCCTGGCTTTTCTTGATCGCGGTCGAGAACTGGTTCCAGTAATGGACCGCGGTCCCGTCCACGCCTACGATCTTGTCATTGAGCTTGATGCCCGCCTGCTCCGCGGGAAGACCCTTCATCACCCCGCCGATCTCCGCGGGAAAGTCCGGATAAAGCCCGGAAACGCCGATCTTTCGCTCCGGGTCCAGCTTCGGCCGGAGCGTCAGGGTCTTTCGTTCACCGTTCCGCTCGATCACGATTGCGATATCCGTATCAGGATTGACGGCCATCTGCATTTCCGCCTTTTCCCAGTCCACCACGGTCCTCCCATTGGCCCGCTCAATGGTATCGCCCACCTGGAAACCCGCCTGCTCGGCCGGTGAGCCTTTTTCCACATACCCCACCCGTGCAGCTCCCAGCGTATAGGTGCCGACCAGGTACACCAGCGGCATGACCAGGAAGGCAAGCACGATATTCGTAAGCGGGCCCGTTGCCGCGATCGTTGCGCGCTGCCACACGGTCTTGGCCTGAAATTCGTCCGTCGCGCCGGTGGGCGCTTCGTCAGGATTCTCGCCGGCCATCTTCACATACCCGCCGAGCGGGAGCGCCGAAAGCACGTACTCCGTATCGCCTTTTTTGTATCCAAATATTTTCGGACCCATGCCGAGCGAGAATTTCTCGACCCGCACCCCGGCCCGCTTTGCCATGATGAAGTGGCCGAACTCGTGCACGAACACGAGGATGCCGATTACGATAAGAAAATAAATTAATGTCATTGTTTCTCCTTGCTGTTTTTTATCAAAGTACGATGCCGGTTGAAGACAACCCATGAAGGTAAGAAGGTAGGAGGGTAAGAAGGAAGGAAAATGCCCGGCATCTTGAACATATCCTTTCTTTCTTAACTTCCTACCTTCTTTCCCTCATTCCTTCTTACCTTCTCAACTTCCCAACTTCCTAACTTCTCAACTTCCCACCTTCGACAAAGCGTTCCGCTTCCACCCTCGCCCAGAGGTCTGCCTTCAGCGCGTCCTCAACCGTCGTAATAGCGAACGGCGCATGGGCGTCCATAACGGACCGGATCACGCGGGCAACGTCTGCATACCTGATCTTTTCTTCAAGAAAGTATTTGACCGCGAGCTCGTTGGCCGCCGAGAGCACGGCCGGCATGCTGCCCCCGGCCCGGAGCGCATCGTAGGCATAGGCGAGGCAGGGGAAGCGGTCCATGTCCGGCTCCTCGAAAGTGAGTGTGCCGATGGCCGCGAGATCGAGCGCGGGGGAGACGTCGGCAAGCCGCTCGGGATAGGAAAGCGCGTAGGCGATGGGGCCCCTCATGTCCGGCATGCCGAGCTGCGCCACGACCATGCCGTCCTTGTATTCGACCATCGAATGGATGATGCTCTGCGGATGCACCAGCGCCTGGATCTGCTCCGGCCGGACGTCAAAAAGCCAGCGCGCTTCGATCACTTCAAGCCCCTTGTTCATAAGCGTGGCGGAATCGATGGTGATCTTTTTGCCCATGCTCCAGTTCGGGTGCTTCAGCGCCTGGGCCAGAGTCACCCGCTCAAGATCTTTTTTCGAGAACGTCCTGAAGGGGCCGCCCGAGGCGGTCACGATCAGCTTGCGGATATCACTGTTCGAGCCCGCCTGGAGGCACTGGAAGATGGCGCTGTGCTCGCTGTCCACCGGAAGGAGTTTGACCCCGCGGCTCTTGCACTCGGCCATGACTAATTCGCCGGCGGTCACCAGCACTTCCTTGTTGGCCAGCGCGATCGTTTTCCTTGCGCGGACCGCTGCCATAGTCGGCACCAGACCCGCGGTCCCCACAATGGCGGAAACGGTGAGCTCCGCTTCGTCCATGGCCGCCACCTGGACCATTCCCTCGACGCCGGAAAGAACCGTGACCTTCAGATCCGCGCAGCGCTGCTTCAGCTTTTCCGCGGCAACGGGACTGACCATGGAGACCACCGACGGCCGGAACTTCCGCACCTGCTGTTCGAGGAGCTCAAGGTTGTTCCCCGCCGCAAGACCGACGACCTTGAACCGCTCCGGATGCTTCTCCACGACCGCAAGCGTCGACTGTCCGATAGAACCGGTGGAACCTAATAGTGCGATGTTTTTCAATGCCGTTTACTCCGCAATCCGCAATCCGAAATCCGCAATCGACTATCGCATCCTGAGATAGTAGTACAAGAGCGGCGCCGCGAAAAGCATACTGTCCATGCGGTCCAGGATGCCGCCATGGCCGGGAATGAGCGTCCCCGAATCCTTGACCTCCGCGGCGCGCTTGAACAGAGACTCCACCAGATCGCCGATCGTGCCTGCGACTGCCAGCGCCAGCGCGATCCCGAGAAGAGCGCCGGTAGCAACAGGCGGCATGAACCACCATTGGCACAGGAGCGCCATGCCCGCGGACGCGATCAGCGCGCCGATCAACCCTTCAATGCTTTTTTTGGGACTGATCTTTTCGTACAACCGGTGTTTGCCGAAGGGCATACCGATGGAATATGCCCCGATATCGGAGGCCCAGATGATGAAATAGAGGAACACCAGCCACTGCCTGCCGTCTGTTCCCATGCGGATGGCGACCTGAAAGCCGAACAGCAGGGCCACGTAGACTATCCCCGCGAAGGTCGTTGAAACATCCTCGATCGCCCCGTCCACCGGACGGGAAGAAAAAAGCCGGGCGACCATGATGGCGATCAGGCCAGCGGCGGGCAGGAACGCGTCTGCCGCGGGGAACAGCGGATGATAGGCATCGAGGACAACCAGCGCGCCAAGCACGCTCCCGAGGAAGGCCTGAGGACGGATGCCGCGCGCCCGCGCCATGCGGTAGAACTCGTACTGCCCCAAAACAGCAGCAACCATCACCAGCGCAACGAAAAAGGCCGGATGCAGTTTCCAGGTGAACAAATAAAAGATGGGAAGGAACAAGAGTCCAGACAGCACCCGTTTATAGAACATGTATTTCTCCCTTGCCGCGAACTGCCGCCGCTACTTCCGCGCTAATTGTTCCTGAGTGAGGCCGAAGCGCCGCTGACGCCCCTGGTAATCAAGAATGGCGCGCAGCAGGTCCTCTGCTCTAAAATCAGGCCACAGGATGTCGGTAAAATAAAGCTCCGCATACGCCGCCTGCCACAGGAGAAAATTGCTGGTCCGTTTTTCGCCGCTCGTCCGGATAATGAGGTCCGGGTCCGGGAGGCCTGCCGTATCCAGCCGGGCGGAGAAGGCGTCCTCCGTGAGGTCGCTCATGGCCATACCGGCCTCTGACAACCGCTTGATCGCTTCGACGATCTCTCCGCGGCCGCCATAGGACAGCGCCAGGTTCAGGACCATGCCCGTATTGGCGGCGGTCTCGGTCATGGCGCGGTCGATCCATGCCCGCACTGTTTCGGGCAGCCGTTCGGTCCTGCCGATGGTGCGGAACCGGATGCCGTTCTTTTTCATGGTCGCGATCTCGGAGCGCAGAAAGGAACCGAGCATGTCCATGAGAAAGCCCACTTCCTCGCGGGGCCGGCCCCAGTTCTCATCGGAAAAAGCGTAGAGGGTCAGGACCTTCACCCCGACGGCGCGGCATTCCTCCGTGACCAGCCGCACCGTATCCGCGCCTTTTTTGTGGCCCGCGATGCGAGGCATACCGCGCCGCATCGCCCACCGCCCGTTGCCGTCCATGATGATGGCAATGTGCCGCGGCAGGCTGTTCCCGGCCACGCCGGCGCGAAGTTCTTCGATCGTCTGCGGCTTGTTCTTCATGCGTGCTGCATCTCCATCTCCGGGCTGCGAGGCCAAAATAACCCGACCATTACTTCATCGAATAGCTCATCACCTGCATGGTGTCCTTGGCGAACAACCCGCCTTTTGCTTTTACCAGGGCTTCGATCCGAGGCGCTCCGGCGCCCTGCGGGATGATCAGGATATCATAGACCGGTCCGCTGATGTCCTTGACGCTCCATACCTGTTCGAGCCGCGCGCCGGTCCAGGCCAGGCCGCTGAGGTCAGCCCCCGTGAGCGAGCCGAGCAGGCTTGACCCGATATTCTTCCGGATAACGATCTCGTCCCTGCCGTCGTTGTTCAGATCGCCCGCCACGACCCTCCCGCGGATCTTTACCCGCTGCGACTTGTCCAGCGCGGTTGCCTGCCGCGACAGCACGGCATCGAGCCCGGTGACCGGCTTGTAGACAAAGAACCCGGCGCTCGGATACTCCTCCGCGCTCTTCCATACCATGGTCAGCCCGGAATACACCATCAGGTGGTCTTCGTCGTCCAGGGCAACTAAGAGCGGCTGCCGGTCCCCCAGGTTGGCATAGGTCCAGCCGTACAAGCCCAGCTCCTTCGGCAGCGTGAACTCGGCGCCGGCCGTATATTTTCCGTCAACCACGGAATAGACCTTCGGCTGCCCCGAGAAGAAGGTCACCGGATCATAGGCCTGTCCGATCAGCACCGCGCCCTTCCCGGGATACTGGAGCACCCGGAGAAAACCGGGAAGATCGGCGATGTGGCGGTAGCCGCCCTCCTGAAATTCAATAACGTAGGAGAACACCTTGCCGCCGAACATGGCCGTCACAAAGAGCTCGGGCCTGCCGTTGCCGTTGATGTCCGCGCTGTCGATGTTGATCTGCTCCAGGGTCGAAGCCGGATCGGCCTGCGCAGACGGCCCGAACCATGCCAGCGTCACCGCATCGCGCTTCGCCGCTGTTTCGGTCCAGACCTCATGCCACCCGGAGGGTTCGTTCCGGTAGAGGTGAAGCCGGGTCCCGTCTGAAAAAGCATAAACCGGTTTGCCGTTCCCCTCGAAATCGCCGTACACTACAGAGCGCGCCAGAAAAGGCAGCTCAGGCGCTGCTGTGCCCTTCTGGTCCTCCACCGCGATTGGGGCGAAAAAAGGCTTAATGTCGCCCAGGGTTTCTTTTCCTGATTTTTCATCAACCAGCGCCACGATGGTATCAAGCTGCCGGCCCTCTTCGGCATAGAAGATCCGCGCCATCGCCATCAGCCTGCCCTCGGTGGGGTAGAGGCCAAGCACCACGATTGCTTCGACGTTCATCGCGCTGCCCATGGCTTTCAGCATCGAACGGTCCATGAGTTTGCGGTCTTTGACGAACGCGTCGGCCTTGCCGCTTTCGAGGACCGAAAACCTGCCCGACGCGGCCAGCTGGTCCGAGAACTTCCGCACCAGTTCAGGACGGTCCGTGGTGAGCGGAACGACCGCAAGGCCGATCTTTCTCGGCGTGATCCTCGCGCGGTCTCCCGGTTTGGGGTCCTTCAGCTTCTTCCGGACCACCGCCGTCGAGGAACCGTCACCCACGGAGGTCACCTCGATAGTCCCGACCTCCTCCTCTTCCCGTCCGAGCAGGATGCCCGTAACAGGATGGTGGAGCTCCTTGCCGTCCCGCCAGAGCGTGAGGGACACGCCGGGGATAAGCCCTTCTTTTTTGCCGAGCGCGAGCGTCACCCGGTCCGCCTGCACGGCCTTCACCTCTCCCTGCACCTTCGGGAAGTAGGAAACAAGCTCCATCGCCAGTTCGTCAACGGAGCGAAACTCTTCGGGGCCCAGCGGCTTGTCCGCGGCAAACGCGGGTGAAGCGAATGATGCCGCCAGCAGGACCAATGCGATCAACGTTCTCATGTTTTTCATACCCTCTTTTCTATTATCCTGATCCGGACATAAACCGGAACCAAAACCTTTTTACCACGAAGGACACGAAGAGCACGAAAAAGTTCATTTTTGGCTTTCAATCACGAGTTTAAGCATTCATCTTCGTGAACTTCGTGCTCTTCGTGGTACATTTTTTGCCGATCAGAAGTTACCGTTTTCCCTGTGTCCAAATGCCCTTCTCAGGATCATTGCCGGTTCACTCCACCTTCACCCGGAGCTCCGTCTCCCACGCAGCGCCCGCGCCGAGCGAGATGCGCCAGAGCGGCATCACCATCGAACTTTGGTACACGCGCTCGAACCCGGATTCCGACTGCGACACGGTCTCGACCGGCGCGCGCCAGAGCGCCGCGGGCTGCGAGAACAGGAGCGACAGTTTGAGTTTGAGCCATTCATCGACGAGGCTGAGCCGCGTCACGTTGTTCGTTTCGCCGGTCGACGCGAGATGGCGTTTGTCGAGCGTATGGCCGGGGATATCGTAATACCGGTCCGGGGCGTTGCCGGCCAGGAGCGAGAAATTGAACTCGCAGCCGAAGGTCGTGTTCAGTTCTTCACCGCTCTGGTTCGTTATGGAGTACCGCGCCAGGAACCCGGCCTCGCCGGAACGCAGGACCAGCTCCTTCCGCAGGCTGACGGCCTGGCCGGCAACCGTGCCCGTGCGCTCCAGGGTGACGCTCGCGGAGCCGCCCGACTTCCGGGAGGTCATGCCGTAG
>JAYTJE010000137.1:0-9170 GCA_043731355.1 Nitrospirota bacterium
ATGGATTAATAAACCGAAACAGGTCCCTGTGAGCGTGGAAAAAGTACACTAAATTCGGTCGCGGGGTGTCCCAAAGTTATTGACAAATTCCGAAAGATACAATTCATTGCTACCTATAACGGTCCATACTATGTGGGAATTAAATCTTCACTGTTACGGCCGAATTCAGCAGGCAGATATGGGGCCTATACGCTGATGGTATCCCCGTAGTGAGTTATGCATGTTTTTTATTTAAAAAAGGTCAGGATTGCAACAGTGAGAGGGGAAAGTGAAAATTCCCTCATAGTTGTGATTCCCCCTTTCCTTCGCTGCCAGCACTTCTCCCTATCTTCCAGCGTCATACGCTTATGGGAAGCCGTCATTGACAGCATAAATTCAGTATGTTACAGTATTCTCAGTAAAAGGGCGCCGGCAGTCTCGCCGGGCCGAAGCGGAGCTTCCTATGGGAACGATCACCGAACATAGAAAATATACCTACGAGGATTATTTAAAGACTCCCGGCGATAAACGGTATGAGCTTATTGAAGGAGACTTGCTGATGACGCCGTCGCCGAATACGAAACACCAGAAAATCGTCGGAAGACTGTTCTCGCTTCTTTTTTGTATGTGTCTGAGCGTGGAATGGGGGAAGTCTTTGTAGCGCCCTATGATGTCCTGCTCGGGGATAATGTCGTCCAGCCGGACCTCCTGTTTATAGTGAAAGAGCGGATAAGCATCATCGGCGAAAAGAACATCCAGGGCGCTCCCGATCTGGTCGTGGAAATTCTTTCGGAAAGCACCGCCTATCGCGACGCCATACAGAAGAAGAAACTGTATGCCCGGTCCGGCGTAAAAGAGTGCTGGCTGGTCGCCCCTGAAGACAAACTGGTCGAGGTTTATACGCTTAAGGACAAAGGCGAGTATCAGCTTTTCAAAACCTATACTGAGAAGGATATTATTGAATCGCATGTCGTTATAGGCCTCAGGATCGAGTTAAATAAGGTCTTCGCTTAAAAAGGTACGCTCAAAAAAATGAAAACACTTACGGTCTCCCATATTGATGAGCTGAGAGACGCCGTTGTAGACTTCCTCGGCAATGACAAGGTAAGAATTTTTTTGTTCGGCTCACGCGCGCGGGGAGACAATGCCGTCGCCTCCGACGTGGATATCGGCGTTATTCCGGGAGAGGGGTTCCGAAAGGAAAAGCTCGCTTTGCTCCGGGAATTAATCGAAAACTTAAACGTGCCCTATAAAGTGGAGCTCGTAGATTTTTCCGAGGTCTCCGGACAATTCAGGGCGGAAGCGTTAAAGGACACGGTATTGTGGAAAGACTGACGCTGAGATATAGCGATACTCGCAGAGCGCTGGAAACGTTGAAACAGCTCAAAGTGCCGTCCAAATAATCAGCCTATTCTTTTCTCTTGCTTTCCTGCCACAGTTTCTCCATCTCCTCTATCGTCATATCGTTCATGGACCTTCCCGCATTCTCGGCATGTTCTTCGATGTACCGGAACCGGTGGATGAATTTGCTGATGGTCTTCCGCAGCGCCTCGTCGGGGTTCACCCCGAGGAAGCGGGAGACGTTTACGAGCATGAAGAACACGTCGCCCAGCTCGTCTTCGATCCTGCCGGCGTTGCCCCCTGAAAGCGCTTCTTTGAACTCGGCGATCTCCTCGTCCAACTTCGGAAGGGCTTCGTTCAAATGGTTCCAGTCGAAGCCCACTCGCGCGGCGCGTTCCTGCAAGCGGTGGGCGCGCAGCAGGGACGGGAGCTCCTTCGGCACCCCTTCGAGGATGGACTTCCGGTCCTCATGCGCTTTTTCTTTTTTCTTGATCTCTTCCCAGTTGGCCAGCACTTCCCTGGCCGTGGAGAGCTTTTCATCGCCGAATACATGGGGATGCCGCCGCGTCATTTTCTCGTGGATGGCCGTGATCACGTCGTGCAGGGTGAACTGGCCTTGCTCCTCGGCGATGCGCGCGTGAAACACGATCTGGAACAACAGGTCGCCCAGCTCGTCCCGCACCTTGTCCGGCGAGCCGTCCTCGATCGCGTCCACGACCTCGTAGCATTCCTCGAGCAGGAACGGTTTGAGCGAATCCGGGGTCTGCTTCCGGTCCCAGGGACAGCCATTGGGGCCGCGGAGCTGTGCCATGAGTTCTACTAATTGTGAAAGAGCTTTGTCCATGATGGTCCTCCGGAATTGGCTTTCCCGGTAAACTACACAACACACCCGTCCTTTGCAAGCTTTTTTCTTGAAAGGATCCGGTCGTTATGGTAACGTAACGCCCAGTATTTATGGATGCCGTTTTCCGCCTGACAGCGGCTGTCCTGGTTATGTTTTGCTCATGAAAGGAGCTTCTCTATGTTAAAACGCATTAGTTCTCTCATTCTGCTGGTGTCCCTGGCTCTGCTGCTTATGGCCATGGGCGGAAAGGGCAGCGGGTTTGAGCGGACGCCGCGGGTGGAAAAGAACTTTGCCGTGCAGATCACCGATGCATCGGGCAATAAGATCGAAGGCGACAAGTTCAGCTGGGAAGGACGGATCCATCTGGACGGGTCCCTGGGCATGGCCCTGGTGGTGATCCCCTTCGACAAGATAAAAGAACTGACCATCGGGGAAAAACGCGACCGGAAAGTGCGCGTCACCGTTCGCCTCAAGGATGGCGGCGAAACCACGGTTGACGTTGACGCCGATGCCCGCTGTTATGGCGAGGCCGGTTTCGGCAGTTTCATGCTGAGCATGAGCGATATTAAATCCGTTACGTTTAAATAGACGTGGACCAAACACCGGCTAACTCCCATGACATTGAAATGAGGGCACTGCTCGCTGAAGAAGGGGCGGTCATCAGGGCCGCGCATTTTGCCGGCATCAATGGCAGCGAGATCGTCCAGCGGCGGACCGCCCTGATCGACAGTGTGCTTCGCGTTGCGCATGGCCGGTTCTCCGCGTCTTCGATGCCTGCGCTTCTCGCCATCGGTGGATACGGCAGGGGAGAACTAAACCCGCAATCCGACATCGATATCATGTTCCTTTGCCGGGACGATGCCGACCGCAAAAGTTCCACGGAACTGCTTTACGTGCTCTGGGACATGGGCATGGATATTTCTTACAGCGTTCGAACGGTCAGGGAAAGTGTTTCCCTTGCGCGACAGGACAGCAAGATCCGGACCTCCCTGATAGAATCCCGCCTTATCGCCGGCGAACCGGCGCTGTACGAATCCTTTCTCAACGCCATGCGAAGCGACGTCTTCCATTGGAGGGCCGCCGCATACATCAACGAAAAGATAGCCGAGCGCATTGCCACGCGCCTGAAATACGGCGGCTCCCTCTACCTGCGCGAACCGAACCTCAAGGAAGGGATCGGTGGGCTCAGGGACCTCCATACCGCTTTTTGGATCGCATTTGCGCATTACCGGATAACTTCGCTTGCCGATCTGGTGCGTGAGGGGGTCCTGACGGAAGGGCAGTATGCTTCGTTTATCCGGTCCCGGAACTTTCTGTGGCGGGTGCGGAACGAGCTCCACTATCTTTCAGGACGCAAGAACGATCACCTGACGTTCGACCTCCAGGAACGCACGGCCAGGGATTTTCGTTACCGCGATTCAACCCAGCTGCTGGCTGTTGAACGTTTCATGAAATCTTATTTTTTGCACGCCGGAACTATTCGCGAATTATCGAGTGTCGTCTCGGAGTCCGTGCTGCGGAAACCGCGCACCCGCTGGTTCGATCGAAAAATAGCTCTCGGCGCCTTTTCTCTCATGGGCAGAACGCTCGTGCCCTCGTCCGAAGACAGCATCCAAAGAGATCCCTCGCTGATCATGGAAGCCTTTGAGCTCGCTCAATCGCGCCATGCTGCGCTGTCCGACCGGCTCAGGCTGCAGATCAGCTCATGCAGGATCGATGACCGTGTCAGGACGTCGGCCGCGGCATCGCGTTCATTGCTTGCCATCCTGAACAACCCGGACAACCTTTTCGAAACGCTTACGCTGATGAAGGACCTTCGGTTTCTCGGCAGGTATTTGCCGGAGTTTCGCGCTATCCAGGCCCTGGCCCGGCATGATTATTACCATAAATACACGGTCGATGAACATATTTTGCTTGCGATTCGCAATCTCCAGAACCTCTGGTCGGGTACGTTCCCCGCGCTGACGACGCTGTCCGAAGCCTTTAAGGGCTTGAAGAAACGGTGGGTCCTGGTCCTGGCGGTGCTGCTTCATGACCTGGGAAAAGCCTACCGTGTCGACCATGAACAGAGGGGAACGGAGATTGCTGAAACGGTCCTTGCGCGAATTGCGGTGGAGGGAGAGGACCGTGAGCGGATCCTCTTTCTCATCAGGAACCATCTGGTCATGTCGAACCTGTCGCAGCGGCGGGAATTGACGGACCGGAAGGTCATTGCCGATTTCGCGAAGATGGTGAAAGACCAGGAGAATCTTGCGCTGCTCTATCTGCTGACCTTTGCCGACATTTCCGCGGTCAACCCGACGGCCTGGTCGCAATGGAAAGCGGTCCTGCTCCAGGACCTTTATGTAAAAACAGTCAAGTACCTCGAAAGAAGCGCTCCCGCAGGCGAAGAAGAACAGGAGCGATTGCTCGCGGCTTCAGCGAAGATCAGGTCCGCCGCGAGCGGACTGTTCAAGCCCCGGGACATCGATGCGTTCCTCGCGTTCATGCCTGACCAGTATCTGCGGTACACGCCGCTTTCCCGGGTCCTGGACCATATGGCGATGATGGCGCGTTTGCCGAAGGAAAAGCTCATTATCCAGTATCGTCATTACCCGGAGAAAGGTTTTACCGAGCTTACGGTGTGCGCCTATGATGCGTACGGCATGTTCTACCGGACCGCCGGCACGCTCGCGTCCAAAAATCTCAATATTCTTCGCGCCCAGGTCTATACAACGAAAAACGGAGTGATGCTAGATACGTTTCAGGTGACTGATCCCGACGGGATGATCTGCGCCTATGATGAAGCCTGGGAAAGCGTCAGCAAAACGCTCCGGACAGCCCTGTTGCATGAAAGCAGCCCTCCTGAACCCGGGGTCTCTCCGCCGGTCTGTGCTGCGCCGGTGGTGATCGCGCCGGTTGTGGAATTCGATAATGACTCTTCCGACACCTTTACGATCATTGATATCGCCGCTCGGGACAGGGTCGGCCTGCTGTATCGCGTGACCAGGGCGTTGTACGACCTCAACCTCTACCTTGCTTCGGCAAAGATCGTGACGGAAGGGCCGAGGGTCATGGATTCATTTTACGTGTCCGATCTGCTGCGCAGAAAGGTCACGGACGAGGTCCGTCTGAACCGGATCAAAGAGGCGCTTCTCAACGTTCTCTGCGCCGACCCTCAGCTCCCGCGGGACACAGAAATGCCCGGTCTTGTCGTATGAAAAAAAAGCTCCTGATACTGGCAGTGCTGGCGGCCGTGCTCGTCATTGCGCTTGATTATTACGTGCAAAGCGATGCTTTTTCCGCGCGGCTGCGGCCGTACCTCCTCTCTCCGCTTCAGGAAATGCTTGGGCCGGGGGCCCGCATCGGGCTGATCAAGGCGAATGCTCTGCCGCTCTATGTCGAAGTGCGGGATGTCTTCATTCCCGGTGAATCCGGCAGCGATACCGTGCATATCCGCAAGGTGCGGATTTCTCTCAACCCTTTTTCACTGCTGCTGAAACGGATCAGCCTCCCGACGATAACCCTGCGGGAACCCCATGTCCGTTTAACGCGAAGTGCGAACGGCGAACTGCCTTTGTTGCGGATGGTAGAACGTATCAAAGCAAAAGCGGGGATGCGTCCGAAAGAAGGCGCTTCCCGTTTTACCCTCCAGCTCGATACCCTTTCGGTTCACAATGGCACGGTAACTTTTCAGGACAAGGTTACGGAGACAACGGCAACCGTTTCCGACATTACCCTGATCGCCCGGCTTCAGGTCCCGGCGAACCAGGCAACGGTGTTGGTGCGAAGCGCTGCAATACGGGTCGTCGCTCGGTCACAACCGGAACTTACGTTCAGTATTCGCGGCCGGGCTGGGTACGAGTTCGACAAACTGACACTCAGCAGCCTGGAGCTTGTGTCTCCCGATGCGAAGGTTACGGCTTCAGGAGTTATTGCGACGCGGCCCGACGGCGACGTGAACATCATTGTGAAAGGCAGCTTTGGCCAGCAGGCGCTTGGCCGTTTCTCGGCATTGTTGAATAATAATGAAGCAAAGCGCCAACGTTCCCTTATGGACCTTGCGGTATCGGTGCGGGGCAAGAGGACCGATCCGGCGGTTGAAGGCGCGTTGACGCTGTACAATATCCCTTATAACGCATTTACGGTGCAGGAAGCGGGTATGGCGTTCTCGTACCGGGACCGCCGATTGAGCCTGACGGGTAAGCAATGGCGGATCGCAAAGGCCCAAAACAAAATGATGGTGGACCGGGTGACGGCGGTTCTCGAGAATCGTACCTCGGGTTTCGACATTAAAAAAATGGAACTCGTCGCCGGAGACCTCGTGGTCAGGGCGATCGGCAGGCTCGACCGGGCACACGGATATGACGCTGAACTGACCATTGACTCCAGCGGGAAAAGCAAAACGCTATCGTTCCTCACCGGAGTTCCTCTGGAGGGGAAGGCGGCGCTTTCGGGCAGGTTGACGGGCGAACTTTTTTCCCCTGTTTTTGACGGCGCCCTGGTGGCTGGACCGGTCACCATTAAAGAGGTCCTTTTTCATGATGCCGCCGGCAGGGTACAGTTGCGCGATAACAAAATATCCTTTTCCACGGTGGACATTCATCAATTGGGCTCGCGCTATATCCTGGACGGATCGATCGATTTCAGCCGTGACATCGTTTACAACGCGCATCTGAAGGTGGTCCGTTCCGATGTGGTAAGCGTTGTTGCCTTGTTTTATAAACCGCTCCCGCTCCAGCTCTCAGCGACCGGAGAGATCACGTTCGCGGGGTCGAGCAAGGATTTCTCCGGGAGCGCCGAACTGATCCTGGGCCCCGGTTCCGCCTATGGGGAGTCCTTCTCCAAAGGTTCCCTCGCGGTCGCTCTTACTCCGGAACGGATCTCGTTCCCGCGGCTCGTATTGCGGAAGGGAAACGGGGTGGTTGAGGGAAACGGATGGATCGATTTTAGCGGCGCCTACTCAGCCAGATTGACCAGCAGGGGAGTGGATCTTTCGGAAGTGGACCATCTTGCCGGCATCCCCCTGTCCGGAATATTCGAGCTCGATATCAATTCCCGTGGACCTTTTTCCGCTCCGACAGTGAAAGCGGTGTTGACGCTTGACGAACTCGGATATCGCCAGTCCAGCCTGGGAGGCTATAACGCAAAGCTCACGATCGATGCCGGCAGGCTGGTCTTTGAATCGGATTTATTCGATAAAAAAGCCCGTTTGGCGGGAAGTATGGACCTGCGGTCGCCTTATGCCTGGAACGCCAGTGTAAACCTGCAAGCCGCGGATATGGCGCCGTTCATTGTCCCGGGCGGGAGCGAGGCGCTCTCGCGGACCAAGTTCGTCACCGACGGGAAAATAGCCGTGCATGGCAGGGGAGGAGCGGTTTCCGCAGTGAATGGTTCAGCTGTATTTCAGCGGGTAAGCGTCGCCATAGGAGATTATCGGCTTGAAAACGATGGCGCTGCGGCGGTGAACATTGAGGCGGGCAGGCTTCTGGTAAAGGCGCTTAACTTCAACGGACCAGGGACCCGCATGGCTGTCACCGGCAGTTCGCGGATCATGAAGGACTTTGATCTCACCTTCACCGGGAAGGCGAACCTTTCTTTGCTGCGGCTGCTTTACCGTGAGGTCGAGCATAGTGACGGGAATGCATTCGTAAATATTACGGTGAGAGATGCCTGGGAAAAACCTGAGATTGCAGGTGTGCTGCGCCTGGAGAACGGCGAGCTCAGAATAAAAGATATCCCTCAAAAGTTCAGCGGTTTGAACGGCGCCATTGACTTTAACCAGGAACGAGTCGTCATTGATTCACTTACCGGCGAGGTCGGCGGCGGCGCCATGAAGCTCTCGGGCTGGCTGCAGCTGGCCCGTTTCGTGCCGGGCGAGTTCTCCGCAAAAATGGATTTTGACAATGTGACGGTGCGCTATCCTCCCGGTCTTGTCGCCACCTTATCGGGTGATCTGTACTACGACGGGAACGCCGCGGAGCAGAATCTCTCGGGAGACGTCCTTATCAAACGCGCGCTCTATAATAAACAGGTGGAGTGGAAAAGCATGCTCCTGGAAACCTTTAAGGGTTTTTCCCAGAGAAAGAACATGGAAATCGGATGGATCGGTGAGACGCGGCTGAATGTCCGCTTTCACGGCAAGGAGTCTATCCTGATCCAAAACAATCTTGCAAAGATACCGCTTGAGGTGGATACCTTCATCCAGGGCACTCCGAACCAGCCGCACCTGCTCGGACGCCTTGAGGCGAGGACCGGGGTGGCTTACTTTCGGCGGAATGACTTTAAGATCCAACATGCCTCGGTGGATTTTGTGGACCCGAACAGGATCAACCCGGTCCTCGATATCCAGGCGGAAACACGGGTCCGGGAATACGTTGTCCGGTTGACGGTATCGGGAGCCGCGGACCGGGCTTTGGTGACGTTTGTGTCCGATCCGCCGTTGTCCGAAATGGATGTTCTGAGCATGCTGGTTCTTGGGAAAACAAGCGCCGATCTGAAAGGGAAGGGCGCCGAGGTCGGCATGAGCGAGGCGGCCTCGTTCGCAACCGGTCAGTTTCAGGATGTCTTTGAGCGGAGGGCCCGGAGTCTCACGGGTCTTGACCGTTTCCAGGTAGACCCCTATTTGAGCAAAGACGCATCAGTGCCGCGGGTAACGGTGGGCAAGGAACTTATCCAGGACAAACTCTATTTTACGTATTCATCGAACGTCGGCACGTCGACTCCCGATACGGTCGTGCGGATCGAATATGTCCTGGATAAACATTTTTCCCTGGTCGGCGAGCAGAATGAGCTGGGCACGATCGGCGGCGACGTGAAGTTCCGGTTTGAGTTTAAATAAGCCTGATGGTCCTAACCCGGACAAGCCGGAACCAATAAAGCCTTTTCACCACGAAGAGCACGAAGGACTTAATTTCTTGTTTTTTGTGTAACTACTCAGGTCAGTTTCAAGCCTTTGTAGGGCAACCCTTCAGGGTTGCTTCGAGCGGTCGCTCGTGAACCGACCGTACAAATGCAAGGCTAAAGC
>JAYTJE010000138.1:0-7730 GCA_043731355.1 Nitrospirota bacterium
CGAGATGAAGAGTATCTCCGTCTTAAAATCCTGACTTGCATGTTGCCGCCGCTATAAAAAGGCTTAAATTCATGTACTCACTTGGGAGAAGACCCATTATATTATCATGACAGCGATTGAAGGCTTCGTCCTTCTTATCAGTTTTCCCGGGATGCTGTTTATGGCTCTCCAGATTAAAAGCAACCTCGTTCTATGGCAAATTGTCCCGAGCTTATGTTTTATAGTTGAACAAACCTGATTATGATTAACTCGTAGAAAGTCCCCAAGGCTGTCATTGCGAGGAGCAGCGCGACGCGGCAATCTGTTTTTAATCAGTGTGTCAACAACGAGATTGCTTCGCTACGCTCGCAAAGACGGCTACGAATACATCAACTGTTATGCCGTTGCCGTAATACAGCGTGGATTTTCTACTTAAACAACCTTTCCTTCTCAGTTGCCAAAACAGGTTCTGCTGCCAGCTGTCCCTGACAGGCTGTTTTTCCATTTCCGTTATCCGAACTTTTAAGCAGCAGCTCTGCCAGCTTGAACACATTGAGCTTCCAGCCCTTGATCGGCCAGTCAAGCTCATGCTTGTCGCAGACCAGGTCCAGCGTGTTCAGGCTGAAGATCTCTTCCCGGAGCGAATCGTCAATACTCGACAGGTCTGTGATCTTCGCATTTAAGGCCACCGCGCGTTCAAGATGACTTCTGACTTTCGCCGCGGTCTTCTGGCTTATGGCGCCGTACTTTTCTTTTACCGTAAGCAGGCCCAGCGCCCCGTCATACGTCGCCCTCACGATCTCATCGCGGTCCATCCATTTTGTCTCGTAGTTTAACGCAAACTTCCAGCTCGGCATAAGCATGGCCTTCCGGTGTTCCGCCAGGGTCTTGTAAAAGAAAGTGTATCCGTACTTTTCAGGGTCCTCGAAGATCACGCTGCCCGGATCGATGAACGGTGCCAGCGGAGCGATGAGCGGGAGGATCCTGCCGGTGTCTCCGTTGCCGCCGAAACGCTCCATCAGCGAACCACAGTATTTCACCGTATCCATGACCGAATCATAGGTCTGGTTCGGAAGGCCGACCATAAAGAACAGGTCGATCCGCTTGCACCCGACGTTAAGGAGCGTCTGGATCATGTCCTCCAGAGCTTTATTATCGTAATTTTTGCCGAACACCTTTCTGACGTTGATGTCGTGCGACTCCGGCGACATCTCCACATTGAAGGTCCTGATGGAATCAGCCGCTTTCCGCGGAAAATCAGCCGGAGGCGGGGTGAAGAACTCTATGCAGACCTCGTTCCGGACACGGTGCTTCTTCATTTCATCAAGGAACTTGTCGGCATAATCCCTTCCCGCCATGAGCAGGTCTCCCAGCACAATGACCGGCGCGCCGGTGTATTCCGAGATTCTTTTGATGTCATGCGCCACGAGCTCGGGCGAACGAAAGCAGGCCCTGGTTCGCAGGCATACCTTGTTGAACGCCGAGAGGGAGCCCCCGCAGGCGCCGCAATTGTGGTTACAGCCCCGGCAGGTGAAAACGGCGGTTACGGGATAACTGAGCCAGTACTTGAAAGGGATGTACCCGGAGGGGTCCAGATATTTGAGCGCCATCTTCATAAGGTGGGGGTAATCAAAATCGATGTAATCCATGGTCTCGGGCTGGAACGAACGCTCGTTGACGACCACCTTGCCGTGCGCATCGCGCCAGACGAGGTTGGGAACCTTCTCGTAGCCGTGGCCGGCCTTTATTGCTTCCATGAGCTGACGCACGGGTTCTTCCGTTGAATCGCCGCACATAACGAAGTCCACAAAGGGATAGTCGCGCATGATCTCTTCATGATAATAGGTCGCGCTCAGGCCGCCGAGAATGACGGGGACCTCGGGGTGAAGTTTTTTGCAGAGCTCGGCAAGGCTCAGGCTGCCGTCCACGTGAGGCAGCCAGTGGAGGTCTATGCCGAAGGCGACGGGTCTCAGCCTCGCGATGAAAGGCTCGGGCTCAAAGCGGCGGTCCTGAAGCATTTTGAGCGCCAGGTTGATGATCCTGACCGACAGGCCATGTTTATGCAAATACTGCGAGATCGTCAGGAACCCGATGGGGTAGATCTCGAAAATGGAGGAAGACGGCACGACATCGCTCACCGGACCGTAGAAGAGCGGCAGCTCCCGGAATTTGAACACACTCGGCGGGTGCAGGAGGATCAGGTCCGTTCGTTGCATGAGCACTCTCCCCGGAACAGTTTTTTTGCATACTCTTCGCAAATTTGGACAGAAACGTTCTCCATGGCGTCGAAAACGTTTTCCGCAAACGCGCTGATCGCCCGGTTGAAGGGTGAAAAGAACTTGATGGAATCGGTCAATTTCATCGTCTCCAGGTTATAGAGGTGAAGAATCTCCAGGAGAAGCTCGCGGAAGCGCGATTCCGAGTAGGTTGCCCGGACCACTTCGGAAAGCGAATTAGAGTCTCCCCATGCCCGCAGGACCTCGCCCGTTATCGTTGACAAACGGGCGATCCTCTTTTTCCGTATGTCCGCTATGTCCTCGTAGCGCACCTGGATAGAGAATGAGGGGATCAGAAGGTTCCGGACGAAGGCCTGGTCGACGATTTTCGTTTTTTCGAATAGTTCATCGACGTCCACGTCGCCCGGCTCCTTCCCGGCGGCAAGGGCCTCCGCTGCATGTTCGATGATCAGCCGGTCCTTGTCTGTTTCCTTTTTTATGTTTGCTTCCATATAGGCGGACAAAAAGGGAAAGGGGACCGAGAGCAGCGAATGGCCCGTAAGGCGTTCAATGCAGCGCCGTGAGTAGTCATGCAGGAAATCATTGTCCTTGTCGCATAAAATACCGGCGTTATCCACGTTTAATTGCCCCGTATATGGTCGCGATCCCCATGGTCAAAGAATTCACGGTCACGTCGGTAAAGCCGCTATCTATGATGATCTGTTTGAACTCATCAGGCGGGTAGAAGGCATTGATGGACCGCGGCAGGTACAGATACGGGGCCGCGGCCTTGACGACCAGCTCCCCGATGAAAGGCATGATCCAGAAAACATACCACTCATAAAGCCTGCGGAACCAGGTTATGTGCGGCCGTGTCAGCTCCAGGCAAATGAACCTGCCGCCCGGTTTTAACACCCGTTTTATCTCCTGAAGGGCTATGGCCGTATCAGGAATGTTCCTCATGCCGAAGGAAACCGTGACCAGATCAAAGGTGTTGTCCGGGAAAGCCAGGGCCTTGGTATCGGAAAGGATGAAAGAAAGATTGGTGTGGCTGTCCGATGACTTATCACGCGCCCGGTCGAGCATCTCATTGCAGAAATCGGAGCCGGTGACCAGCCCGTTCTTTCCAACCTTGTCGGCAAGAATGAACGCCAGTTCTCCGGTGCCGGTGCAGACATCAAGGACCCGTTCGCCTCCGGTGATCCCGGCGAGCTTGACCGCTCTGTTCCGCCAGTAATGATCAAAGCCGAAACTGAACCCGGTGCTTAAAAAATCGACGTGAGGCGCGACCGTCGAAAAGATGTTCCTGATAAAGAGGTCTCTCTGTTGTAAGGACATGGCTAATACACAAACTGCCCGAGAAGGATGAGCGCCAGTAAAACAAAGCCGATGAGCACCGTCAGGAACCCGAAGATGATGCCTGCATCGGTGATCCAGGACGCCTGGGCTGTTGCAGCGTACTGGTCCAGTTTGTTCTCATTGGCGAGGCGCTGATATTCGAGGGGCCGTTCGTGCTTCAGTTCTTCGAGGGTCATATTCCCGGTGAAGATGACCGGATCCATGGGGAATTTTTCCGGTCGCATGTGAGTGTTGAAAAAGTGGATCGTGAAGATAAAGCCGGCGGCCAACAGCGCTTCATCGCTATGGATGACGGTCGCAATATTAAAGGCCCAGCCGGGGAAGAACCGGCCGAAGAACACGGGAAACCACAGGAACAGTCCGGAGACGCCGATCATGCCGACGCCCCAGAAAACCGCCCAGTAATCGAACTTTTCCCAGTAGGTCCAGTGGTCCAACTGAGGGCGGGGGCCTTTGCCGAAGAACCACTTGAAGTTATTGATAATGTCCTGAAGGTCCTTGAGCCAGGGGACCATGGATTCAGGCCCGAGGATGTTGAACTTGAACTTTCTGACAACGGCGATGTCGTACAGGACGTAGCCGATATGCGCCGCGAAATAACCGAAAGTGACGGCGGCGCAGATGCGGTGGACCAGGGCCGCTCCCGCGTATCCTCCAAGAAGCTTCGTCAGCCACGTTGCCCAGGGCGCCTGGGCGTATTTGATCGGCATACCCGATGCGACCAGGCCGATAAAACTTATTGCGATGACCACGTGCAGGATACGGTGATAGGCGTTGAACCTTTTTATGAGTGCCATGTTTACATCCCTCCCTTTTTCTGTATCCGCTCTTTTAAAGCGCGGTACGCCCACAGGAACGTGTGGGTCAGGAAGAAGGCAAAGGTCCCGATGAGCAGCAGGGTCATGAACAGATAGGTATAGTAAAGGACCGGGTACTCCGCCCGGTTCGTCTCTTCCGCATGAGCATAGAATTTCGTAAAGCTCTCGGTTGCGCCCGGGTGGCACTTTTTACAGGTCGCGACCAGATTCGCCGACGACAGCGTGGAAGCAGCGTCATTCCGGGGAAGGATGTCATGGGAGCCGTGGCAATCCCAGCACATTGCGATGGTCGTGTACCCGAGCCGGGTGACCTTCCCATGGTAGGTCTTGTGATAGGTGTTGATCTTTTCGGGATGACAGGAGCCGCATTTATCGATCAGCGCCAGTTTCCACGTTGCTTCCGCGACATTGGGAATGCGGTGCTCCATATGGCAGTCGAAACAGGTCGGAGCGCTGCTCACTTTGTCTTTCAGGAAGAGCGAGCCATGGATGCTTTTTTCGTATTTGGCAAGCTCGCTCGCATGGCACCGGCCGCAGAGAGCGGGGATCTTCTCCCGGTTCGTCAGGGACCGGGGATCCGCGGAGCGGTAGATCGTGTGTCCGCCATGGCAGGTCTGGCAGGTGGGGGCGCTGGTTATTGCTTTGCCGGCTGCCCGTCCATGAACACTCAACTTATATTCCGCAGCCTGCTCTTGGGGAGCGCCCTCCCGGCCGAGAAAATGGCAGATGCCGCAGTTGACCCTGGATACGGTCACATGGGGGTAGATTGTGATGCCGAGGTGGCATTTGTCGCAGGTCAGTTTGGCGTGGACCGACTGTTCCATGGCGTCCTTGCTCACATAGGTGCGGCCGCCTTTTTGCCCATGGCAGGAATAGCAGTCATCCAGAGCGAGAGCCTGTGAAGAGAACAACAAACATGCGATCATGCTTATCAGGGCAGGTAGGTTCATGGCTTGAGTGTAGCAAAGAACCAGCGCTTGTCAAGGCTGGCACGGGATAAATGCATGATCTGTGGTAACAAAGACGGGGATTGCGGCAACTTGACGGAATTGTTGGGGTTGGGCAGGTCTCTGTCAAGAGATTACAATGACTGTCTGACGGCGATCATGCTTATCCTTTTTTCTTTCCGTGAAACAGCTCGCTGCCCGCACCGGGGTAAACAGTTCGCTCCTCTTGTGGTGTCGGTCTGGTGACCGCGGGCCATGCCTCAAATATCGGTTCTGCTCCTTCGAGCGCGGTTTTCACCGGGGCCCGGTCGGCCAGGAACGGCTTGCCGCGTGGATCGGTGTTTTCGACGGGCCTGCTGAACTCGATCGGGATGCCGTTGGGATCAAAGGCATAGATGGAATGAATGAACCCGTGGTCGATCACTTCCGACACCCATATCCCGGCCGCCGCAAGCCTGTCCTTCAGCGCCCAGAGATCGTCCTCGCTTTTTATTCCGAAAGACACATGGTCGAACAGAAAGGGCCCCGCAACAGGACGCCCATGTTCCTTTTCCGGCGTTGCTGCAATGCCCGGCCATTCAAAGAAGGCTATCATGTCGCGGTCCGATATCTCGAAAAAGTAGTGCCGATACCCGGGTTGGCCGATTCCAGCGACCATGCGCATGCCGAGCAGGTCCCGCCAGAAGCGGATCGTGTCATCCATATTGCCCGTTGCCATTGCCAGGTGGTTCACGCCGCTATACTGTATCATCATCCAACACCTCCCGTTGAATGCATTGTACCGCACGAGGCTGTTATTGCAAGTATTATCATGGGGCTGGTTGGGCGAACAATGGGCGGGTTATCGGCAAGGCATCAGAATGTTGCAGGGGTCCTTCACTATACCTCTGTTTTTTTGCTACAATGAACCTATGGACAACACTATCCTGAGCGAAGTCATCGAGGTGGAACGCGAGCTTCAGAAGAGCCTTGAACTGGAACAGGTAAAAGCGCTCGATTGGCTCGCCACGGTGAAGAAGGAGTGTGCAAACGAGGTCCTTGCAGCGGAAGTGCTGATCAACGATTCACGTGCGGCGGCGGAGGTCCAGGCGAGGAAAGAGGCGGAGGAGAGCGCGGAAGCGAGCATGCGGTCGGCGGCGGCGTTCGTTGAACAGCGGGACCATCTGGACCGGGCAATGCTGCAGGCGGTTGTGGATAAGCACCTCAGAAGCATACTCCCGGGATGAAGCCATGATAGTCAGGATGTCCAAGATCGAGCTCGTCGGCGAAAAACCTCTGCTGCAGGAGGTCCTGTCCCTGCTGCGGGCGTTGGGTATTTTCCAGATCGAACCTGCCACGGTGGGGTTCATTGAAAAAGAATGGGAAAAGGACGTGCGCTCATTCATGCTTGACGAGAAGACCGTTTTTGAGCGCATGTTCCTCGAGGACCTGCGGCGGAAGATCGAACTGCTCTTTGCGGAACTTCCCGCCCTCGCTGTTCGGAAAAGTTATATCGAGCCGGTCTCTATCCTCGATACCGTTTCCAGGACCATCGACGCGCATCAGGCAAGCGCAACGGACCTGTCGAAAAGACGGGAACTGCTGGTCAAGGAGCGGGCCGAACTCGGCCGGTACTCCATCTTTCTCAATGCCCTTGCATCTCTCGTCGAGACCGCGACGGAAACGCCGGACCTTGATTTCATCGGACTGACGATCCGCGAACCCGACATGGTGGAACACCTGCGCGAGGCGCTGTCGCGAATAACGGACTGGAAATACGAACTGCAGACCGAGCCGGCGGAGGATGGCACCCTGGTGGGGCTCATCACGGTGGAAAAAAGCGTCTCCGGCAAGGTGAAAAAATCCCTGAGCGACGAACACGTTCCCGAACTCACCTTCCCCGCATCCTTCAGCAAGCTGACCTTCCCGGAGAAAGTGTCCTTTGTGAAGAAACGGGCCGGCCAGGCGCTGCTGGAGCTCCAGGCGATCGATGCGGAACTGGTGCGGTTCACCCGGCGATGGGCGCCGATCTATCAGCGTGTGCGGGAGTGGATCAACGACCGGCTGTCGCTGCTCAATACCACGGCGTTCGCGTTCGAGACCCGCATGTGCTTTTTTATTCACGGTTGGATCCAGTCGGAAGACTTCCCGCGGCTCAAGCAGCGGATGCGCGATGATTTCGGACCACGGGTCATGATCGAGGAAAAAGAAATGCACGAAGAGGACCTCGATCAGGCGCCGATCGTGCTGAAGAACCCTTCCTACTTCAAGCCCTTTGAACTCTTTACGAGCCTGCTTCCACTGCCTGCCTATACGTCTTACGATCCCACACCATTCATCGGGATATTCTTCCCCATATTCTTCGGCATGATCCTGGGCGATGCGGGATATGCCCTGGTGCTCGGCGCCGTGGCGCTCATCCTGCTGAAAAA
>JAYTJE010000139.1:0-4638 GCA_043731355.1 Nitrospirota bacterium
GCACCCGGCCGCCGGTCACTTCCTCTCCGTCCTTGATTGCCGCGATTTTCCGGATATCGAGCCGCACTGACGCATAGAACTTGAGAGCGTTGCCGCCCGTGGTGGTCTCGGGGTTGCCGAACATCACACCGATCTTCATGCGGATCTGGTTGATGAAAATGAGCGTGGTATTGGATTTGCTGATGGCGCCCGTAAGCTTCCTGAGCGCCTGGCTCATGAGCCGCGCCTGCAAGCCCATGTGCGCGTCGCCCATCTCGCCTTCGATCTCCGCGCGCGGCGTGAGGGCCGCCACGGAGTCCACGATGATCACGTCGATGGCGCCGCTCCGCACGAGCGTTTCCGTGATCTCGAGCGCCTGCTCGCCCGTATCGGGCTGCGAGATCAGCAGATCATCGGTGCGCACCCCGAGCTTGCGCGCGTAGGTGATGTCCAGGGCATGTTCGGCGTCGATGAAGGCCGCCTGGCCGCCAGCCTTCTGCGCCTCGGCGATGACATGGAGCGCCAGCGTGGTCTTGCCCGACGACTCGGGGCCGTAGATCTCGATGATCCTGCCGCGCGGCACGCCGCCCACGCCAAGGGCGATGTCCAGCCCCAGGGAGCCGGAGGAGATCGCCGGTATGCCTGCCGGCATTTCTTCCCTGCCTAACCGCATGATGGAACCCTTGCCGAATGCCTTTTCGATCTGGGTGACCGCCAATTCCAGCGCTTTCATTCTGTCTTTATCAGCCATGTGCGTCTCCTTTTCCTATAGCCTTATGGAATTTGACTTCCTATTCACTAATTCCGCATTACCCAATAAGATGCTTCCGCACCATGTCGAGCGCCATCTGGGACGTTTTAAGCCGTATCTGCGCGCGGGTCCCGAGAAAACGGAATTCGCTCGTCTTGACGCCTTCGGCTGAAGCCAGGCCGATATACACCAGCCCCACGGGCTTCTCTTCGCTTTCGTTGCCCGGTCCGGCAATGCCGGTCGCGGCAATGCCGATATCGGTTCCGGCGGTCTGCCGGACGCCCTGCGCCATGGCAGCGGCAACCTCGCTGCTGGCCGCGCCGTGTTTTTCGATAAGCTCCTTCGGCACCCCGAGCATGGAGGTTTTGGCTTCGTTGCTGTACACCACGGCCGCGCGGTCAAAGTATTCCGAGCTGCCGGCAATCTCCGTGATGCGCGAGCCGATCATTCCTCCGGTGCACGATTCGGCAACCGCCAGCCTGAGCCGCCGCTGTTTGAGCAGCGCCCCGACCACCTCTGCCATCTCCTGGCTATCGACGCCGTACACCGCGTCGCCAAGCCGTTCCCGCACAATCTTTTCGATCTTCTGAATGAGCGCCTGGGACCGCTCAGCGCTGGTGTCCCGCACCACGACGCGAATGTCCACGCCGGTCTCTTTTGCGGTCAAGCCCGCTATCCGCGGTTCTTGTTTTAAAATGTCCTGGAGCGCCTGGTTCACGGCGGACTCTGACAGACCGACGGTCCGCAGGATCCTGCGCCTGATGAACGACCGGTTGCCGAAGCGCTCATCGAGCACCGGCCGCAGCCCCTCGCTGAACATGGCCTCCATTTCACTCGGAACGCCCGGCAGCACCGCCAGGAACCGGTCCTCTTCTTCGAGATAGAAACCGGGGGCAATGCCCACGGGATTGACAAGCATGCGCGCGCCTGCCGGGAGCAGGGCCTGACGGTCGTTGGACGTGGCGTGTTCCCTGCCCCTGTGCGCAAGCCGCGCATGGATCGCCTTGAGCGCCTCTTCATTCAACACCAGGCGCCGCTTGACGATCTTCGCGATCACTTTGCGCGTGATATCGTCTTCCGTGGGCCCGATGCCGCCGGTAATGATGACCGCGTCAACCCGCTCCAGGGCGCGGCGGATCGCCTCTTCCATGTCCTTTTCGTCATCGCCCACCACGGTCTTGAACGCGGTTTCGATGCCGCAGAGCATCAGCTCCTCGGCCAGGAACAGGGAGTTCGTGTCGAGCACTCCGCCCGAGAGCAGTTCAGTTCCGGTTGCTATGATCTCCGCGCGCATATCATCGCCAATCTTGCTTGCCTTTAAATCCCCTCGCCCCAACCCTCTCCCTCGGAAGAGCGAGGGAACATGACGTAGCCCCTCCCTCGATGGAAGGGGTTGGGGAGGGTGAATGGTCAGGCAACCGAATAAACTTCAATCTTCATTCACCTTTGCGAATGCAGTTCATGGCCGTTTCATAATTCTTCGGAGCCCCCTTAAAGGGCGCTCTGTCGGACAGGGCGTTATTGTATCATTCCAATGTGTTACCCGTCAATGAAATTGATTTTAGAGAAGCTCATACACCCAAACTTTCCCGTCCGCCCTCGCCTCTTCCACCCTTTTCACGAGCCTTTTTTTGTGGAGGTTCAAAAGCCGGGTGCCGCTCGTATTCGCCTCAAGCTTCCTGGCGTCCGACAGGTCTTTGGAAGTAACCTTCTTTTTTTTCACGATGAAATCGAGCGTGTCCCTGAGATAATTGTTGAGACTGCCCAAAACTACTTTGCCCGCGTCCCGCATTTCGGCAACGACCGCCAGGTCCTTGCGTTCGAGCGCGACTTCGATATTTTCCTTCTGGTTCTCATTCAGTCCGGTGAGGAGCAGATACTTGTCCCCGTACTCGCCCGAGAGCAGCCGCGAAACAAGCTTGGTCACGATCTCATCGGCGCAGGAATAGTCGATGACCCCGATCTTCGAGAAATCGAGAGCAATCACAGCAGCGTCAGCTTCGTTTGCGATGTCCCGCTCGATCCGCTGCCGGACCGCCTGGCCAGAGGGCCGGGTCACCAGGTCCTTGGAACCATTGCCGAGTTCTTCTTTTAAGAGTTTATAAAGGTCGTATTTCGTCATAACCGCACCTTAGCGGTGTCCATGGCCTTTTGCAGAAATATCGGAGAACCTTCATATTTCAGCCAGAGAGGCGCGTTCAGGTTGCAATATTGATATGCCGAGTCGAAATCATAATACGCTTGCCTGTCCGTTATAAGAGGAAGCATTTCATTCCAGATGGCGATCATAGCGTTCCGGTGAAGACTAAAAAGCGGCAAGTCGCCGTACTTGAACAAGCCCCGCTCCTTCCAGAAATCGAACTTCGTAAGATAGCGCCGCAGAATGCGTGCGATAAAAGGAGCGCTCTTAGCACATTTGAGGAGCATGCCTGCCGCCGTGGCTTCTTTCCCTAAAAAGTTCTGGAGCAGCGCGTGACCGTACTGCGACTCAACCTCTTCGTACTCCCGGTAGCATTGTTCGGCTTTTTCCAGGTTTCCCGCAAAATGATAAACGTCACCCAGAAGAAACCGGACCCCCTGATTGTCGTTCGGATTCAGGTCCATCAGAATTTCAAATTCCCGGAGCGCTTCTTCGTAACGGTGAAGCTGCATGAGAGAAAGCCCCAGTCCGTGCCGGGCGCGCATATACGGGCGGGTCTCCATTTCAAGCCAATAGGGCGCGTCTTCCCTCTTCACAACGCCGCCCTGCTCTCTTACCGCGTCATCAACCGCAATACGATAAAACTTCTCCGCCTCGGAAAATACAAACAGGTCCGTATAAATATTCCCGAGAAGATTTCGAGCATCCACACAATACGGATAAACTTCCAGCGCCTTGAGCGCCTTCTTCTTTGCAGCATTGTTGTCGCCCTGCTCCCTGAACTCCCACCCCTCGTCATTGATCAGCGTCGCCGCGTTGTTCAGAAGCTTATCGGCCTTTTCACCATCGCCTTTTCTCCTATAAATCGCCGCCGCCTTTTTATAGAGCCGTACCGCTCTCCCGTGATCGTCCATGGAAGCGTCGAGCGCCAGTTCTTCAATCGGCTCGGGAAAGTCCTTATCCAGCTTCGCGGCCTTTTCCAGGTATTTTTTGCCCTGCTCCCGCTCCGGTTCACTCCATGTCCGGAGCAGGGCAGCGCCGAGGTTCAGAAGGGCGGCAGGGTCCTTCGGGTTTTGCTTCAGTGCCTCTCGCAAAGCGATAATTTCAGCTTTGCCCCGTTCTTTCCAGGTGTTTATTTCTTCGTTATCTTTTTTCATATCGTGCGTTGCTGATGAACTCCTCTCCTTTCTTCTCGGGATTGGACTCGTTGCCATACATGGGGACTGCAGCCGAAAGGCGGCCTGAAAATATGTTTCAGGGATGGGAAGAACTCTTTACTCATCGGAATGCCCCTTCAAATTCTTCCGCGATCCGGCCGGCGGCAGGAAATTCTCGCCCGTCACCACGCTCTTGCCGGTCTTCTGTTCCAGTTCGAGGCGAGCGCCTTTGGCGATTTTGCCGCCCTTCTTGCCGGCTTCGACATTCTCGGGCATACCGGTGGCGGCCACGCTTTCAGCAATCTGCCGTGTGGAAAGCTCCGCCAACGCGGTGAAGATCAGTTCTGCCTCGCTCATGTGATCGCGCAGGTTCTGAGTTTTCAACCCCTTGAGCGTCTTGTGCTTTTTGACCGACACAGGGGATGGATTGGATAATCCGGAATAACCCTTCGACATCGGCGCAGTCGGTTTCCCGCATCCTGCCGTCCGGCGCCTTCATCTTCAACTGTCGACAAATTGTCGACAGTTGAAATCCAGCCTCTGTTTTCACCCTGATTTTCATCTTAAACCAATAATCCCTCGGATTGACGCTGTCCGTCAGCGCGGCCACC
>JAYTJE010000140.1:0-3104 GCA_043731355.1 Nitrospirota bacterium
CGTCTGTTCCAGCAGCGCCGCGAGCAGATGCTCGGTCTCGAGCTGCTGATGGTGAAGCTTGCCGGCTATTTCCTGCGCCGCCTGCACCGCTTCCTGTGATTTTAAAGTAAACTTGTCATACCGTGCCATGGGTAACCTCCAAAATGCTTCACTCTTCTCTCCTCACCACGATCCTTCTCACCTGCATACTCGCTTTCCGAATCTCCTCCTGCCGCCGAATTTCGAACAGTTCTTCCTGCAGCTGCCGGACCGTCTCCTCCATACTGTGCCGCATCCGCTCCATTTTCTCGCGCATCGAAAAGATCACTTCAACACCCGCGAGGTTTACACCGAGGTCGCGGGTGAGCCGCAGGACCATTTCGAGCTTCTCGATGTCGTCTTCGGAATACAGCCGCGTGTTTCCTCCGCTCCGCGACGGCTTGATAAAACCTTCGCGCTCATAAATCCGGAGCGTCTGGGGATGGATTCCCAGCATTTCCGACACGACGCTGATCATATACAGTCTTTGTTTCCGCTCAACCATCATGCACCCCGCGGTCCAGTGCGAATTGAACATACCCTAACCCGGACAAGCCGGAATCAAAACCTTTTTACCACGAAGAGCGCGAAGATCACGAAAAAATCAAGATTGCAAGATGTCGATTTTATTTAACCTTCCCGTGCTTCGTGATCTTCGTGGTTAATATTCTTGCCATTTTGAGTAGAATATAATTCTTTAGTGACTAACCCGGAACTCAGCTTCTCTTCCGAAACCCCTTAAAAGACGTGTCCTGACGCGGGTTGGAAGGATGCAGTTTGTCCAGCTCTTTAAGCAGCTCTTTTCCGCGTTCGCTTAACCCGGCAGGCGTGACCACCCTGATGGTCGCATACTGGTCGCCCACGCCTCCGCCGCCAAAATGAGGAACGCCTTTCCCCGTGAGCTTCAGCTGCTGGCCCGACTGTACGCCCGGAGGCAGCGTGAGCGTGACCATGCCGTCCACGGTCGGCGTTTCCACTTTTTCGCCCAGGGCCGCTTCCTTTACCGTAACGCGCACGTCGGCATAGAGATCGTCACCCTTGCGCTCAAAGTACTGGTGCGGCCGCACCTTGGTGATGATATAGAGATCTCCTGACGGCCCGCCCCTGTCGCCGGCCCCTCCCATGCCCGATACGCGGACCTTGGATCCGTTGTCAACGCCGGGGGGGATCTTGACATTGATGCGCTCGGTCTTCGGCACGATGCCGCTGCCGTTGCAGGACTTGCAGGGATTCGGATTGATCGTGCCTTCTCCCCGGCATGTAGGGCAGGGTTGGGCGATCTGCATAAACCCTTTTCCCTGGGAAACGCGGCCCGAGCCCATGCAGGTGGGACAGGTCCTCCGGGCACTGCCTGGAGCCGAGCCCGAGCCGGCACAAGCGCCGCACACCGCATCCCGCCGCAGTTCCACCTGCATGGTCCTGCCGTAAATAGCGTCTTCCAGATCCACTTCAACCGAGTACGTAATATCCTCGCCCTTTTGGGGCCCGCGCTGCCGTGCCGCGCCGCCTCCGAATATATTCCCGAAGAGGTCCTCGAAATTTCCTCCCCTGAAGAAGTCTCCACCCTGGGACGCGCCGCCAAAACCCGCTCCCGGCCGCTGCTGCGCGTCAAAGCCCTGCTCAAACGCCGCATGGCCGAACTGGTCATATTGCTGTCGCTTCTTCGGGTCAGACAGAACTTCGTAGGCCTCGCTTATCTCCTTGAACTTAGACTCGGACTTTTTATCACCCGGGTTCACGTCAGGATGATATTTCCGGGCATACTTCCTGAACGCCTTCTTTACTTCAGCCTCGGATGCAGACTTTTTGAGACCGAGCAATTCGTAATAATCGCTATTGGTGCCGGTTGCCATAATACCCCCTATTAATCTAACAACAATTATAATATAAAATATGAGTTGCTCATTGTCAAGTATGTTTGAGTAAAAAATGCGCTCCTTAGAACAGCCTGAACCTGCCGCACTAAAAACTAATAGACATCATCAGCCAGAATCTGGTATATTTTGGGTATGAGGCATGAAGATCGAAGGAAAGAACTCGGCAAGATGCTCATGGATATAGCAAAATATCTTGCTACCGTTGGTTTCATAGGGAGCCTGTTAACGGACAAGCTCAGCATTGCGGCTGGTATCAGTATTTTTGCGTCGGTTATTGTACTCGTTGTTATATCTTTTTACACAATACCACCCAGGAAAGGAGACAGGTAATCATGACGGTATTTTATATTATACTTACAGGAGTGTTGTTGGTAGCGCTCTTTGCGTTCGTTGTTTCCTATCGGGAAGACCATCCGAAAAAATCATGATGAGGATGATGCCGCAGCTCCCACTACAACATTGACAAAGGTATTTCCCTGGTACACCCAAACCTCGCTCTTGTCCTGTTTAAGTTTTTCAACATCGCCCCACTCAACCGGCAACCCGGGTATCCCTTTCAATTTCCCAATTGCTTCCAGCGCATAGACTCGGGTCAGGGCGTTTTTGTCAATGAGTGCAGCATTGATGATATCCGTAAAGGGCGCAACAAGGTCCGGCGCGGATTCTGCTATCCTGCTGAGTGCGTAAAGCACTCCCGGCCTGAATACATCCTCTTCAATGGAATAGACATCCGCTATCAGCGGAACGATGTCAGCAAACCCGCGAGGGTCGGCGCAAACGATCTCACCGAGCAATTCCGGCGCCGACCAGCCTATGCCGCCGGATTCATCAGTCAGGGACCAGCGAAGCTTTCTGATGGTATTTCGTAAATATTCATAATCCGTTTTGACAAGCTCCCGCGCAATGAGCCCCACCGCTTTAATGGCGCGCCAGCCGGCAAGGGTCTCTTTATCATAGGAAATCCGCACCAGGAGGCCCACGACGCGTGGTTTGTCTTTTGCGAGCGCAACGAGAGCATCGAGATTATTGGCTTCGAGGGAGAGAAGGATGGATTTTTTCAGAGGGTGCATAGGGAATAAACTCTAAGGAATCGTTAAAAAGTCTCAAAACGTAACTGCTCAGGTAGCGGACATGTAGGGCAAGGCTTTAGCCTTGCATTTGTACGGTCGGTTCACGAGCGACCGCTCGAAGCAACCCTGAAGGGTTGCC
>JAYTJE010000141.1:0-3377 GCA_043731355.1 Nitrospirota bacterium
ACGAAATGAGGGGTCTCTCATCGTATTGATAAAGCGAGATTCTTCGCTTCGCTCAGAATGACAAATTGAGAGGTTCTCGACTTTTTACGAGTTCATCAATTTTAACTTCGCGCACTTCGTGTTCTTCGTGGCGTGGAAAATGTTCTTGCCATAGTATTTAAATTTCAATTTGGATTGGTTGCGGCGTGATGCCGCGCTATGCTATAGTATGGTCCATGTTCGCTCGTCTCCTCACGCTCATCCTCTTCGCCTGCCTTCTTCCCGGGTCTTCCTCTGCCGAGCAGCTGCTGCATCTGACCGTTCCGTTTAAACAGGCCTATGGCGGTCTGTTCCTTGCGGCAACTCCCGAACAGAAAGACGTTCCGCGGCTGGGCCTTGCTCTGGCCGGCGGCGGGGCAAAGGCGGCTGCCTCGCTCGGCGTCCTCAAGGTGCTTCAGGAAGAGGGCATCCGGATCTCCGCGATCGCGGGTACGAGCATGGGCGCCGGCGTGGGCGGCTTCTATGCCGCGGGCTATCTTCCCGACGAGATAGCGAGGATCTTCGCCTCCAACGACTGGAACGATATTTTTAACGATACGCCGGTGCGCGCGTTTCAGACGCAGGAACAGAAAGAGGCCGGAAGCCGCTATCTGCTCGAATTTACTTTCAAGGACGGAAGGCTTTCTCCGCCGACCGGTTTGTCCGCCGGCCAGAAGCTGACCAATCTGCTTGCCGCAAAAACCCTGGCTGCTTCTTTTGAGGCCAACCTCGATTTCGACCGCCTGCGCATCCCCTTTCGCGCCGTTGCCACGGACCTTGAGACCGGCGAGCCCGTTGTGCTCGACCATGGCCTGCTCCACGAGGCCATGCGGGCCAGCGCCGCCATACCCGTCATGTTTCAGCCCGTGGATTTTCAGGGACACCTGCTGGTGGACGGCGGTCTGGTAAACAACCTGCCCGTCGATGTGGTCAGGTCCATGGGCATGGATGTCGTGATCGCCGTGGATGCGTCGTCGAAGCTGGAAAAGAGAGAGCGCCTGCTCTCGCTGCTCGAAATTCTGAGCCAGTCCGTTTCTTTGCCCGTGCGGCGCGAAACCGAGCGTCAGGCCGCCCGCGCCGACCTGGTGATCACGCCGGATACCTCGGCATACTCCTTCACGGATTTTCCCAATATCCCGCTCATCATGCGTACGGGCGAGGACGTTACGCGGGCGGCGCTGCCGCGCATCAGGGAACTTATGCGAAGACGGGGAACGGGACCGGAGGACGCACGGGTGTTTCGCATTACCAGCCTGACCATCCAGGGCACTGAGCGGATATCCGAAGCCACGGTGCGCTTTGCCCTGTCGCCCGTGCTGGCGCCGCATGAGGTTTCGCGCGGCGATATTCAATCGGCGCTTCGGGACGTAGCAAACCTCGGCTACTTCTCCGAGATCGCGCTCGAGCTCGCGCCGGAAGGCATGGGTCACCGCGCCCTCCTGACGGTGCGGGAAAATCCATTGGTCCAGGCAATCGAGGTATCGGGCAATACGATCCTTCCCACGGCCGACATCATGGCTGCGCTTGCCTGGCAGTCCGGTCAGACCCTGAATGCCGTCCGGCTTTCGGCGACCCTGCAGGCGCTTGTGGACCGCTATCGGGCCGGAGGTTTTTTGCTGGCCCGCGTGGAGCGCGCGGCGATGCTGGCCGACGGCAGGACGCTCGGTGTTGTGCTGTATGAGGGGAAAGTGGATTTCATAACGCTGGTCGGAGAGAACAGGACCCGGCGCTCGCTGATCCAGCGCGAAACGAAGACCAGGTCCGGACAGCCGCTGAACTTCGATACCGCCGCCTACGACATTCAGCATCTCTACGCACTTGACTACTTTGAATCCATTGTGGTGGACATGGATAAAAGTCCGCTGGGCGGCGTCGCGCTTTTGCTCAGGATCAAGGAAAAGCCGACGAACAAACTGCGGCTCGGCATGCGCTATGATCTTGAGGACCGTTTTACCGGTCTGACCGATCTGGTCGTGGACAATATCACGGGCAGGGGGATCAAAGCCTATCTCACCACCCGGTACGGCAACTATACCGACCTGACCGCCGGGTACTACTCGCCGGTGCTTATCCACTCCTACTTTGTGCATACGCTCCAGGTGTTCTACCGTGACCGGACCTACCCGGTCTATCAGGACAAACAGCGGATCACCGCGCTCGATATCACGCGGGAGGGCGCAGAGCTCGCCTTCGGTTATCAGTGGTTCCGGTTCGGGGACACCTATCTCCGGTACCGCTTCGCATCGGACAGTACGATCGAAACGCTTGGCGTCAATCCCCAGGCCGCGCAGAACCGCATCGGCAGCCTGGCCCTGCTCTCCACGGCGGACACGCGGGACAGCAGCACGTTTGCGCACCGGGGAACACTCCTGAAAGCCAGCTACGAAGTTGCGGCCCCGGGGTACGGCGGCAATGCCGAATTCTCAAAAGCCGGGCTTGCCCTCCAGACGTTCCTGCCGCTCGGCGGGCGGCACACGGTGGTCCTCGAAGGTACGTCCGGGTTCGGCAGCGGAAAGATCCCTTATGAAGAACAGTTCGGCATCGGCGGCGTGGATGGGGTCCTCAGTACGCCGCTCATCGGGTATGAGCGCAGGGAGTTTGTGGGAAACAATCTGCTGGGGTTCGGCGCCGCCTATCGCTGGAAAATGGGTGATTATCAGCTCAATGTGCTGAAGGCGCTGTATCTGAATCTGGCATACCAGGCGGCCAATGTCTGGAACGATCGCGCCGAGCTGTCGGCGCGGGACCTGCGGAGCGGAGGGGGAGTCGGCCTGTATGCCGATACGGTCATCGGCCCGGTGCGGCTCGACCTCGGTGTTGCCAAAGACAATCGCTATACCATCTCGTTCTCGGCGGGGTATGATTTTTAAAAGGAGCGGGGGACAACCGTACCATAAAACGGCGAGAAGATAAGGCATCTTGGGGCATCTTGGGGCATCTTGGGGTCAGACTTTAGAATTGACATTCTGCGGTTCTCGTGATAGTCTTCCCACATGCCACGGAAACCTCGCATCGAATATGAAGGCGCTTTTTACCATGTGATCACTCGTGGGAACCAGCGCCAAAAGATCTTTAAAGAGCCCGCCGACTACAATAAATTTCTCCAATTCCTCCTCATCTATCGAAACCGCTATCATTATCATCTGAACGCCTATGTGCTCATGAGCAACCATGTCCATCTCTTGATCGAGACCGGCGATACGCCGCTCTCGAAGATCCTTCAGGGTGTCAATCAGAGCTATACCCTGTACTTCAATCATAAATACAAGACCGTTGGCCATCTTTTCCAGGGCCGCTATAAGGCCATCTTGTGCGACCGGGAAGCCTACCTGCTCGGTTTGCTGAAATACATTCACGAG
>JAYTJE010000142.1:0-4617 GCA_043731355.1 Nitrospirota bacterium
TGCAGGGCGAGCAATATGATCTTGAAATTGGCGGGGTTTTAAACCAACTGCATGCGGGGAGGGAGAATGTCAATTCTAAAGTCTGACCCCAAAAGCTTCCAAAAGCTTCCAAACACCCTGCCGGATATTGCGGGAGCCGATCAGATAAAATGACTCCTGATGAAAAGGGGCGGCCATGACACGATCGACACCAATGTTGCGCCTGACCCTGTTGCTGTTCCTGCTTTCCGTCACGACCCTCTATGCAGCATCGCCCCAGACCCATCCCGAGACCTGGGCACAACCCGTAGATAGCAAAAGCCTGAAGAATTTCTACAAGCTGGATGATCATGTATACCGTTCAGCCCAGCCGGATGAAGCAGGGTTCGCCTATCTCAAGACCGTCGGCATTACGAACATCCTCAATTTGCGCGACTACCATAATGACGATCCCGGCCCTAAAAAGCCCGGGCTGAGTCTTTACCGCGTTCCCATGGACGCCGGAAAGATCAAGACCGCAGATGTTGTCGCTGCCCTCCGCTTTATCAAACGGTCCGAAGGCCCGGTCCTGATCCATTGCTGGCACGGCTCCGACCGGACCGGGACGATCAGCGCCCTGTACCGCATCGTGTTCCAGAACTGGTCAAAGGAAAATGCCCTCGACGAACTGATGTATGGCGGATTCGGCTATCACGCGATCTACAAGAACATCCCGGAATTCATCAGGCAGGCCGACATCAAAGAGATCAAGCGGAAGGTGTTTGCGCCGTGAGCTGTTTCGCCCTTAAGCCGTCTTTGCGAGCGCAGCGAAGCAATCTCGCCCTGGCAACTTATTGACAACCGAGATTGCCGCGTCGCTCCGCTCCTCGCAATGACAGCTGAGGAACTATCTGCACGAGGAATATAGCTTTTACCCGTATGCTCTACGAACTGTACACATACCTTACTACCCCCTGCCCGGAATACGTCCGGCACATGGACTACCTTTATGAAGCGATCGCCATGAGGGGCAGGCACGATCGCAACCGGGCTGCATGGCAACCCCACCTGGAGCAGACGCGCAAAACCATCCTCGCTGCTGCTGAAAAGTCCCGTATCAGAAATAAGGTCGTTATTCTCGGTTCAGGCCCCCTGCTCGATGTGCCGCTCGACGAGCTTGCGGCTGTGTTCCGCGAAGTGGTGCTGCTGGACATTATTTTTCTGCCGGAAGTATACAAGCGCGTCAAGCCGTATCACAATGTTCGGCTTCTTCAGCATGATGTGACGAACATGGCGAAGAAGCTTTACGAAAACATCAGATCAGGCAATCCCGAACTCCCGGTCGCGGTGCCGGCAGTTCCCGAGATCGGCAGAGAAACCAGCTTGGTCGTCTCCCTGAACATCCTATCCCAACTTTGGGTCATACCGCGCGCCTATGCGCTCAAAAAGCTGCGCGGTCTTGAGGAAGAGATCGTCGACGACTGGTGCGATCAGATAACTAGGTCCCACCATGCATTTCTGCAGCAGCTGACCTGCCCGGTCTGTCTTATTGGGGACCATGAGTTCGTCAAACGCGACAAAGAAGGAAAGATCGTCACCCAGGGCTCGACCGTAACAGGACTCGCGCTGCCCGAACCTGAAACTTCCTGGACATGGAACATCGTGCCCCTGGAAGAGAAAGACCGGTTTTTTTCAAAAGAGCTGACGGTCGGCGTGTGGCAGCTGCGGTAAGACTGCTCAGGTCAGAATATTGTCCGCAGATTACGCAGATGGCGCAGATAAACCAAACCTTAACTATGTAGTTTAAAATCTGCGGCCATCTGCGTAATCTGCGGATAAAGAGTTTGCCTCAGGTGTAACGCTCTTCAGGTTCTGATGTACTCATAGCAACGTCATCTTTATCATAAAAAAAGGCCGCTCCGCCACGCATTGCTGCGCTCGGAGCGGCCTCGTAATCGATAGTATCTTACTTTTCCTTCTGGTCCATCTTCGCCTTCAGCATGTCTCCAAGCGACCCCATGTTCTGCGGTGTATCAACGTTCTGCTTTTTGTAGTCCTTCACCGTATCCGATTCTTCCTGCTCCGCGCGGCTGATCGATGCAAGCGAGAGTGAAAGCTTTCTGTTCGCGCGGTCCACCGCCTCGATCCGCACTTCGATGACCTGCCCTTCCTTCACCACTTCACGGGGATGCTCGATCCGCTTTTCTCCGCCCAGCTTCGAGATATGGACCAGCCCGTCCAGGCCTTCGGCCAGCGTAACGAAAGCGCCGAACGTGGCAAGGCGGGAGACCTTCCCGGAGTGGTAGGAGCCGACCGGGTATGTGTTTTCCACCAGTTCCCAGGGATCGGGCAGCGCATCCTTCAGGCTGAAGGAGAACCGGTCCTTTTCCCAGTCGATCTTCTTGACGATCACGTCCACCTGCTGGCCCACGGACAGAACATCGCTGACCTTCTCGGTCCTGGTCCAGGCGATCTCGGAGATCGGCAGCAATCCTTCCAGCCCGCCGATGTCGATGAATGCGCCGAAGCTCTGGATGGAGGTCACGGCGCCGCGGAGCTTCGTGCCCTCCTGCAGCGTCTCTCTCCAAGCCTGCTTCTTGACCTTCTTTTCCTCGTCCAGGAGCGGCCTGCGGGACAGAACGATGTTCCGTCCGTTCTCGGCGAACTCTATGATCTTGAAAGGAAGCGTCTTGCCCACATAGTCGGCCTGTTTCTCATCGCGCCGGACGCCCATCTGGGAGAAGGGACAGAAAGCGCGCGTGGTCCCGCCCAGTTTCACCTCGAAACCGCCCTTCATTTCCCTGACAACATGACCGTCAACCGGAAGACCGTTCTTATAGGCGTCCTCGAACTGCGACTGTTTGCCCGGGCCGGCCCCGATCTTCGTGGTGAAGTGCATCTCGTTATTGTTCGTGTTGACGAAATAGACGCGGAGTTTGTCGCCTTCCTTGACCGTCAGCTTCCCTTCGGCGTCGACCAGTTCCTTCCGGTCCAGGTAGCCCTCGCCTTTTCCTCCCATGTCGAGGAAAATCCATTCTCCCGAGATCTTGACGATCACGCTCTCGATCGTCTGGCCGGGCGAAAGCCGCTCCTGCTTTTTGAAGCTCTTTTCGAACATGTCGGCGAAGCTTTCCTCGCCCTCTGCTGCCGGTGCCGCCTGGTCGTTGGTATCCATAAAGTCCCCTTCTTATATGAAATTTCAAATTACAAATCTCAAATAACAAACACTATTCAATAACCATACGTTCGGAACCAGAGCCTGGTTATTATTTGTTATTTGATGCTTGTTATTTGGTGCTTGCCTCAGTATGCCTCGCCATCAGATCGTACTCCGTTGCATCGGTGATCGTCACTTCCACGAAGTCGCCGGGTCCGGCGTCGGTCTCGGAAAGATAGACGACCCCGTCGATCTCCGGCGCCTGCGTTTGCAGCCTGCCGATGAGCGCCAGGTCCTCCATGCCGTCTACCAGCACACGCTGCCGTGAGCCGATGAGTGCCCGGTTCTTTTTGAGCGAGATCTTCGCCTGGGCCTTCATGATCCGGTCGAGCCGGTCCGCTGCTACCTCGGCCGGCGCCGCAGCGGCAAGATCATACGCCGCGGTGCCCTCTTCCGGAGAATACGTGAATACCCCGAGGTGCTCGAACTCCGCTTCCTTCACAAACGCGAGCAGCCGCTTGAACGCCGCTTCGGTCTCGCCGGGAAATCCCACGATAAGCGAGGTGCGGAGCGCAATGCCCGGTACGCGCTTTCTGAGCTGCGTGATCGTCTTCCGGATATCCACCGACGTGCCGCGCCGGTTCATGGCAGCAAGCACCTTGTCGTCAAAGTGCTGGATGGGAATATCCAGGTACTTGCAGATCTTCTCTTCCCCGGCCAGGACGTCCATGAGCTCTTTGCTGATCCGGCCCGGATACGCATACATAAGCCGGAGCCATTCGACCCCCCGCACCCTGGCCAGGCGCTTTAACAGCGCGACAAGATCGGTCGTGCGGTCGCGGTAGGCCGTGGAGTCCTGGGCCAGCAGGATGAGTTCCTTTGCTCCCTCACCCGCAAGCAGCTTCGCTTCTTCGATGATCGAGGCGGCAGGCCTGCTCGTAAAATTCCCCCGAATGATCGGGATAGCGCAGTAGGAACAGCGGTTGCCGCACCCTTCGGCGATCTTGAGATAGCGGTAATGCGCGGGCGTCGTGCTGATGCGGGGAAGTCCGTAAACCATGGCCGGCGACGAAACGCTGAGCAGGCCGCCTTTTGCCGCAAGCGCCTGTGCGCATATTTCTCCGATGCGGCCGAGCTCCGCCGTGCCCATGATCACATCGGCCTCGGGCAGCTCTTTTCTCAATTCCTCGCGGTACCGCTGGGCAAGACAGCCGGCGACGATCACCTTTTTGCAGGAGCCCCGCTGCTTCATGCTTGCCGCTTCGAGAATCGCCTCGATGGACTCCTCTTTGGCGGACTCGATAAAACCGCAGGTGTTTACCACGATCACGTCCGCCTCGGCCTGGTCCGCGGTGAGCTCGTAGCCCGAGCCAGCCAGCACACCGAGCATCTGCTCGGCATCAACCTGGTTCTTGGGGCAACCCAGGCTGATCATGCCTATTTTGTATGCCCGGTTAGACGCCTTGTTCTTCCGTGGATCGTAAGCCAAACAATATACCATC
>JAYTJE010000143.1:0-25877 GCA_043731355.1 Nitrospirota bacterium
ACGAGATGAAGAGTATCTCCGTTTGAAAATCTTAACGTGCATGTTGCCGCCACTGTAAAAGGTCTCAAAAACATGTTATCGACACGGAGAAGACCCTTAAAAGACTTACACGCCAAAGGAGGAAGCAATCATGAAAAAGAATCTTGTAGTAGTAACAGCGGTAATCGGTTTGGCAGCGGCAACGGCATTTGCTCAGATGGGCGGCAGCGACGGAATGGGCGGCCAACAGCCGCAGCAGCCGGGCGGGATGATGGGCGGGCAACAGTCCCACCAGATGATGAGCGGCCAGATGATGAACCAGGACATGATGCGCGACATGTCAGGCATGATGAAACAGATGAACGAGATGATGCAGAAGCTGTCCCATAATATGGAACACAAGACCGTCACGGACCATGCCATGATGCAGGACATGGGCAAGATGATGCGCGAGATGGCGGGGCAGATGAACGAGATGGGGTCTCACATGGAACAAGGCAAGCTGGACCAGGCCACGGTCAGGAAGATGCATGAGCAAATGGGGATGATGAATGAAAAACTGGATGCCATGCAGAAGGGTGGAAAATAAGAATGCAGGGAAAAGTGAACGGCAGAGGAGAACGCATCGGTCCCGACCGGCGACAACACCTGTCGAACTCGTGCAGCAGCTTCATGAACAGGGAGCGGGATTACTCCTCAGCCGTTCGCCTCGTTTTAGCGCTGATGTTGATCTTGGTATTGCCCGGTATATCCGGAGCGGAGAACGGGCGCGGTTACCTCGACCTAAGCGCCGGGTATAAGACGGGTGATTTCGGCGCCCCGATGAAGTCGGAATTGTACTACGTTTCGCCGACGCTCGGCTATGTTGCGCCGCTCTACGACGTGAGTGTTGCGGTCCCTTATCTGTATCTGTCAAACAAGACCGGCGGTGCGACAACATCGGAAAGCGGTGTCGGCGATGTAATACTACGCGGCGGGAGAGTCTTCATACCTGAAGGTGAAGGCGGTTTCTCGCTTGATGGAGCGCTGGCAGTGAAGCTGCCTACTGCCGACAAAAATAAGGGCTTGGGCACCGGAGAGACGGATTACGGCGCTTTCCTGGGCGCGCATCAGCAGGTTGCCGGAGTCAAGCTCTCTCTCCTGTCCGGTTATATCAAGGTAGGCGAACCATCGGGCGTTACCTACAACGATGTCTATTCATACGGCTTTGGGATTTCAAAGGTGTTCGGGTTTACCGAGCTTTATGCTTTCATCGAGGGCAGACGAGCAATGATCCCAGGAGCGCAGGATCCCGAAGAGGTCAGCGTAGGCTTTTTCCATGTCTTGAACGCGGATTATACGATCAAGGGCAGCGCCTTCAAGGGCCTGAACAATGGAGGGCCGGACTTTGGCGCGAATCTCGGAGTCGTAAGATGGTTTTAATCCCTTTCTCATTTTCTTCCTGCCTAAAACATGCATTTCTGCTATATTTAGCTGTATGAAATACTACACACCTTTAAGCAAGAGCTCCAGTAAACTGCGAGAGTATTATTCTCCTCTTTTTAACCACCTGTTTTGTCAATAAATAAACGAGGCCTCCTGTCTGGCACGTTCATTGCAACATTGTATGTCAAGGAGGTCACATGAATAATCAGAGAGGTGAAATTGTAACTGGCGTTATGGTAGTGATGATGGCGGGGATGATGATCTTCGGCATGATTTTTATGCATGGTGCTCACGGGGATCATCAGGTCGTAGAGCAAAAACGGGAACATGTTGACAAGGGACATCAGCACATGCATGAGGGTCATACAGCTACGGAACAGGCCCCTGTGCCCGACACGGAGAAAGCAAAGTAAATAAACATATCGAGCAAGAAGAGCAGAAAGAGGAGATACTTACTATGAAAAAGTTCATTATATTCGGATTGGTCCTGCTTCTCGCGGGAGGGACCGCGTTTGCAAGAGGCTATGAGGTGCAGAAGAAAGCGGGCGAGTATGATGTTACCATCACCTTTGACAGGAATCCGCCTGTCGCGAGCGACAACGCCGTGGCCATCGTGATCAAGGACGCGGCGGGAAGGATCGTCAAAGACGCGCAGGTAAAGGTGGAGTATTCCATGCCCGCGATGATGGGAATGCCCGCAATGAATTACAAGGCCGGCGCCGCGATACAGGGCGATGAGTATAAAACCTCGCTGGGCCTTTCCATGAGCGGCTCCTGGAACCTTGCGGTTAAGATCACCAGGTCCGGAAAAACAACCACGATGAAATTCACCGTGGACGCGAAGTAAGAGTTGCAGGGAAAGTAAGCTCATGAAAGAATACGGGACACGGCGTATGACACTGAAATCGACTCTCATAAAGACGGCCCTGTTTGCGCTGTGTTCCGTGTTCCTGTTGTTCGCATTGGCGGCGGCTTCAGACGATGCCCTGAGCCTTCAACCCCTGATCGACGAAGCGCTGAAAAACAACCGCGAGCTCCTGACCAGCGAAGCAAGATGGAAAACGGCGGCCTACAAGGTCTCCCAGGCCGCGAGCCTTCCTGATCCCATGGTAATGATCGGCTACCAGAACGAAGGCTGGGACAAATACACGTACGGCGCGATGCCGGGGGCGCAATGGATGTATTCCGTGTCCCAAATGTTCCCCTTTTCCGGAAAGCGATCGTTAAAAGGGGACATGGCAACAAAAGACGCGGAAAGCATCGAGGCCATGTATCGGGCCACACGGCAGAAGACCATAGCCACGGTCAAGGAACTCTATTATGACCTGTTTCTCGCGTATAAGAATTTAGACCTTATCCAGGACAAAACCGCTCTTTTTTCACGGGTCGAAGACGCTGCCGTGGCGCGGTATTCCTCGGGCATGGCTCCCCAGCAGGAAGTGTTGATGGCCCAGACGGAAAAGTACATGCTCCTTGAAAAAGAGGCCATGCTGAAACAAAAGGTCCAGTCACTGGAAGCCATGTTGAATACCGCTGTCGGCAGGGACGTCAACTCGCCGCTTGCCAGGCCCATGGAGCCTGCGCAGTCGGCTTTCCCTTACAGCATGGAGGAACTCCAGAAAACGGCGATTGAAAAATCTCCTGAATTGAAGTCCAGGGAGAGGATGGTTTCCTCTGCGGAAGCCCGAATCAATATGGCGAACAAGGAGTATTTCCCTGATTTCACCATTGCCGGGACTGTTTACAAAAGAACCGGGCCTTTTGAAGACATGTGGAGCCTGACCGCCACGTTCAATATTCCGCTCTTTTATAAATCAAAGCAGCAGCAGGGTGTGGCTGAGGCTAAATCGTTTTCCTTCGAGACGCGCCACGAGCTTGAGGGAACAAAGTTGATGCTCTCCTCAGCCATTCGGGACAACTACACCATGCACAAGACAGCGGAAAAGCTTATGGACATATACAAGAAGGGACTGATACCCAAAACCTACCAGGATTTCGAGTCCGCCATTGCCGGATATGCGACCGGCAAAGTAGAAGCGATCACGGTCATCAGCAGGTTGAAAGCCCTTCTCGACTACGAGACACTGTACTGGGGACAGTTCGTTGAGCGGGAAAAGGCTATCGCACGGATGGAGTCAATTGCGGGGACCAATGATTCCGGAACGGTGGTGAAAGGCGAATGATAAAAATAAACATCATCCGAATTGTCGTATGTATGAGTTTCGTCTGGGCATTTCTGTTTTTTCCCCCGCCGGGTCCGATTGGCAATGCGATAGACGGCCTCGGCGTAAAGTCCGCCCTTGCCCAGCACGCAGGAATGCCCGGAATGCAGCCTTCTCAGCCCGATCCCGCCAAAAACCAGGTAAAGGAGCAGCCGAAAGCGGAGCAGGAAGCTGTGGAAGTACCCACCGTCGAGATCCCGCTGGATAAACAGCGGATGATGGAACTCAAGACCGTGCCGGTCTCCCGGAAATCCCTCAGGAAGACCATAAGGACCGTCGGGCGGGTAGAAGCCGACGAGCGGAGGTTCGCCACGGTCACGCCTAAGTTCGAGGGGTGGATCGAGAAGTTATATGTAAATTTCACCGGCAGCTATGTAAAAAAGGGCGACCCGCTGGCTGAAATTTACAGCCCCGAGTTGTTTGCCACCCAGCAGGAGTTCATCAATACCCTGCGGTGGAAAACGCAAGGGGGCGCGAACCGCGATGACGAGCTCAGCAAGATGTATGCGCGCGATAATGAGACGATCATCGACGCGGCGCGGCAGCGGCTGCGGTTCCTGGACATCAGCGACGAGCAGATCAGGGAGATCGAGACCACGGGCAAGGCCTTCCGGACGCTCAGGCTCAACAGCCCTGTGGACGGCACGGTGATCCAGAAAACAGCGGTGCAGGGTACGCGCGTCATGCCCGGTGAGAAGCTTTTCGATATCGCGGACCTGTCCACGGTATGGGTCGTGGCCGAGATTTACGAATCCGAGCTGTCCCTGGTCCGGGTAGGAGACCTTGCGAAGATCCGGATGAGCTATTTCCCTGGCAAGGTTTTGACCGCCCGCGTCGAGTACGTATCCCCCACGTTGTCCGAAGAGACCAGGACAGCGCAGGTTCGATTTTCTCTCTCCAATCCGGACCGCGCGCTCAAGCCGCAGATGTTTTCGGACATTGAACTTGAGGTGAACATGGGGTCGCGGCTGGTCGTTCCCGAGGACTCTATCATCGACACGGGCGAGCGGCAGATCGTGTACGTGGATAAGGGAGACGGCAACTTCGAACCCCGCCTCGTGACCGTCGGGGAAGTCTCCGGCGGCAGCGCCGAGATCCTGAGCGGCCTGAAGCTGAATGAACGGGTCGCCGCGTCGGCCAACTTCCTTATCGACTCCGAGGCAAGGTTGAAGGGAATCGTGAAATAATGATCGCGAAAATCATCGAATACAGCGCCAGGAACAAGTTCATCATTTTTCTGCTGGTGGGCTTTCTCTGTATCTGGGGATTTTATTCCCTGAGAAACACGCCCCTTGACGCCATTCCGGACCTCTCCGATACACAGGTTATCATTTACACCGAATGGCCGGGCCGGAGCCCGAATCTCGTTGAGGACCAGATCACCTATCCCATTACCGCCACGCTTCTCGCCGCTCCCGGGGTCCAGGTGGTGCGCGGATTTTCCTATCTCGGCAGTTCCTTCATCTATGTCATCTTTGAAGAGGGGACGGACATCTACTGGGCGCGAAGCCGGGTGCTGGAGTACCTGCAGGCGGTCAAGAACAAGATTCCGGCTGACGTGAACCCCGTCCTGGGACCCGATGCGACCAGCGTGGGCTGGGGCTTTGAATACGCGATTGTCGATCAGTCCGCCCAATACGACCTCGGACAGCTCCGCTCGGTCCAGGACTACAACATTAAACTCGCCCTTGAGAGCGTGCAGGGCGTTTCCCAGGTGGCCTCCGTCGGCGGTTTCGTGAAGCAGTACCAGATCACGCTGGATCCGAACCGGCTGCTGGCCTACAACATCCCGATCAGCAAGGTGATGGAAGCGGTCAAGAAGAGCAACAAGGACGTGGAGGGAAGGGTCCTGGAGTTCTCCGGCGTGGAGTATATGGTCAGGGGCCGGGGGTACATCAAGACCATCCAGGACCTTGAGGACATCTCCGTGGGGACCGGCCGGGGCGGAACGCCTGTTTTCCTGAAGAACATCGCGCGTATACAGCTCGGGCCGGAGATCAGGCGGGGCATTGCGGAACTCGACGGCAAGGGCGAGGTGGCCGGAGGGATCGTGGTCGTCCGCTTCGGCGAGAACGTCCTGAACGTCATCGACCGGGTGAAGGAGAAGATCAGGACCGTCATCGAGCCGAGCCTGCCGAAGGGCATGAAGATCGTCGTCACCTACGATCGGTCCGATCTGATCCACCGCTCCATCGACACGCTCAGGGAAGAGATCGTAAAACTTACCCTGGCGGTGAGCGTGGTCTGCATCGTGTTTCTCTTTCACCTGCCGAGCGCTCTGGTCGTGATCCTGACGCTTCCCGTGGCCATCATCATCTCGTTCATCCTGATGTATTACATGGGCGTGACCTCGAACATCATGAGCCTCTCGGGCATCGCCATCGCCGTCGGCGCAATGGTGGACGCCTCGATCATCATGGTCGAGAACGCGCACAAGAAGCTGGAGGACTGGGAGCACGCGGGCAGGCCGGGGTCGCGGGTGGACGTGATCATCCACGCGGCGCAGGAGGTGGGGCCGTCCCTGTTTTTCTCGCTTCTCGTGATCACCGTCGGGTTCCTGCCCGTGTTCACGCTCCAGGCGCAGGCGGGGAGGCTGTTCAAGCCGTTGGCATACACCAAGACCTTTGCCATGCTCTTCTCGTCCTTCCTCGCGGTGACGCTGACGCCGGTCCTGATGACCCTCTTGATCCGGGGGAAGATCAGAGGCGAGGAGCAAAACCCCGTCAGCCGCATTCTGCACCGCGTGTACGAGCCGGTGGCCGAGCTTGCGCTGCGGTTCAAAAAGACGGTCATCATCGTTGCAGTGATCATCATGGCACTGACGGTGTATCCCTTTATGAAGCTCGGCGCCGAGTTTATGCCGCCCCTGTACGAGGGGACCCTGTTCTTCATGCCGGTCACGGTGCCGCCGCCTTCCATTTCAGTGGTCACGAAGCTTCTCCAGCTCCAGGACAAGCTCCTGATGAAGGTCCCGGAAGTGGCGCAGGTCTTCGGAAAATCGGGCCGGGCCGAAACCGCAACAGACCCCGCGCCCCTTGAGATGTTCGAGACCGTGGTGAACCTGAAGCCAGAATCGGAATGGCGCAAGGGCATGGATGTGGAGAAGCTCAAGAACGAGTTGAATGACGCGGTGTCCATTCCGGGCGTGTCCAATTCCTTTACCATGCCGATCAAGGCGCGCATCGACATGCTTTCGACCGGCATTCGGACGCCTGTCGGGATCAAGGTGCTTGGACCGAAGATCGAGGAGATCGAGCGGATCGGGATCGAGATCGAGAATGCGGTCAAGACCATCCGTGGCACCAGGAGCGCGTACGCGGAACGGCTGACCACGGGCTATTTCCTGGATATTTCTGTAAAACGCAAGGAAGCGGCCCGCTACGGCCTGGCAGTTGACGACGTTCAGGAGGTCATCGAGACCGCTGTGGGCGGGATGAACCTCACCACAACCATCGAGGGACGCGAGCGTTACCCGGTCAATATCCGGTACTCGCGGGAACTGCGGGACACCATAAATAAACTGAAGCGTGTGCTTGTGCCGGTGATGTCCGGAGGCTCTGAGGCTGAGGGCCAGAGTGGCATGTCTTCGCGGCCCGTAGCGCGCCCGCGCAGGACGCTCCAGGTCCCGCTCACCGAGGTTGCGGAGATTAAAATCGTGAAAGGTCCGACCGCGATCAAGAGCGAAGAGGGGCTGCTTGCGGCCTATGTGTATGTCGATTTCTCAGGTCGCGATGTCGGCGGCTATGTAAACGAGGCAAAGCAGCGGGTGGCTGCCGCGGTTAAGGCGCCGCCGGGGTACCGGCTCCAGTGGAGCGGTGAATATGAGAATATCGTCAAGACACACGAACGGCTGAAGTTCGTCATTCCGGTCACGGCCCTCATCATCTTTGTGCTTCTTTACCTGAACACCCGTTCCGTGACCAAGACCGCCATCGTGCTGCTTGCGGTCCCGTTCTCGCTCGTGGGGTCCTTCTGGTTCCTCTATCTGCTTAATTACAATATGAGCATAGCGGTCTGGGTCGGGATCATCGCCCTGGCGGGGCTGGATGCGGAGACCGGCGTCGTGATGCTGCTCTATCTTGAGCTTGCCTATGAACAGTGGAAGAAGGAAGGAAGGATGAACACCGTGGCAGATCTGAAGGATGCGGTCATGCACGGCGCGGTAAAAAGGATCAGGCCCAAGATCATGACGGTCAGTGTGATCCTCGCGGGCCTTATCCCGATCATGTTCAGCCATGGCGCGGGTTCAGACGTGATGAAACGGATCGCCGCGCCCATGGTCGGCGGGGTGATTACTTCCACTATTTTGGAACTTATCATCTACCCGGCGATCTATGTGCTTTGGAAGGAGCGGGGGATGGGAAAGGCAGAAGTCAGGAAGCAGGAGGCAGTAGACAGTAGACAGTAGGCAGGACTCTTCTCTGAGCTACTTCTCCTTCGGCGGGTTCATGACGGTGTCGTAGCGTTTCATGTAGTCGCTGACCAGGCGCTCGGGTTCATACCCGAGCGCTTTTGCGTAGAGGACCAAAAAGCCGCGGAGGTAGGGCCGGGCGGGGAGTTTGCTGAAATTCTCCGCTTCAATAAAGTCGATATAGCGTGTGCCGAGCTTTGTCGTGTCGGCGATAGTGCGGGTGGTAATGGCGCGCTGTTCCCGCAGGGCTTTGAGGACCGGCCCGGTGAATTCCGTGATCGTTGCTGGAAGCGGCTGCGGCATCGGTATCACGATAGCCGGCATCGGCATCGGCGGCAGAGCGGGTTCCGGGAGTGGTCCGGCATTTTTGAGGTAGCGATTGTCGGCATTCAGGGACAGGGACGGCTGCAGGGGCTGCGTCTGATAGCGTTTTTCGACCGGGAGCGGCTCTTCCGGCGGTCGTTGGTGGCTGTGGCGGAGCTGTGCATCGTAGCGCTTCCGGGTCTCTTCGTAGACCAGTGTGCGGTAAGCATCTTCGATGCGCTGGTTGATCGAGGCTGTTTCCTCCGCCGAAAAAAGGGAATAGAGCGCGATGGAATTCGGCTCATAGATCTTGCGTATCCGCTTGTAGGCCCGGTGGACCTCCTGCGACGAGGCGTCGGTGCTGATCTCGAGGAGTTCGTAGTAGTTCAGGTCCTCAATTTTTTTTATCATAGCGGCGCTCCCTTGTCAGTAGAGCATGCTGGCGGTAAACTGTTCTTTCCTGAGCACGTTATGGACGATGCGCTCGATACAGCGGGCCGGACGCGAGTAGGGATATTCGATAGCCAGCGGCCGTTTGCTCCGGATCGATTGCCAGACGCAGTCATCGTATTCGACATAGCCCAGATATTCCAGGTTGATGCCGAAGTACTTGTGGCAGGCGCTTTTCATCGAAAAACCGATCTGGATGTCGTTCTTGGTCCGCACCTGGTTCACGATGAGCTTGGGCCGGAATTTCATTATCTCGAGCTCCAGCGCCTCGCCGCTTTCCGGCTCCAGTTGTTTGATGCGTTCGATGAGGTCGTAGGGTGTCCGGAGCCCCATGCTGTTCTTCTGGTCCATGGCCGCGTCGATCAGGTCCTTGATGTTCTGGCTGGTAACGACCCTCTTGAAACGGCGGTAAAAGGCGCTCTTGATGAACCGATAGGCGTTCTCGATTGCCGTGGGTTCCGGGAGCACCACCAGAATGCCGTGGTCGGCGAACAGGAAAAAATCGAGGATGTTAAAGGAGGTGCCGGCGCCGAGGTCCAGGAGGATATAGTCGGCGTCAAGGGTTTCGAGGTGCCGCAGCAGGCGGGCTTTTTGCGCGAAGTTCGGGTTGGCCGCATCGAGGAAGTCCTGGGCGCCGCTCACGAGGCTCAGGTTCGGGATGCTCGTCTTGATGATAACTTCCTGAATGGTCTCGACGCGGCGGTTCAGAAAATCGGAGAGCGTCATCTCCGGCACGCCGATGCCGAGCGTGGTGTGCAGGTTCGCTCCGCCGAGGTCGGCGTCCACGAGCAGGACCCGCTTCTTCAGGCGGGCGAGGGTGATGCCGATATTGCCGGTGATCAGGCTTTTGCCGATGCCGCCCTTGCCGCCGCCGACTGCCCAGATCTCTTTCTTGCGCAGGGCGTCCTGGAGCTCTATCATTCGGCCTGGTTCTCCCCGGATGCGGCGGTAGCCGCTGGTTCCGTTGGTTCATCCGACGGGGTCTCTTCCTCGGCTGCCAGGTCCGTATAGGCGGCCTCTTCTTCAAGGATTTCCGCTTCACTGGCCGGCGCCGCGGGGACCTCTTCCATGACATCTTCGCCCGGTTCAAGCTCCTGGAACTCCTTGAGCGTCGGCAGGGCGGAGAGGTCCTTTAATCCGAAATACTGCAGAAAATCCTGGGTCGTGCCGTACATCATGGGCTTGCCCGGCACATCTTTTTTCCCCACGATCTTGACGAGCCTGCGCTCCATCAGGGTTCGCATGATGCCGCCGATGTTGACGCCGCGGACCGCTTCCACTTCGGAGCGGGTGATGGGCTGCTTGTACGCCACAATAGCCAGGGTCTCCAGCGCGGGTTTCGACAGCCGAGTCGAGACCTTGACCGCCTTGAACTTCCTGATCCAGCCGAAATGCTCCGGACGCGTTGCGAGCTGGTATCCGCCCGCAACCTCGGCCAGCATGATGCCGGCGCCCCGGTCGTCGTAGTCCTGCCGGAGCAGGGCGAGCTGCATGTCGATCTGTTCCGCTGTCGCTTCGTCGAAGATGCCCTTCAGTTTGTCCATGGAGAGGGGATTGCCCGAGACGAAGAGCAGCGCTTCAAGCGCGGATTTTAATTGTTGATCTTCCAAGTTCACTACCTCTAATAAGAACCTTTTTGGTAAGGGCTTCGGGATGTATCCGCCCCTATCATAGCTTTATCCGATTTTTCCGTGTAAATCCGTGTCCAAAATACTTTGTTTCATTTTCTCACATCGCCATCGGATCGCCCAGCCTGCCGAGCGCCACCTTGGCGTTCATTTTTACATCAATGTCCGTTGCTGTTTCCATGATCTTTCGTATCTTCGGGACCGCGTCTTTCACGAGCTCAGGATTGGAGCTTCCGATGTTCCCGATGGCGGCGACCGCGTTCTTGACCGCGTTGGGATGGCCGCTGTCCAGGTACTCCATGAGCTTCGGCACCAGACTGGCCACTTCCTTGGGGTAGTGGAGGCCGATGGCGCCGAGGGCGAAGAGCACGCCGCCGCAGGTGGCTTCTTTGGAAAACTCAAGCACGTCCACAAGCTTTGGCAGGATGCCGTGGATCAGCTCCGGCGCGTTGATGCCGACTTTGCCGAGGGCATGGGCGGCCGCTTCGCGCTCGTCGTCGTCGCCGGTTTCGAGCATCCGGATCAGCCGCGGGACCGCGTCGCGGACCAGGTCAGTCTGGGCAAAGCCGATATTGCCGAGGGCGTACGCTCCTTCCTGGCGCACCAGGCTTTGTTCATGTTCCAGGAGCGCCTTGAGCTTCGGCGCGGCCGCGGTTGCCGCTTCCTTGAAATTAAAGCCCAGGTTCCCGACCGCGTTGGCCGCGTCGATCTTGACGAACATGTCCGGGTCGTCCAAAAGCGAGATCAGGACAGGCAAATGGCGCCGGGTATCGTTGGGGTAGTCAAAGCCCACGCGCGACAGCAGATTCAGCGCGCCGGAGCGCACGTCGCCGTCCTTCTCGCCGAGCAGGGCGACCAGGTCGCCTATCCGCGAACGGTCCGCGTAGACCGCGGTCTCGAGCTCGCCGAATTTTTTTTCAAATGCCAGTGCTTTGATGTCAGGTTTCATAGTTTAGTAAAAGGGTCCGGGTCCGGTAGCCAGGTTCCAGGAGATCAAAACGTGCTACTTGCCTTCGATCATTCCTTCTCCGAAAAGGCTCCCCGTTGCATTGTCCCGGTCCTGCGCATCGATGACGGCTTTCATGATCCGGATGGGGCCGAACTGCTCCATCTGAAAGACCTTGATGACCCGCGTTTTGAGCAGTTCCAGAAGCGCCATGAAGGCGCCGATGACCTGGGCTTTGCTGGTGGTGTCGTCAAAGAGTTCGGTAAAGAGCAGGCTGTCCGTGGTTTCGAAGCGCGCCAGGATCTGCGATATTTTTTCCGTGATGGAAACCGCCTCGGGCGTGACGTCGAAGCTCGCATCAGGCACGCGCGCCAAGACGTCTTTCAGCGCGGCAAGCAGGTCGAACAGATGAAAGTCGAACAAAAGGGGCTGTTCTTCCTCGGGGAGGTTGGGCGCGTTTTCGGCTGACCGGGTGTAGACCTGCGACCAGGTCTCTTCCTTGTCTTCCAGGGAGGAAGCGGCTTCTTTGAAACTCTTGTACTCCAGCAGCCGGCGGATAAGCTCGGCCCGGGGGTCAACGCCGTCCTCTTCATCCTCGGGGTTCTCGGGAGGCGGCAGCATTTCCCGTGATTTGATGAGCGTGAGCGTCGACGCCATCACCAGGAACTCACCGGCGATCTCCATATCGAGGCTCTTCATGAGCTCGAGGTATTCGAGGTATTGCTGGGTGATGAGCGCGATGGGGATGGAGTAGATATCGAGTTCGTGCTTCTTGGTGAGGTGGAGCAGAAGGTCCATGGGACCTTCGAAGATCTCGAGCTTGATCTGATACGACATGGGTGTTTGGGCCCCTCTAAGGATGGTCCGGACGGGGCCGGACCATGAAAAATAATTATAGGGAAATTAGCGTTATTAGCCCGAAAAGTCAAGAGAAACATTCGGCGAGATCAAGGTCATTGACAAGAATGAGCAGTTCCGTATAATCAACAAATCAATCACGGGAACCCTCGGTTTTTACGTAAAACAGTTTAGTTACCTAAAAAGTCAAATTCTACGCAAAATGGCGGGAATATTTACCACGAAGAACACGAAGTTCACGAAGATTAAATACTGAGCGCATTAGTTAAAAAAAACAAGAAATTAATTACTTCGTGTTCATCGTGTCCTTCGTGGTTCCAAGGTTATGGTCCCGGTTTGTCCGGGTTAGGATGTTCTTGATTATGCGGTCACGTTAAAGGATCCCACCGGGCCCGCGAAATAAGGAGGCATACCATGGCTGATGATAAAAACCGCCGCGCTATTAAAGAAGGTTTGGATAAGGCTTTCAAGAACGGCTCCACGGCAAGGCTGCGGCGCGATCTTGCCGCCGCTAAGCTGGTAATTTTTTCCGACCACCATCGGGGCACGGGCGACGGGGCTGATGATTTTCGCGACTGCGCCAGGGCCTACAGCGCGGCGCTGGGGTACTACCGGGAAGCCGGATATACCCTGGTCCTCCTGGGCGACGCCGAGGACCTCTGGGAGTGCAGGCCCGGCCCGGTCGTTCAGGAATACCGGAACACCCTGCTGCTGGAATCGGAATTTCTCAAGCCGCAACAGGAACCGAGATACTACCGGGTATATGGCAATCACGACGATCTGTGGCGGGACTCGGCAGCCATCAATACATACTTCCAGTCGCAAATGCCGGACTACCCGGAAATAACCGTGACCGAAAGCCTGCGCCTGACCCTGACGGGGCCGGGGGGGAAGGTCTACCGATTCTTCCTGGTGCATGGCCATCAGGGGACGCTTGACAGCGACAAGTTCGGGAAGCTGTCGCGCTTTTTCGTGCGGTATGCATGGCGGCCATTCCAGAGGATATTTAAAATAAAATCAACCACCCCGGCCAGGGACGAACACATGCGAAGCGAGCATGATGTCGCTCTGTATACCTGGGCGCTGAACAAGTGGAAAAACAATGACCCGGAAAAGACGGTGCTCATCGCCGGCCATACCCATCAGCCGGTCTTCTCGTCGAAGACCTTTGTCGCGAAACTGAAGGAAGAGCTTCTGAAACTGCAAAAAGAATACGAAACTACGGGGCCGCTCGATGGGGAAAAAGCGGAATTGGAAAAAAGGATCGCGGAAAAGCGCGCGGAGCTTGAGTTCTCCCGGGCGGAGCATGGGGACAGCAAGGACAACGATGGTTATCCCTGCTATTTCAATACCGGCTGCTGCTCTTTCAGCGACGGCGATGTTACGGGCATTGAAATTGTGAACGGAGAGATAAAACTGGTCAGATGGCCGGATGATGACGGCAGGCCTAGGGCAAAAGTTCTTGAGTCCGCGCGGATCGACGACATTTTCAAGGCGCTGGAAGCGGCACACTGACAAGCGAGGACGCACATAGCTTATTCTATGGAGTAATTCATCATGATTTACGAATACGAAATCAACAACGTGAAGCTCAAAACAGGCGACCTTATCTGCACGCATGACGGGGGCGTCCCGGTCCTCGAAGGCCAGTTCTGGCGGTTTGTCGGAAGCCTGATCCCCGGCGAGGTTGACCATGTCGCAGTATATTTAGGCCCCGAAGGCCGCTGCATCGAGGCGGGACCGTTAGGAGTAAAACTTTATGAGGTGAAGAACAACACCTGGGATTCCGTGAATATGCGGGACCAGCGCGGCCCGATGGTGGACACGTTTTACGGAGTAGCCAGCCCGGTGGAAGGCCGGGGTCTTTCGGAAAATAAAAAAATCAAGGTCCGGGAGAGTGTTGCAAAGTACTGCCTCGCGCAGGCGGGAAAACCGTACAATTTGAATTTTCTGAACTCCAAAACCACGAAAGCGTTTTACTGCAGCCAGCTGGTGTATCTGGCGTATCTGAAGAACGGCATCGATCTGAACACGGACACAGGGGCGCCGCACGTTCCCGGTACGCACACCATCATTTTTCCGCAGGAGCTCTGGAGCGGGTGCGTGCATAAACGAGCGTGAGCCGTCTTAACTGTACGTCAGTTTTCGCTCAAGGTCTTTCGAGCGGGAGATGCGTTTTGCCTCTTCGAGCGTTATGAACTCCGCCCGGCAGAGTTGAATGAGATGCTGGTCCATGGTCTGCATGCCGTATTCATCGTGTCCCTTTTCGATGTACTGGTCGAGCTCGTCGAGTTTATTGTCCCGGATGCACGCTTTGATGGTGGACGTCGCGTACATCACTTCAAGGACGGGAACAATGGTGTCTTCTTTTTTCCCTCGTACCAGCCTCATCGAGATGACCGCGATCAGGCTCTCCGCCAGCCTTTGTCTGATATTATCATGCGCCGTGGGGGGGAAATAACCAAGAATACGGTTGACGGACGAGGCCGTGTTATGGGTATGCAGCGTGGACAGGACCAGGTGCCCCGTCTCGGCGGCCTTCACACAGGCGTCAACGGTTTCGAGGTCGCGCAGCTCTCCGACCATGATGACGTCAGGATTCATGCGCATGGCGGACCGTAAGGCCACGGTGAAGCTTTCCGTGTCGATGCCTACTTCCCTCTGGATGATGCAGCTTTTGTTCGACGTGAACAAAAACTCAATCGGGTCCTCGATCGTAATGATATTGTAATCGAAATTATCGTTGATGAACCGCATCATTGAAGCGAGCGTCGTTGATTTGCCGTTGCCGGTCGGCCCGGTGACGAGGACCAGGCCGTTCGGGGCCTGCGCGATCTTGGCGAGCACCGGCGGAAGATTCAACTCCTCAAACGTGCCTATCTGGTGAGGGATAACGCGCATGACCACGCCGAGATTGCCGCGCTGACGGAAGATGCTCACGCGGAAACGGCCGGCATCCGTCAGCGTATAGGACGTATCCAGTTCCTTGAGGTCTTCGGGGAGCTTCCGGTTGTGCTGCGCCATGACCGCGTTTGCGACGAACTCGGTATCCTGTTTCGTTAATTTTGCGAGTTTGGCGCGAATGAGATGGCCGCGCGCCCGGAACATCGGCGGGTTGTCTACCTCAAAATGGATGTCCGAGACCTTTTTCTCGAAGGCAATGTGAAGGATCTGATTCAGTATTGCATTGTCCATGACGTTTGTGTACCTCCGCGTTCTCTTTTCGTTTGAGACCCATTCCCAGGGGCTATGCTTTTTCAGCCGCTTTCGTTATCTGCCTGCGGAACAGCGCATATTCCAGAACAAGGCCGACCTGCTGGGCAAGGATCTCGAGTATGTCGAGCTGCACCGGGGAGGCCTCCTGCTTCCCGAAATCCCCGTAGACGATAGCGATGACCTTTCGATCGCAGAGCACGGGCAGCAGGACAACAGCAGGACTCAGGGGTTTGCCTATTTCCTGAAAGAGTTCTTTGAGCGTTTCATCGCCGCTCTCACCATAATACAGCTGTCCTTTTTCGAGCACCTCCCGGAAAACCGAGGCTTTTGCAAGCGGTATCTTCAGCCTGTCCGCCGCGGTCGGCCCCATGCTTTTATCGGAACTGAGTCCGATGGCCCGTTCACCGGTCAATTCCGAGGGACGGACAAAAAACGTGATCGCGCGCTGGAACATTTCGGCAACGGCTATGAGCGCCACCAGCGCCGCATCGGAAGGGTTGGTGAACTCGCGAAGCGCCTTGATGTCGTCTTTCAGTTCTTTTACGTACCGGTCAGTGGTATAGAGCCGCTCCTGAAAACCTTTGATATACGACTTGAAGACGCCGAGAAACTTGATCGTATCCGGGATGTACGTCTCCCTTCCGGCCTCCTTCGATGGCTTCGGGAGAACGGCCCTGACGCCGTCGTTGTACGCTTGCAGAATGAAATTGCTTTCCTGAAGAGAGGCGAGTTGCAGGACGGAGACCGCGGAGTGCTGTTTCCTTAATCCCTCCCGCGCGTTGACAAGCTTTTCTTCTGAAAACCCTCCTTCGGCGTTCGCGGGACTATCGAAAACAACCACCGGCATTCTCATGGCGGAGAGACACTGCGATACGATCCGTTCGAGGTCCGTTTCGTCGTCGGTTGCGAATACGGGGACCCCATCCTCTTTACCGAGGGTCATAACGGAATGCCTGAGCAGCTTATCATTACTGAACAGAACGACCGCTTTGCCCGCCTGCTGTGCGACGGCTTCGGGCTCGGCCTTGCGGTCCATGGAGCTCCTGAGAAAAGAAAGAAAGACCTCCTGCTCTTCGTAAGAAAAACCCGCCAGGATTTCTTTTATGTTCTGGCGATGGATCGCGACCGGATCGAAGACCTCCATTTCGGAAACAGGCCGGGGTATTTTCTTTTCAAGCCGATCGAGATCGGCAAGCCCGAGATCATCCGCGGTAATGGTGGAACGTTCAGCGTTTTCCTCGGGCAGGACCTCGGCATAGAGCTCCTCAAAGGAGGGGACTTTTTTTCCTGATGCGCGGTCACGTTCACGCTCGTCTAAGACGCGAAGCGCATCCATCAAGATCATCTGGGCATCAAGGCCCACCTCCTGATCCATATCGCCGAAAGAGGCCCCTCCTTCCGGAGAAAAGACGACCGTATCCGTATCGAACGTAAACGTACCCTTCGTCCAGTTCATCAGCTCAACGATAGTGATCTCGACCAGCTTTTTGAGTCCTTTCAACGCGTCTTCCCGCTTCAGTTTGCCCAGGTGCATCAGCGTGGCAATAAGCGGGGTGTTCTTTTTTTCGGCATGCATGACGCCCAGGGCCTGCTTGAGCTCATCAAGGGTTATGGCGCCCATCTTGACCAGGACGGTCCCGATGCGGATGCTGTCGTTGACATGATTCGCGCCGACAATGGATCCGCTGCTGAAGACAATCCTGCTCTCTCCCTTGTCCCCCTGCACGGAAAAAATTCCCGACTTCCGCGTTGTGTGGACCAACTGGATAATGTCTACTATATTCAGATGCTCCAGCTCTCCGGTAAATGCCATATTTTCTCGTGTTACTCCTTCGTCATTCTGGTCCGAGGGGTGCTGAACTCGTTGTCGGGAAAGCCGGAAGAAATAGTTACCTTGAATTATATAATGATAGGGGACAAGAAGCAAGTGCGCTTCTCAAATTAGAATTATACTTTGACTCCCGTGTCTTATTCTGTTTTAATGCCGTCACCTTGGCCAAATCGAGACCTATGGTGATGCCGATCTTTTTCTGTCGGGAGACCGGGAGAACATTGAACTGCTCGAGAAAAAGGGTGTGGCCAGGGAAAAGACGTTCGTCGCGTGGCATGTTCCCGCCGTCCTGGCGCCTGCGGGAAATGTGAAAAACCTGCGTGGACTGGACGATATTGGAAAAAAGGCGTGCGACTGGTCATGTCCAATCCCCATCAGGCAAGTCTCGGCAAGCTCGTCCGTGACATGCTGCTGCGTCATCCGAACGGTAAAGCGGTCCCGCGCAACGCCGTCGCATACGGCTCCTCCTTCCAGGACGACATCAGGCTCTTCCGGGAACTGTACCGGCAGGGGAGGGCCGATAGGGAAAGGGCACGGGCCTGGGGCTGGCCATGGTCCACGGCATTGTGAAGCAGAATCGCGGCAACATTATCGTCACCAGCGAGGTCGGCATGGTATACTATTTTTATACCGGAGAATTATTATGGAAGATTCGGCCGGGTATTCGGAAAAAGAGCTGCTGCGCATGGTCCGCAAATGGATGCCGCGAGACCGTGTGCCCAAACACGTCAAGGTCAAGGACACGTCGGATTTCTTTCGCGTGGACTATGATGACGTGGTCGTGCTCGACCGTGTGCCCTATTTCGTCAGAAACAACGAGCGCGAAGGCAGGTTCGGCATAGACGACGAACAGAAGTTCTGGGTCAAGCGCGCCCGAAACCTTCTGACCGGCGACGTCAAGATACTGAAATGGGCATTCCGGGAGCGGTTCGAGGCCCGGATCGGGAACCTCATGTTCGACTGTGTGCGCAGTCCGCGGAAAGAAGCGCGGATCCTCGATCTGGTGCGCGGCAAACCGGCGTTCATGCAGGGAACCACCGTGCTCGATACCGCTGGCAACCAGCTGCGCATTCTGGACTATATCAAGGGCAAGACCCTGGGCCAGACGGCCTTGGAACTGGGCTCAAGCCATGAGGACTATTTCCACAAGCACTTTCCCGCGCTGCTGGCTGAGTTCAGGGGACTCGTCGAAGCGATCCGATTTCTGCACGACCACAATGAGAAGCACGGCGACATCAGGCGCGACCACATCATCATGGACAACACGACCGGGCACTACCGATGGATCGACTTCGATTTCAACTACCGCCACGGCGAGAGCCGGTTCGGCTACGACCTGTTCGGCCTCGGAAACGTGCTCCTGTTCCTCGCCGGGCGGGGAGACGTCACGACCCACCGGCTCGCGCGCGAGGACCCGGAGGCGTTTAACCGGTTGAGCGAGGATGATGTGAATATCGTGTTTCACAACCGGGTGAACAATCTGCGGAAAATCTATCCCTATGTCCCGGAAAAACTGAACCGGGTGCTGATGCACTTTGCCGTCAGCGCGCCGGTGTATTACGAAGAGACGCGGGAACTGCTTGATGAGCTGGGAGAGGCGGGGGAAGAGCTGAAGTTAGGAAGGTAGGAAGCCTCCTTCCCTCTTACCATCGAACACTAAGAAGGAGACTATATGGATACCCAGCCTGAAAATCCCATCAAAGACAAACATCTCCTGATTGCGGTGGACGAGTCGGACAGCTCGCGCCGAGCGGTGCTGTATGTGGCGGATTTCCTCGGAGGGTTTCCCGGATTCAGGGTTTCACTGCTCTCCATTATTCCCGAGCCTGAGCAGGATTTTTACGAGACCGAGGCGGAGCTGAAGGCCTGGGTCGAAGAAAAGACCGGCAAAGCGAATGCCTTGCTGGAGCATTACCGAACGATCCTGGTCCAGTCAGGATTTCCCGAGGACAAGGTGCGGTTTCACGCCTGCGTCGGAGATGCGAAGTCGCTGTCCGACTCCATCCTCGATATCCGCCGCGACCTTACGAGTTGCACGGTGGTCGTGGGCCGCCATCACAAGACCAAGACCGAGGAATTCCTCTTTGGCAGCACCTCGAACCGGCTTGTCCACGAAGCTAAGAATTGTGCCATCTGGGTGGTGGAGTAGGTTCAGGGGAAAGAAGTGAGAAGTGAGAAGAAAATTACTTTTGAAGGAGAGATGCCGATGTCTCATCATACTTGTCCCTGGTGGCTGGGTTATGCGCTGGCCAATCCGTTCCGCCGTATTCTGCATGACCCGGAAAAGATACTGGCCCCTTTTGTCCGCGAAGGAATGACCGTGCTTGACCTCGGCAGCGGGATGGGGTTCTTTTCCCTGGACATGGCAAGGCTGGTGGGAGCGCGGGGGAAGGTCATCTGCGTAGACCTTCAGCAGGAAATGCTTGATGCGCTGCACAAACGAGTCGGCCGTGCAGGGCTTGCGGAACGCATCCGACTCCAGCGGGCTGCCCAGGACGATATTCACGTTGCCGGTCCCGTGGATTTCGCCCTGGCCTTCTGGATGGCGCATGAGGTGAGTGATGTGCAGAAGTTTCTGGGCCAGGTTTTCCCGGCGCTGAAGCCATCAGGGAGCATGCTTCTGGTGGAGCCGCGCATTCACGTATCAGCACGAAAATTTCAAAGTATTATTGAGCATGCCCGGGACTCAGGGTTTACGGTTGGAGAAGCGCCCCTGGTCAGTATCAGCCGGTCCGCGATCCTGAGAAAATAAGGCCGGATTTGAACTTCGACCGATAACTATGCTATAGTATGACCGGGTGAAAAGTACCTTGAACCGTGGCGAAGGATGAGATGTAGACGGATAAGGCAGCCGTGAAAAAGGGTTGAGAGTCTTTCTCAGCCCTTTTTGTTTTTCGGGATAAGCAAGCCAAAAGAGCAGGCTTTTTTCTCGCAACGTACGCAAAGGCCGCAAAGGGAACCATGGATCTAAGGCAATCGGGGGGGGGGGACTAATGATCGGTACTTACTGGTGGTTGATCGGCGCAAAGATGTTTTTTTCAGGTCCCTGGTTCGCGATCTTCCAGATCGTTATGGTCGTTTGGGACCATCGGCGGCACCGGGACTGGCGCAGCACGATCCTGGCCTTTGTCTGGCCGCTTATCTGCGTTTCCATGATCTATGTGCTGCAGGGGAGCATGGACCCGCCTTTGTTCGGAGTCCCGTTAGCCATTCTTTTCCTGACAGCGTGGTGGAGGAATATGTGGGTGTTCATGCCCGGTATCGCGCTCTATTATGTCATGAGCGCTGTCGTGCTCATTCTTTCCATCCAGCAGGGCTCACCAATTCACTGGCCTTTTCTCCCGCTCTGGCCCATCTCTTTCGCGCTGCTGTTCATCTGGCGCTATCTGAGAATGCGGGCGTTGTTTGTGGCGGAGCATCGGGCTAAAGCGTAAACCTTTGTACACTGAAGAAGCGGACAAAGGCTATGATAACGGCGGATACAGCGAGGCTTTATCGCGCCTTTTCATACAAAGCACTGAGAGCTGTTATTCATCTCTCTTATGGACTTTTGCAGCCACTTGTAGTATGTTTTCAAACGGTTGTGGCGAGTTCAGGGAGGGGCATGGTTGATTTAGAAGCAACCCAGAAAAAGATCATCTCATTCCGGGACGAGCGCGACTGGGCGCAATTCCACGATCCCAAAAACCTCGCCGAAGCCCTCTCCATCGAAGCAGGGGAGCTGCTGGAAAACTTCCTCTGGAAGACCACCGAGCAGTCCCGCAACCTCTCGCCTGAAGAACTTAAGAACGTAAAAGAAGAACTGGCAGCTCGGGCAAGGTGTATATCGTTGAGATCAAACGAGAGCATGACCGTTCTCATCCGGTAGACGGCGAGAATGGTAAAAAAGCGATGGCGCTCAGAAAATGGGAGGAGCTGAATCCCGAACGGCTTAAGTACCAAATGATCTTCACCAGCACCGATACCGTGAGCGCGGACCAGGTGCAGGAAGTGAAGCGGCTGATTGATTCGTAGGTATGTGGTCGCAAATTGCGACCGCATAGCCATGTAGAGTTTTTGCGTTGACGAGGCGCAATTTTTGAGGTTCCAATTTGGCACCTCAAATTACCGAAAACGAAAGTAGTCGGAGGTTGGCAGATGAAGGAGATCGTTCCGATTGAAGTGATCGAGGGGAAAATATATCTGATCCGCGGTCAGAAGGTAATGCTGGATCGTGACATGGCGGGATTATACGGCGTGGAAACGCGGGTTCTTAATCAAGCTGTCCGCAGAAATATTGATCGTTTCCCGGAGGATTTTGTTTTTTCCCTCACACGGGATGAGATATTGAACTTATCACAATTTGTGATAAGTTCCGGAAGCAAGATAAAACACGCTCCTAACGTATTCGCCTTCACCGAGCAAGGCGTAGCTATGCTGTCGGGCGTACTTAAAAGCAAACGCGCCGTGCAGGTCAATGTCGCTATTATGCGAGCCTTCGTGAAGCTGCGGGAAATGCTTGCCACCCATAAGGAACTTGCGCGTAAATTTACACAGCTTGAAAAGAAGATTGAAAAACATGATGAAGAGATCGGCGCGATATTCGATGCAATCCGTCAGTTGATGGCGGCGCCGGAACCGAAAGAAAAGAAGATCGGCTTTATCGTCAAGGAGCGAAGCGCGAAGTACCAGACGACAAGGAGTGCGCGGTGAGCAAAGCGAAAAAGAAAGCAAAAACGCCGAAGGCGTCGAAGCAAACCGTTGAATCGCCTCCGCCAAAGAAGACGGAAATAAAAATCACCGCAGCCAAAGGCCGCCCCATGCTCACCTGGGTGGGCAAGCGCCCGCTTTCGCGCGTGACCGCGTTCCCGGCCCAGCATGTCGAAACATTCGCGCTCTCTTTAAATACTCCCTCGCCCCTTCGGGGAGAGGGTGGGGTGAGGGGGGACTTTGGAAGGACTGGCCCAGCGCCTACCCCAAGGGCGGCCTCCTGTTCCACGGCGACAACAAGGAAGTCCTCGCCCATCTCCTCGCCAACGGCTTTCGTGGCAAGGTGAATTTTGTTTACAAATTGCATCCATTCTTGCTAAAATTTCGGCATAAGTTTGAGATTAAGAAAATAGTTGATGGACAGGAAAAAGAGTCCATATCGCATGAAATAGATCACGTCAAGGTTTTCTCTGGCTCCACATGCGCGCTTGAAATCGAATGGAATAATAAAGATCCTTTTTTCGATCGGGACCTTGAAAATTTTAAGCGCCTTCATGCGGATGGCGTGATCTCAATTGGGGCTATAATTACACGAGGTACGTCCTTGCAAGAGGGAATGCGCGAGTTGATAGCAAGTTTCGCTAACAAGGCCCGAATAAATAAAGTCGAGAAAATATCAAAATAGTATGACCCAACTAAACGACAGCTTGAATTGATTGAGCGGGCTGCAATATCAAAGGGTTCTTTTGAAGAAGACGAAAGCCAGATGAAATTTACAATATAGTTGAATCTTGTTCTCCCGGTCCATATCTCGAATTATTTGCCAGGTTTCAGCAGCCCGGCTGGGCGCAGTGGGGTAATGAAAATGTTGAAGAGAATTCTTTTCATGGTGTTGCTAAACGTATCGCTCATGCTGACTCGCAACCGCGAATGCTTGAGAGCCCCAAGGGGTATCCGCAGGGCATGAATAAAAACGGAAGTTTTCCGTCAAGATCATTCCATTCAGCCATCCGCTCACACCGCTCGACCTTGAAGAATTTAAACGCGAACTGGAGGCCCGCCTGACGAGAATAGGCCGCTATGAGCTTCCCGCTCCAGGCGGTGAGACTGCCATCGCCGTGAAGATCGTCGATATGCTGGGAGAAGAAGTGCTTATTGTAATATAATCCGGTTTTTTTGAGAGGGGACCATGGCCAATAAAAAAGACGTGAATAAGAGGCGAAACAAGGCAGCGCAGAAGAAAGAGCGGAAGCGCAAAACGAAGGCGGCATCCCTGCGCAAGCAAGCCAATGTACAGGTCGTGCACCGGCCCGGTATTTCGGAAATGGGCGCGCCGGACGGTTTTCGCGCAATCGGCATGGCACAGGCCATGATGGAGTACGTAAAACCGCTCGATGAATATTACGGCAAGGAGCCGCAGGGCATCGATGATTTGAACAATCGGATGAAACTTTCCATGCTGCTCTGGAACCATGCCTTGGACGCGGGAAAGCGAGAAGGGCCTTCGTCGGGGAAATCGGAGGTTGTCAAGGCCCTTTCGAAAGAGCTCGGCCTGAGCGGCGAACAGGCCGAAGCGCTGCGTGCGCGCATGGTTGAACGCCGAAGCTGGCTGTTTCCGGAGGAGGCACAGCCTAAGGAGCGCATGTCTCCCTTTATGATCATGCGCAAGGAAAGCCTTGCTGAGCTCAAGCCGTTCAACTACGACAAGCTACAGCATACCAGGGACGAAATCCCCGCGAGCGCTGAGGACCGCGCGCTGATCAGAAAGATCGAAAAGCTGGATCGCTTCATGGAAGAAGAAGCCGATTACGGAGAATACGAAAAGCTGCTGTCAAAAACCAAGGATGACGCCGAGAAGCGGTATAAACAATGGCTTGCGGACAGAGGTTTTCCGGAAGAGTTTCACGACCTGGCGGAGCGCATTGACGTCTATTTCGACTTCGTCTACGGCTATATGCACGACCATGTCGTGACGCTGAAGACGATCACGCTCAACTATCTCACGGAGTTCTTCGAGGATTTTCTCATCCGAAAAGTATACGGCGATCCGCAGGAGTATACGGAGTGGCCGCCGGCGATCAAATTATTTTACCTGTTCCTGAAGGACAAGGGATATATGCAGGATATTGCCGCGACCACGTCGATGATCAACGCGATGGAGCTGAGGTTGATGGTTGTTCTCAAAAAGCAATTTTCGTAAAAAAGCCATGGTAAACCGCGAAAAAGACCGCATAAGGCGCTGGTTGAAGCAAAACCTGAAGAACGCTCCCTTGCCCGCCTCCATTCAGGAAGCTCGCGCTAATCTCGAAGGGCTTTCAAGCTGGGTGCCGCTGCCGGCTGATACCAGCGTTGAGGCGGTCATTGCAGGCAAGGCGCCGGGCGAATGGGTCAGCGCTCCTGGCGCGGCCGCGGATAGCGTCATCCTCTGTTTGCATGGAGGAGGGTATACCATGGGTTCGAGCAAGGCGACCCATGTGGTCGCGTCATTTCTTTCGTCTGCCTCCGGCTGCCGCGTCCTTTGCCTCGACTACCGCCTGGCGCCGGAGCATCCCTTTCCTGCCGCGCTTAAGGACACGATCGCTGCCTATCGCTGGATGCTTGAACAGGGTATTGCGCATACCCGCATCGTTCTCGTCGGGTTTTCCGCAGGCGGCGGCCTTGCCCTGTCCACGCTGGTCTCTTTGCGCGATGCGCATGTTGCGCTTCCGGCAGGAGCCGTGTTGATCTCACCCTGGACCGACCTTGCCGGCACCGGAGAATCGTTGAAGACTAAGGCCGATGCCGATCCCTGGCTTACCGATGAGATGAACCGATATCATGCCGCGCTCTATGCAAACGGAAAAGACCTGCGCCACCCGCTGATCTCGCCGCTCTATGCCGACCTGCACGGCCTGCCGCCGCTCCTTATCCACGTGGGCGGCGACGAGATCATGCTGGACGATTCGCGGCGCGTGGCGGAGAAGGCGAAGGCTGCCGGCGTCGAGGTGACGCTGGAGGTCTGGGAAGGGCTGTGGCATGTGTTTCATGCGTTTGCCTACCGGCTGGCGGAGGGGAAGCTGGCTATTGATAAAATCGGAGAGTTCATCCGGCAGAGGCTGGGCTGAATCGCTTTGAAAACCGCTGAATTAGGAAAATCATTATACACGGATCACGGCGGATAAAATACGGATAAAATCGGATTTAAATATAGGGAACGGATTACTCGTTCTTAAAGCTTCGTAATTATTCAGCTCATTATTGTATTTTGTTCTAACAAGTAAAATTTAAAACCTTTTCCGCGCAGAGCCGCGGTGACGCAGAGAAGGCAACGGCCTTAATTGTAGATTTTAAAAAATGAAAGATAAAAAATTGACCCTCTTCTTTTTAGCGCTTTCTCGGCGCCTCTGCGACTCCGCGGGAGACGCCTTGCTTTTGACCTGAATAGTTACCAAAGTTATTTGCTTTTGTTTGCACCTGGCCCCCCTCACCTCAGTCCTCTCCCGCAAGGGGAGAGGATGGAATTGACGATCTATCCGCCTTTATCCGCGGTTCATCCGCCCCTTCCGTGTACAAATGATTTTTCGTCCTTGCTTTTCCTTGCTACCTGCGTAAAATTCCGCTACAGTAGACATATATATCTTATCGAGCTCACGAAGGAGAGCACATGGCCAATAAAAAAATACAGGGGAACCGGGGGATTATTATTGCCGCTGTCGTGGGCTTGCTCCTCCTGGTCGCCTCGCGCCAGATCATCACGTTTATAGCCGACTGGCTGTTCTTCAACGAGGTCGGCTATGGGGCGGTCTTCAGCAAGACCTTCCAGGCAAAGATGCTGACCGGGCTGCTGTTCGGCATGACTGCCTTTCTTGTCTTCTTCATAAACCTTACCCTGGCGCGGCGGCGCTCATTTCCCCTGCGCGGCATGAATCCCCTCTGGCAG
>JAYTJE010000144.1:0-13259 GCA_043731355.1 Nitrospirota bacterium
AAAAACATAAAGGAATGGCGACATGAAAAATCCTATTAAGGTTTCTTCTGAGGTGTTTCAGGTTTTGATTTTTGTGCTTTCCCTGTTGGTGTTGGTGACGAACTCACTGATATTGTTTCGGACGTTTGATGATCGACGTTTGATTGAGCGTCTCGAACATCGGCTTTCGGTGGTAGAAAATATGCAACAAGTGAAATAAGGAGAGCGGCGAGTGTGAACCAAAAGATGGGAACAAGCGTCCAATGAGGCTTTTTCAGCGATTTAATATCATCGCCCATAGCTATAATATTAGCTTCCATCGCTCGTCGCAATATTTCGTCAGTGGCTAATGATGCATGAAATTGATCCTTGCTATCTTTCAGCTGGTTTAATTGTTCTGTAGAATAATGAGCGCATGGTCTTGGAGTCAATGGGCGTTCAGTCATTATTTCTTTTCTCCTTTTGCATTTGAATGCTACTAAAATTATACTATGAAAAGTTGTCAAGCGTAAAGTGATTTTAGCTTTGTTAACTCAACCGGATAGGCATATATTCCTTTTGTCGCTTTCAAGAATAACGATGATGTCATCAATCTGTCGAACAGGGGTGTAACTGTTATCAGGATCAAAAAAGAAGGGGTAAATATCGCCGTGGTCGCCACGAGAGCGCCTGCGAATCCGTATGCCAGATAGCCTACATAGGTTGCTGTAATAATAATGGGGCCGGGGGTGACCTGACCGAGGGCTACTCCATCCATGAACGTCCGGTGATCCATCCAGCCGTTCACGTTCACGATTTCATGAAGCATCAGCGGCAGCGACGCGAACCCGCCCCCGAAAGCAAAGAGGTCTATCCTGAGCATCATCAATGCCAATTTAAGGAGTTTCGCATTCAGCAGATACAGCGCCGCAAGACCCGACAATAAGAGCAATACGAGCAAACCTGTTTGCTTAACCATCAATCCGTTTTTTTCATGGCGATTGGCTGACGGACTTGGGGGTTCTGCTTGTTTGAAAAGAACGACACCGATCAGGGCCGCGCATAGTATGACCAGAAAAGGGCTTACTCCTGACCAGAAAAGGACGGCTGACAAGGCGGAAAGAACTACTCCCTGATTGCTCTTGACGGTGTCCTTGCCAAATGAATACAGTGCATTGGCTACGATCGCAACCACAATCACCTGGAGGCCGTTGAACAGGGAAATGAATTGCTGGATGCTTCGGGACCTGTCATAAAACACGGCAAGAAGCAGCATCAGAACGAATGCAGGCAATCCGAACCCGATATAGGACAGCATCGCGCCGACGATCCCCCGTGACCGCAACCCCACGTAAGCGGCAATCTGCATGGCTGTTGCGCCGGGTATCGACTGGGCCAGGGTCACCCCGTCCTTGAATGTTTGTTCAGACACCCATTGTTTGCGCTTCACGGACATATCCCGTATATAGGCAACCATGGCGGGTCCGCCGAAAGCGCTCAGCCCCAGCCGCAGGAACGAGAAAAACAGTTCTGACTTTGATGGCGCGGCTTTCGGCATAGGTTCCAAATTATCGTCCTACCGCAAAGACTCAAGATTCGGCATAAAGGTCAGAGTGAATACTTCGTCCTTGAAGTTACGTTCCTTGATCTTCGCCAATATCATGATCGATTTGTAGTTCTTGAAAAGCGGACTGTCCGTCTCGATGACCGCGGGCCGCACAATGCCGCCGAAATCCTTCACATCCTTGAAGTAAAGCGTCTTGATAAGCATGCCCGCCTCGGTAAGGCACTCGATCTTTGTCGGGAGCTTTCGCTCCTTCTCGGCCCGAAGCCTGATCCGATCGTAGGCCACGGTCTTCGTCTTTGCCTTGAGATGGAGAAGGTACTCGCTTCCCTGCTCTTCCACCTTTTCGACGTTGTATTCCGCAGCGTAATCAAGCTGCAGAATATCGGCGTTGTTGAACACTCCGCCCACCACGGACTGAAGGCTCGTGATTCGAATGGGCTTGCCCACGTTCGGAATGTAAAACCACATATTGTCGCCGACCCGCAGGGTGCTCCGGCCCTTTTCGCTTGCAGGCGCGATAAAGAGCGACGCAACCTTGTCCACGCCCTTCTTGACGGTATAAAGAGTATATTCCTTTTTTCTGCCGTCGGGCTCGATGTTGATGAGCTTCCGGTAGGATTCATAGGACTCGGGGTTCAGATTTCGGTCAACCTGTCGCAGCAGTTCCGTGCCGTCGACGGCAAAAGCAGGAGCGGCAAACAGCAGCACAATAAGTAATGCAGCAATGTTCCTCATGGATGGTCTCCTATACATGTCGCAGGGCCTTGATCGGCTCCATCCGCGACGCCTTGAACGCGGGCTGGAGACTGGCGATCACCGAAACGACGATCACCGTAACGGAAATAGTCACAAAGTCAGCCGGAGTTATGGTCGCCGAAAGAAGCAGACCCTTCTGCTGTCCGAAATCGAAGGTTATCCTGGAAAGATTAAGAATATAAACGATCGCGATCCCCACGATGTCCCCGATGACCGCGCCGGTAACACCAAGAAGGAAACCTTCGATCACGAAGAGGGAAAGTATTTTCCCCGGCAATGTTCCGATTGCCGCGATCGTGCCGATCTCCCGTATCCGTTCATAGACCGCCATGATCATGACGTTCATGATGCTGATCAGGACGATGGCGATGAGCATGAGCTTGATGAAAAAGGTCATCATGTCGATCATCCGGGCGATGTTGTAAAAGGGGGTAAGCTGCTCCCAGGAATGCACCTCGAAGAGGGGTTTCCCCTGCTTGTTCAATTCCCCGGAAAGCAGGCCCTCGATCTTTCCGGCAAAGCGATGGAGCTTGCTGAAATCCTTCATCCTGATCGCAACCTCACTCACCTCAGGTTCTTCCATCCGGAGAAGTTCCACGGCGTCCTCGATATGGATGTACCCGTCCCTGCCCCCGGGACCGGTGATGCCCTCGACTATGCCGGAAACCCTGAACTGCTTGCCGTTCACAGACCCGTCCTTGTTGGTCGCGACCACAACCACGGTGTCTCCGAGCTTCACGCTCATGCCTTTGGCCAGCAATGTTGGAACGAGGATTTCTCCCCTCTTGAGCGCCTTTTCTCCTTCTATTATTCGTGACGGCAAAAGCGGCACGGTCGCAAATTCTTGTTCAGGATACACGGCGACCAGCCGGATGTTCGTCGTCTCAACGAAGTTGCTGAACATGCCGCCGAATTTTATTCTTGGCGAGTAGTCCGCGATCTCCGGCTGCTTGTCGAGCGCGCTTTTCAACCGCTCGGCGGCCCCGGCCTTCAGGTTCAGGTTCAGCGGCAGGTTGTCGATGGACGCCACATAGCCCTTGCGGTGGACCTGCAAATGACCGAGCATGGAATCGGTGATCTGTCCGATCATCATGTTTTTAAAGGACCCGGAAACCGCGAGAAAAACGAGGACGAACACGATGCCGATGGTGATGAGCGAGGCCGTGAGCAGCGTTCTTCGTTTGTACCGCAGAAGGTTCCTGACCGCTATCTTGAAGAGGTTACCCATTGACGTTCCCTCCCTTCACCTGCCTGCCCTTCAGTTCGCCGTCTTCGAGGGAGTAGATGATCTCGGCCTCTCCCACGATCTTTTGGTCATGGGTCGAGAAAATGAACGTTGTTTTGAACTCGTCCCGCATCTTCTTCATAAGATCGATCACCATATATGCCGTCGTATGGTCCAGGTTGGCCGTGGGCTCGTCGGCAAGCACGAGTTTCGGATTCGTGACCAGCGCCCGTGCCACAGCCACCCGCTGTTTCTGGCCGCCCGAGATCTGGTCCGGGTACTTGTCTTTCTGTTCGATCATTCCGACTGCTTCCAACAGGAAGGTCACACGCTTCTTTCTTTCTTCAACCGGCGTGTTCTGGACCATGAGGAGGGGGTATTCTATGTTCTCATAAACCGTGAGCACCGGCATGAGGTTGAAATCCTGAAAAATAAAGCCGATGGTATTCCCCCTGAACAACGCGCTTCGTTTGCGGTCCAGGCTGGAAACATCAGCGGCAGCCACAATAAGCTTGCCTTCCGTCGGTTTATCGAGGCATCCGATGAGATTCAGGAGCGTTGTTTTTCCGCTTCCCGAGGGGCCGACAAAGGACACAAAAGACGCGGGCTCGATTTCGAAACTAAGGCCTTTCAATGCCTTAATGCTGACCTCGCCGACCCGGTATTCTTTCCGAATGTTTTCAGATAGGATCAACGGCATGATAACCTCCTTACCATAGTGCAACTCGTCCCATCTTTAATGCAGAAGGGCGGGAACAATTCCCGCCCTTCTGTGTTGAATCTCAAGACTATTTTTTTACCATCGGAGGTGACGGTATTTTTGTGTCATGACATTCGGTGCAATTCTGCTGCGCCGTGATACCGAAATCCTTCGCCGGAGTCCAGGTCGCTTTTGAAACATACTTGCCGTCCTTCCAGGCATTGAGATCCTGTACAAGCTTGTAGGCAACGCTCGCCGCGACCCGTGCGCAACGGTCCTTCCGTTCCGGACTGGCAAGCGCATACCCTGATTCCTTCATCCATTTGCCGACGGAAACATGGCAAAGGGGCGACGCACTTGTCGTCTGTATGATCTTTGTCTTTTGTTTCGGCTCCTTGGGATTAAACACGGGTAGCGCTGTTTCGGAGTACCATTGCAGCATTTCCGAACCGATCACTGCGCCGTTCTCACAATCCGGCCCGGCGATCCGTGGGCCGATGATCATGTTGCTCACGATATTCGCACCGGCATTCGAGCCGCATACGGTCCCCCAGCCAACCATGCCGCCTTCGAGGAAGACATAGCCATCGATGGGAAAGGAATTGTAGGGTTCGCCGACCTTTTCCCGAAGCTGGCTGAAAACACTGCTGATGACCGCTGCGCCGCAGAACACCCGATACCACTCATTATAGGCAAGCTCAGCGGTTTTTTCGGGATCGAGCTTTACATACGGCCAGGGCCATTTTTCAGTAGACCCGCCCTTGGCTTCCGCTTTTGAAACGAAATTCGGGATCGCCGATGCAATCGCGGTGACACCGGCAACGCCGATGGCGCATTTTCCAGCATTGATGAGAAGACTTCTCCTGCTCATTGCCTGACCTGGTTTCATTCCCTCTTCCATGGTATTCCTCCTCTTTTTCGTTTATGATTTATTCCGTGCTCGGAAATTCGCTTCCTTCTTTGATGCTGAAGAACATCGCGGACTTCCCAACAGGAATTTTCGATACAACTTCCATCTTGGCGACATCGATCTTGACCATGTTGTTGTCCTCGGCGTTGATCATATAATAGAATTTGCCGTCAGGAGTAAAGTATCCGCCGTGGGCCTGCTTTTTTCCGGTCCCAACCGGGATACTCTTGACAACCTCTTGCTTCGCGATATCGATCACCGTGACGACGTTGTCCTTATGCTGGATGACAAAGAAATACTTCCCGTCCCTGGTCATGCCCGGATGCCCAGCGGCCATCCCTGACTTGAGGGTCTTGACGATCTCCTGCTTGGCAGTATCCATGATCGCCACGGTCCTGCCCCCTCCATTGCACACAAAGAAATACTTGCCATCTTTGGTAAAATCTCCATGATGCAAGAGACCCTGTTCCCCTGCCTCAAGCGGGATCGGAATATCCTTCACGACTTTGTCGGTCGCAGCGTCAATCAGAGTCACGGACGTTCCCGCTTTTTCCGCTTCGTTCACCGCATAAAGGAACTTTCCGTCCGGCGACGGGTGGAGGTAATGAGTAGGTCCGGGCAGAGTGATCGTTGTCTTGATCGCGTTTGTTTTCGAATCAATTTTTACGACGGTGTTGTTCACGTTGTCCAATGCATATACATACGCACCGTCCTTGGACCAGTACGAATGTTTCATCATCGCGCCTTTGAAGACGCCTTCAGGCTCTTTGCCTATGGATATGGTGTTAGTTATTGAATCGGTTGTCGTATCGATGAATGTCAGCTTCAGCGCGTCTTTGTACGCTACGGCCAGCGTTTTGCCGTCCGGAGACAGGCCAACCTGGAACGAAGTGGCCGGCAGCGCAATGGTCTTGACAACTTCGAGTTTGTTCCCGTCAATGACCGTCAGTGCTTTTGACCCGCGATTATTCACATATCCTTTGCCTTCTTTGGTGAAAGCGATAGCGTGGGGCATCGTTCCCGTAGGAAGTGTTTTCAGGACCTTTTCCGCGTTGAGATCGACGATACTGATGTTGTTGTCGCCTTCACTCGGAACGATTGCGAGCCTGTCAGATGCTGCAACTGCTGAGACCGCGTACAACATGAACAACATTGCTGCTATAACTCGTTTTTTCATTCTTTTCTCCCCCTGTGGTGTTTATTTATACCCTCTTATCTTTAAACACGGTTTTCTCAATAAACCTTCGGTGCGACAATAAGATTATTATTCCGACCGTAAGGCATGGATCGGATCGTACTCAGCCGCCTTCTTGGCCGGATAGATGCCGAAAAACAAACCTATCGCGGCTGAGAACAAAAAGGCGACAATTACCGACAGGCCGGATACGCTGGTCGGAAGCTCCGTGGTCCAGCCCACGATAAGCGAACCGGAAACACCGATCACCGCTCCGATGATCCCGCCCGCAAGACTGAGCACCAAAGCTTCCATAAGGAATTGTAGCAGAATATCCTTCTTGCGTGCGCCGAGCGCCCGCCGGAGTCCTATCTCTCTGGTGCGTTCTTTGATGGAAATGAGCATGATCGCGAAGATGCCCACGCCGCCGACGAGGAGTGAGATGGCCGCAATGCCGCCCAGGAGCATCGTGAAGGTCTCCGATGTTTCCTGTTCCGCTCGAAGGATGTCCATCTGGTTCTGGATGCTGAAATCGTCGTCCTTCCCCGCTTTCAGGTGATGCCGTTCCCTGAGGATCGAACCGATGTCACCGACGGCTTTGTCCATGAGCGACACGTCGCGCGCGGCAACGTAGACGTTGTTCACGTAAATGACGTTCATCAGCCGGTGCATGACGGTCGTGACCGGAATAAGGATCTGATCGTCGTCATCCTGGCCGATGGCATTTACGCCCTTTTCCTCAAGAACGCCGATGATCTCGAACGGCACATTATTGATCCGTATCATCTCGCCGATGACGGCCCGGTCCTCGAACAAATTGCGGACCACGGTCCTGCCGAGCACGGCGACCCGCAGAGAAGCCTTTACTTCGTCGTCAGTGAAGAACCGTCCCCTCGTGGGCCGAAAATTCCGTATTTCCGAAAATTCGGGCGTGGTGCCGGAAACAATCGTGTTGGCGCTCACCTCGCCGTATTTGACCAGATACTTCCTGCCCTGGAACGGCGCCGCGTTCGCAATTGCGGATGACTCGGAAGCAAGCGCTTCGGCATCCCGGACCGTCAGCGACGTTGTGTTGCCCGTCTGTCTCGGCCTGCCCGCGATAATACGCACCTTACCCGCGGTCACGATGATCAGGTTCGTACCGAGCCCCTGGATCTTCTTGAGCACCGCCTCCTGCGCGCCTCTGCCGATGGCGACCATCAGGACCACGGCGGAAACGCCGATCACGACCCCGATCACGGCAAGGGCGGTCCGCATCTTGTGCGCCCCGAGGGTCTTCAGGGCTATTTTAGTGCCTTTGAGTAATTTCATCGTAACATCCCCCTCACCCCAGCCCTCTCCCACGAAGGGGAGAGGGAACGTAGCCCCTCCCTCGATGGGAGGGGTTGGGGAGGGTGACGATCGGAAATCAGTTTGCTTAACTCTTCAGCGCAATCACCGGGTCCATCTCCGCCGCTTTCTTTGCCGGGTGAATGCCCGCGAGTATACCGACCAGCACGGAGAATACAAACCCGAGTACGAACGGTTCCCATGAAAGTATTGCGGCCATTTTCCCCTTGCTCATAATGGGGATAAGCGCCGATACAACAAGCCCGGCAAGAACACCGATAATGCCGCCCATGAGCGTAATGAGAGACGATTCGATCAAAAATTGGTTCCGAATGTCCAGTTTTCTGGCGCCAACAGCCCGGCGCAGTCCGATCTCCTTCACCCGCTCGCCAACGGATATCAGCATGATGTTCATCACGACGATCCCACCGACCACGAGCGATATAAGCGATACGAGCCCGAGAAAGAGATTGAGCGTGCCCATCATGGCCTTTGCCATCTTGCTGACGGAAGATGCGCCGCGCACGCGAAAATCCTCGGGGAAACCGGACTGGATATGGTGCCGCTCCTTGAGCAGGGCCGCTACATCGTTCTCGATCTTCTCCACCTGGTTCGGATCAATAGCAGCGACACGGATGAGGCTGAGATAGGGGGTATTGAACACCCTGCGTGATGCGGTGCTGTAGGGGATCACGATACGGCTGTCCATGTCCATGCCCATGGGGCTGGTCCCGCGCGGGGCAAGCACGCCGACGACCTTGAAGTTCACGTTCTCGATCTTGATGTTCGTTCCAATGGGATCGGTGGAGCCGTACAGTTCATCGACCACGGTCTTTCCAACCACGGCGACCCTGGCCATGCTTGTCACGTCCTCTTCGGTGAAATAGTCGCCGCTCTCCACGTTCCAGTCCCAGGCGTCGCCGTAGTTCACGGTGCCGCCGTAGATAACGGTATTGGTGTTGTTCTCTTCGTACTTCACGGTCCTGCCGAGCCGAATGAGCGCCGTATCCATGGACCGAATGCCTTTGACTTCCGTCATAACGGCCTGGGCGTCTTCCAGCGTCAGCGTATTGACCTTTTCATCAGGAGGTCCCATGACCTTGCCGCCGCCGGCGATGATCATCACCGCATTCGCTCCGAAGTTCTGGACGCTTTTCATTACCTTGGCGCTTGCCCCCTTACCCACGGACACGATCACGGTAAGCGTGGTTATGCCGATGATGACACCGAGCATCATCAGTAATGCCCGCATTTTGTTCATGCCTATCGCCCGAAGGGCGAGTTTAACGGTTTTTGCCTGTTGCATTATGCGGCCCTCCTTTCGTCGCTCACGATCTTGCCGTCGCGCATCCGGATGATCCTGCTCGCGCGCTCTGCGATCTCGTCGGAGTGCGTGACCATGACGATGGTCCTGCCGTCCTTATGGAGTTTGTCGAAGATGGACATGACCTCGGTGCTCGACGCCGTATCAAGGTTTCCCGTGGGCTCGTCCGCGAGCAGAATGCTCGGGTCGTTCACCAGGGAACGGGCGATGGCTACGCGCTGCTGTTGTCCGCCCGAAAGCTCGCTCGGCACGTAATTCATCCGGTCGCCGAGGCCGACCTCCTCAAGCGCCGTGGACGCGAGGGCGTTCATGTCCTGCTCTTCCGCGCTGTAAATAAGCGGCAGCTGCACATTCTCCTTCGCCGTGGTTCTCGGCAAAAGATGGAACGACTGAAACACGAAGCCGATCTTCTTGTTCCGGACCGCTGAAAGGCTGTCGTCGTCCATTTTATTGACTTCGATGTTGTCAAGGCGGTATTCGCCCGTGCTCGGCCTGTCGAGACAACCGATGATGTTCATGAGCGTGCTCTTGCCCATGCCGGACGGGGCCATAATGGCCACATACTCGCCCTTCCCGATCTTGAGCGAAACGCCCTGCAGAACCTTCACTTCCATGCCGCCGCTCTTGCGGTACGTCTTGGTGATGTCTTTTAAGTCGATCATAGTTACCTCCTGTGATTTTCGCTATAGGTTTAATCCGTTCACTTCTTCCCGTTCCCGCCGCTTACGAGCACGGTATCGCCTTCCTTGAGACCGGACGTTATTTCGAGATACGTCCCTTCCTTCCATCCGGTCTTGACCTCGCGGCGCGTTGCTTTCCCGTCTTTAGCCTGGAGCATCACGTACTTCTTGCCGCCTTCGCGCACGACCGCAGCTCCCGGTATTGCAAGCACACCTGCTTTCTTTTTAAGGGTGATCGTCACGTTTGCCGTCATGTCAGGCTTGAGTTTGCCTTCGGAATTATCGATGCTGATCAGGGTGATGTAATTGACGACGTTCTCCTGCAGCACAGCACGGGGATAGATGGCCGTGACCTTGCCCTTGAAATCCTTGTCCGCGAACGTGTCAACGGTAAAAAGCGCTTCCTGGCCCACGGTAATCTTGCCTACATCGGTCTCGTCAACATAGGCGTTCACTTCGAGCTTGTTCAGGTCGATGATCGTGATGAACGTCGGCGCGTTCAGTCCCGCTGCCACGGTCTCGCCCTGCTGGGTCGTGACTGACGCAATGGTCCCGCCGATGGGCGCGGTAATGGTTGCATAGGAGAGCTGAGCTTTTGCATAGTCCTGATCGGCCTTCGCCTTCATGAGCCTCGCCTTCGCCATGTCATAGACGTTTTGAAGCCCATCGATATTCTGCTGGGAAAGGTATCCTTCTTTTGCGAGCGGCGTGTCCCGGTCCAGGTCTAACTTTGCCTTGTCAAAAGCGGCCTTTGCTTCAAGATACGAAGCTTCCGCCTGGTCCGCCCGGGCCTTGAGGTCGTCCTGTTCGAGCCGGACCAATATCTGGCCTTTCTTGACCCGGTCGCCGATATTGGCGTAGAGATGCTCCACCTTGCCGGTGATCCGCGCACCGACCTTCACCTCGGCCCCCACCTTGGGTTTGATGATGCCGGTGGCCTGGACCAGGGAGCCCATGTCGCGCTTTTCCACGACGGCCGTGGTAACCGCGAGCTCCGGCTTATCGCTGCCCGCCCTTACCGTGACGATGACTACGGCAAGAACGATCGCGATAATCGCGGATGCCGCCGCTATACCGATTTTCTTCTTTGTCACAATAATCCTCCCTGCTTCTCGTTTGCTGCGTATCGCTTTCCGGTTACCCGGTCAAGGCGCGCTGAGGCGGCCTGGTAATCTCCCACTGCGCGCACATAAGCCGCCTTTGCCTGGGTCAGGTCCGTTTCGGCGGTCAGCACCTCGATGTAGGTCGCCTTGCCGCGTTTATAGAATTCCATGATCGCTTGGTATGCTTCATCCTGGGCTTCCACCAGTCTTTTCGAGGACCGGATGGATGCGAGCGCCGTTCGCATGTCGCCCAAGGCCTGGCTAAGATCCACCTGCACCTGGTCCCGGACAGCCCGGTCGTTCCATTCGACCTCCCGATAACGCGCGCGGGCTTTGCCCACCTGCGCCCGGGTAATGCCGCCCTCGAAGAGCGACCACTCCAGAAATACGCCGGCCATCCACTCGTCCCCGGAGCCCCCCACATCACGGTCCCGGTAGCCGTAGTTACCCTGAGCGCTGATCTCGGGCAGATACGAACCGGCTGCGGAATCCATGGAAAGTCTGGCCTGTTCCTTGAATTGCATGCTCTTTTTCAGGTCAGGATTGTTCTCGAACAGCTGCGCCAGCAGGATTGCTTCCTGCTCCGGTTCTGCGAATGTTTCCGGCAAGCCGTCAGCAATGCCGATTTGCGCATCAACGCCTACGCCGATCGTTTTTTTCAGGATCAGTTCGCTGATCCGCAAAGCCTCGCGCGCCTGGATCAGGCTTCGTTCAGCGTCCAGCAGCTGGGCTTCGGCCTTGAGCGCTTCGATGCGCGTGGCCTTGCCCGATTTTTGGAAGCTGTCCGTGAGTTTAAAGAACTCTTCCCGCTGCGACCGTGAATGTTCCCCGACCCGAAGAAGCTCGCGCGCTTCGAGCACCCGGTAATAGGCCTGGCTCACGACAGAGACCGTATCCAGCCGAGCGGCGTCAGCCGAGTCCCGCTGAGCATCCACCGCTTTCAAAGCCGCACGGCCGCTGTTTCCGATCTTTCCGCCGTCGTAGAGCAGCTGCTTGAGCTTGACCTGTCCAAGGGATTCCTCGGAATACTGCATGGCCGGCTGAATGCCGACCCGATCTTTATTGACTCTGGTGTAGGAGGCGCTTGCGGTGACTTTCGGGTACAGGCCTGCCGAGGCGATGCGATAATCGTCCTCCAGCTCCATGATTTTTTCATATTCAACCTGGAGTCCTGGATTTTTTTCGAATGCCAGTGCAATGCATTGATCGAGGGACAGTATCTTTCTGTCTGTCTTCTCCGGGGACAGTGTGTCCTTCAGGTCCTCGGCGGAATAGGCGTAATGAATCTGCGCCCCTGTCAGGACGAACATGACGGCAACGGCCATTAGGTGAGAACGTACCATCTTGATTTTTATCCTTTCATTGCGGGAACGAAGACAGGAGACAGGAACTGAGCAGAGAAGCGGGAAGAAGCGAGGAGTAGACCGGATCAAGATAGCATTTCAGCCTCCTGAATGATTCACGGCAAAGCCTTCAGGATCTCAGTTTGACGGCACCGGCCCATGCGCAGGCGGACAGGACATCGGTCCGTTTCCAATCATGTTCCGTTCGATGAGATCGAAGAATTTCCTCTGCTGGTCCCTGTCGAGGGACGACTTTACCTCAAGCATATGGCCGGCGATCATCCGCTGCATCTCTTCCTGTTTTCCGCTTATCTCCTTGATCAAAACATCAATTGCCTTCTTATCGGGATCCTGATCACGCATGAGCGTCACCAGTTCTTTTCTTTTGGCGTCTATCTCCAGCTTTCGCCGGTCAATCTCCGCGCGAAAGGGAATAGCCTTTTTTTTCATCTCAGCCATCTGTTCGGGCTTCAGGGACAGCTCTTCAAACAAAAACCGGTTCTTCTCCATGACCTTGCCGAAGGGTGAAACCCATAAACGGGACTGTGCGTAATACCGGTATCCGACAGTGGCGACCACCGTCAGGTTCAGGACCAGCGAAACCGCCAGGACAAATTTGAGGAGGTTATTTTTCATTTCCAACCTCCGTCATGGCAAGGTACACATCGCCCAGGGACCCGGGCGGGGTTGCATCGAACAGATCGAGCGAAAAAGATGATGCGATGTTCGCTGCCCTTGCCGCCGGGGAACTATTCGTCATGACCCTTCCCGCGAGAATGCCGACGGTGATGACAACGAGAAGAACAGCCGCTTCCGCGAATCTGACTGCAAACGGTGCGAACCAGGGGGATCTTTTTTTGTCCAGTTCCGCGGTTCTCGCCATGACCCTGGTGGCGAAACCGGAGGGAGCTTGATGGCGGTCGATGGCTGCAAATGCGGCCCGCAAAGACCGCATATCCGTAAGGACCGCCCCGCATTGCGCGCAGCCCTGCACATGGGTTTCAAGCGCGGCCCGGTCGCTGCTCCGGAGCTCCGCGTCAAGGTATGCCGAGATAAGTTTTGTCTTTGGACAACTCATTTTTATCTCCTATCTGTCAAATGTCACGACATCGGTTACCCGTTTCTAATGGTCCCATATATCAAGACATCGGTTACCCGAGACCCAGAGCTTGTTCAACTGGTAGTAAATC